>CALMAQ010000146.1:0-1022 GCA_937859745.1 uncultured Verrucomicrobiota bacterium | reverse complement strand
CGCGCGTTCACCGCGGCGCGGCGGAAGTGGTTCGCGCTCTCGTGGTTGGACATGTCGAAGTAGCCGGCGTTGTCCATCGGCACCGGCTCGGTGCCGTCGGTCGGCCGGTCCTTCAGCAGGAAGAACTCGATCTCGGGGTGGGTGTAGAAGGTGAAGCCGGCCTCGGCGGCCTTCGACAGCGTCCGGCGCAGCACGTAGCGCGGATCGGCGAAGGACGGCGAGCCGTCGGGCATCTGGATGTCGCAGAACATGCGCGCGGAGTCCGACGGGCCCCCGTCGAGGGCCGGGAGCACCTGGAATGTCGCGGGGTCGGGCCGGGCCAGCATGTCCGACTCGCTGGCCCGCGCGAAGCCCTCGATGGCCGAGCCGTCGAAGCCGATGCCCTCTTCGAACGCGCCGTCGAGCTCGGCCGGCGCGATCGCCACCGACTTCAGGACCCCCAGGATGTCGGTGAACCAGAGCCGGACGAACCGGATCTGACGCTCCTCCAACGTGCGGAGCACGAACTCCTGCTGGCGATCCACGATGCTCCCGTCCGACGACTCAGGTGACCCGGCGCCTGATCGTAGGCGAGTGGGCCCGACCACGCCGGGAGTTCACACAATCGTTCGACGGGGTGCGGCGCACCCAGCCCTGGACAGGCCGTCCGACCCGGGTGGAACCGGTCAGTGCAGGGCGCTGCCGGCCGTCCACGTCGACCACGGAAAGCTCCAGACGCCGCCCTGCCAGACCTGGATGGTCGGGCCGCCGGTGTTCTTGATCTGGACGACGTCGCCGATCTGCGAGGTCTTGTAGTACCAGGAGGCGTTGGACTCGTTGAGGTTCAGGCAGCCGTGCGACACGTCGGTGTTGCCCTGGGCCCACGTCGTGGTGTCGAGCTCGTGCAGGTAGATGCCTTCGGTGCTGATCTTGGTGGAGTTGTAGATCGGCTCCGGCGCGTACCCGCCCGGCGCGTCGGCCGGCAGGCCGTAGCTGGCCGAGCTCATGATCGCCGGGTTGTCGTGCTCGAGGACGGTGTAGTC
>CALMAQ010000145.1 GCA_937859745.1 uncultured Verrucomicrobiota bacterium | reverse complement strand
GCGGCGGGCGTCGTCCCCGGCACGGCTGACCCGAGCAGGAGACAGGCGAACATCCCGCAGACCCCACGCAACCGCGCCGGACGGAGGCCGGACGCAACCCGCCACAACGGACCGGCGGCTTGGAGGGAATGAAGGACAGGTCCCATGGAGGAAAAAGACGAAGCGGGGGGCTTCAGGTCGGGGAAACTATCCAATTGCTTCCGGGGTGACAACTAGCAAATACCAATGCCTCCATGATACCGGCCGGGGGCTCGTCGGCCCGAAAATACAGAGACGCCGCCCGGGTGGGAAGAAAAGTTTTCAGGCCGCGAACGGATGGCCGCGCCACGGCGGCCCGGAGCTTCAAACCTCCTCGTCCCCGTCCACGGTGTCGTCCGTCGGCGGTGCGTCCTCCGGCGCGGCGTCCGCCGTGGGGGCATCGTCCCCGGTGGGGGCCGCCTCCTCGTCCTCGTCCTGGCTGATGACCCGCGCGATGTCCTGGAGCTTCTCGTTCCTGGCCAGGTCGATCAGCTTGACGCCCATGGTGTTGCGGCTCGTCTCGCGGATCTCGCTGACCCGCGTCCGTACCGTCTTGCCCTTGTTCGTGGTCAACATCAACTCGTCCGTCTCCAGGACGGTCAGGGCCCCCACCACACCGCCGGTCTTGTCGCCCGTCTTCATCGTGATGATGCCCTTGCCGCCGCGCGATTGCTCGCGGTACTCCTCGAAGGGCGTGCGCTTGCCCACCCCGTTCGTCCCGGCGACCAGCAGCGTCGCTTCGGGATGCACCACGACCATCGCCACGAGGTAATCACCCGCCTCCGGCCGGATGCCCCAGTTACCCACCGCCGTCCGGCCCATCGGGCGCGCCTCTTCCTCGTGGAAGCGCAGGCTCATGCCGTCGTGCGTGACCAGCACGATGCTGTTGGTGCCGTTGGTCAATTCGGCCTCGATCAATTCGTCACCTTCCTCGATGGTAATGGCGATGATCCCGCCCTTGCGGACGTTGTCGAAGTCCGAGAGGTTCGTCTTCTTGATAATGCCCGCGCGCGTGGCGAAGAGCACATGGAGCGTCGGGTCCCACGTCTGATCCACCGGACCCTCGTCCGTGCTGACGATCTTGCGCTGCACGCGGATCGTCGCGGCGATCTTCTCGTCGGGACGCAGGTCCAGGAAGTTGACGATGCTTCGGCCGCGCGAGGTCCGGCTGCCCTCGGGCAATTCGTACACCCGCTTGACGTAGCAGCGCCCGGTCTTGGTGAAGAACATCAGGTAGTCGTGCGTGCTCGCGGTGAACAGGTGCTCGACGAAGTCGCCCAAGTCGCCCTCCGCCGCGCCCTCGCGCGTCGTCATGCCGATGACCCCCTTGCCGCCCCGCCGCTGCGAGCGGTACTCGCTGGCCAGCGTGCGCTTGATGAAGCCGCCGTGCGTGATCGTGATGATCGACCCCTCGTTGGCGATCAGGTCCTCCATGTTGATCTCGCCCTCGTCGGGCACGATCTGGGTCATCCGCGGCGTCGCGTACTTCGCCTTGATGGCCAGCACTTCCTCTTTGATAAGCGCCAGCACGCGCTCTTCGCGCGCCAGGATGTCCATGAAGTCCTTGATGACGACCATCAGCTCCGTGTATTCGGCCGTGATTTTGTCGCGCTCCAGCCCCGTGAGCTGGTACAAGCGCAGGTCGAGCACCGCGTTGGCCTGCCGCTCGCTGAGCGCGTAGCGGCCGTCCGTGAGCCGGTCCGGGCTGCGGACCTGGATGCCGAAGCCCGCAATCTGCGCGGGGCTGAACTCGTAGGCCAGCAGCTTGACGCGCGCCTCGTCGCGGTTGGCGCTCTCGCGGATGATGCGGATGAAGTCGTCCATGTTGGACAACGCCACCAGGTAGCCGTCGAGCACCTCCGCGCGCTCCTCGGCCGCGCGCAGCTCGTAGCGGGTGCGCCGCAGGATAACCTCGCGCCGGTGCTCGATGAACGCCGCCAGCGCCTCCTTGATCGACAACAACTTGGGCCGCCCGTGGTCGATGGCCAGCATGTTGACCGAGAAGGTCGATTCCAGCGCCGTGTGCTGGTAGAGATTGTTGATGACGACCTGCGGGATCGCCTCGCGCTTGATCTCGATGACCACGCGCGTGTTCTCGTCGCTCTCGTCGCGCACGGCCGTGATGTCCGTGATGACCTTCGTGTTGACCAGTTCCGCGATGCGCTCGACCAGCACGGCGCGGTTGACCGCGTAGGGGATCTCCGTGATGACGATTTGTTCCCGGCCGTTCTTGGTTTCCTCGACGTTGGTCTTGCCGCGCACCTTGAGCGAGCCGCGGCCCGTGGCCACGTACTGCCGGATGCCCGCCAGCCCCAGCAGGCTGCATCCCGTGGGGAAGTCCGGCCCCTTGACGTGGGTCAGAATTTCCTCGTTGGAGAGGTCCGGGTTGTCCACCTGCGCGCACACGGCGTCGATCACCTCGCCCAGGTTGTGCGGGGGGATGTTCGTGGCCATGCCGACGGCGATGCCCGTGCCGCCGTTGACGAGCAGGTTGGGGAACGCGGCCGGGAAGACGGTCGGCTCTGTAGTGGTCTCGTCGTAGTTGGCGACGAAATCGACCGTGTCCTTGCCCATGTCCTCCATGAGCGCCGCGCCCAGGTGGGTGAGCCGGGCCTCCGTGTAACGCATGGCGGCGGGCGGATCGCCCTCGACGCTGCCGAAGTTGCCCTGGCCGTCCACGAGCCGCTCGCGCATGGCCCAGGGCTGCGCCATGTGGACCATCGTGGGGTAGATCACGGCCTCGCCGTGCGGATGGTAGTTGCCCGAGGTGTCGCCGCAGATCTTGGCGCACTTGCGGTGCTGGCGGCCGGGGAACAGCGAGAGATCGTGCATCGCGTAGAGGATGCGCCGCTGGGAGGGCTTGAGGCCGTCGCGCGCGTCGGGCAGGGCGCGGGAGATGATGACCGACATCGAGTAGTCCAGGAACGATTTGGACATCTCTTCGGCCACGTCGATGGGTTCAATTTTCTCGTTGGGATTGGGCATGGCAAAGAGCGGCGTGAAATCCTGCCGCGAACTGAGCCAAAATCTACCATCGCTGGGGGTTGCGGGCAACGGAAAACGCTACCCGTTGCAGAGAAAAGCCGCCGGGCTTACTCGGGAGTGGGCGAGGGCGAAGGCGTCGCTTCCGGGCTGGCCGGGGCCGCGGGCATCTCCACTGGTTCCGACGGGGTCGCGGGTGTGGGCATTTCCGCCGGATCGGGCGTGGGCGTGGCCGACCCGGCCGAAATGCCC
>CALMAQ010000144.1 GCA_937859745.1 uncultured Verrucomicrobiota bacterium | reverse complement strand
CGCCAGCGGGCCGCGCCCCTACACGCCCGTCACCACGCCCAACGGCTCCACGCTGCCCTGCGTGCTCAAGGATGGCGTCAAGGAGTTCCACCTCGTCGCCGAGCCCGTCAAACGCGAGTTCGCCCCGGGCATGACCGTCAACTGCTGGGGCTACAATGGCCAGACGCCCGGGCCCACCATCGAGGCCGTCGAGGGCGACCGCGTCCGCATCCTCGTCACCAACAAGCTGCCGGAGCCCACCAGCGTCCACTGGCACGGCGTCATCACACCCGCCGGGATGGACGGCGTGGCGGGCGTCACGCAGAAGGCCATCCCCCCCGGCGAGACCTACGCCTACGAGTTCACCCTCAGGCAGCACGGCACGCAGATGTACCATCCGCACGCCGACGAGATGATCCAGATGGCCATGGGCATGCAGGGCTTCTTCGTCATCCACCCGAAGGACGGCGAGCCCGTGCCCATCGACCGGGATTTCTGCCTCTTCCTCCAGGAATGGGCCGTCGCCCCGGGCACCAGCACGCCCAACCCGAACGTGATGACGGACTTCAACCTGTTCACGTTCAACAGCCGCATCTACCCGGGGACGGACCCGCTCGTCGTCAAGACCGGGGAGCGCGTGCGCGTGCGGCTGGCGAACCTGAGCATGGACAGCCACCCGATCCACTTCCACGGCCACCTCTGGGAAACGACCTACGCCGACGGCGGCCCGATCCCGCCTTCCGCCCGCTGGCCCAGCGCGACGAGCAACGTGCCCCCGGGCACCACGCGCACGATGGAATTCGTCGCCGACAACCCGGGCGACTGGCCCGTCCACTGCCACAAGAACCACCACGCCATGAACGCCATGACGCACGACGTGCCCAACGTGCTCGGCGCGGACCCCAGGGCGTTCAACGAGAAGATGAGCAAGCTCGTCCCGGGCTACATGCCGATGGGCGAGACCGGCATGCACGGCATGACCGACATGCACATGCCGCTGCCCAAGAACACGCTGCCCATGATGGCGGGCCAGGGTCCGTTCGGGCCCATCGGCATGGGCGGGATGTTCACCTTGCTCAAGGTGCGTGACGAACTGTCCAAGGGCTACGACGCCGACCCGGGCTGGTATCAGCACCCGCCCGGCACCGTCGCCGGGCCGGCCGGGCCGGACGGCCGCCCCGTGGCGCACCCGCCCACCGATGGCGACGGCGCGGGCAAGACCATGGAGATGACCATGTACACCTGCGTCATGCACCCGGAGGTCGTCGAGGACCACCCCGGCAACTGCCCGAAGTGCGGCATGAAGCTCGTCCCGAAGAAATGAACGGGCGTTCGCTCCTCCACGCGCGATACAAACTTTGCACGCAGTCTTTTCAACGACCAACCCGTTCGCCCCATGAAAACCTTCCCGCTCTCCTCCCTCCTCGCCGGTGGCGCCGCGCTGCTGGCGCTGGCCGCCGCACCCCTGCGCGCCGCGCCGCTCTCCGAGGCCGACGACAAGTTCATGACCATCTACGAGCAGATCCAGAAGGGTCTCGTCCAGAGCAACCTCAACGTGGCCAAGGACGCCGCGCACGCGCTGGCGGGCGGCGAGGGCGACGCCGTCCAGAACGCCAAGGACCTCAAGGCGGCCCGCGAGGCGTTCGCCACGCTCAGCCAGCACGCGGAGAAGATCGTCGCGGGCAACCCGGATTTCCACGTCTTCAACTGCCCGATGGTCAACAAGGACTGGGTGCAGCGCACCACGGCCATCGCCAATCCCTACCTGGGTGCGGACATGCTGACCTGCGGGGTGGAGAAGAAGAACCCGCAGGGTTAGGCGCGCCCCCATGCGCCCGTGCCGCTGGCAGGTCCTCACTTTCGTGGGCCTGCTGATTTGCGGCGGGCTGGCGGCGGTGCGCGAGACCCGTCCTTTGCCTGTGAGTGCCCACGTGTACCGGCCGCCCCCGCCGGGCGGATGGTCCACCGCGGACCGCCTCCGGCAGTACGGCAAGTCCGTCCGCGCCCGGGTGGAACCCGACTTCCGGCGGGCGGGGGTCACGTATCCTCCCGCCGCGCTGACGCTGGTGGTGCTCAAGCAGGAGCAAACCCTGGAGGTCCACGCCTCCGGCCGGGAGAACGGTGGTTTTCGCTTCGTCCGCTCTTACCCCGTGCTCGCCGCCAGCGGCCACGCCGGTCCGAAACTGCGGGAGGGCGACCGGCAGGTGCCCGAGGGGTTGTACGGGATCGAAAACCTGAACCCGAACAGCGCCTATCACCTGGCGTTGCGGGTTGATTACCCCAACGATTTCGACCGCCAGCAGGCGCGGGCCGAAGGGCGCGGGAACCTGGGAGGCGACATCATGATCCATGGCGACGCGGTGTCGGCCGGCTGCGTGGCGGTGGGCGACCCGGCGGCGGAAGATTTGTTCGTGCTCGCTGCCCTGGCCGGGACCCGGAACGTCCGGGTCATCATGAGCCCGCTGGACCTGCGGGCGCACGACATTCCACCCACCCCGCCAGAGTCGCCTGCGTGGCTCGGCCCGCTGTACCAGACGATCAAGGCCGAACTGGTGAAATACCCGGCACCGCCGTAGGCGGTCGTGACCGCGGCGTTCCAGAACCCGCCCGCCCACGCATCCCGACAAAGAAGCGTTTGCTCAAACGCCGGTTCCGTGTGCAAGGTACTGCCCCCCACCACACGGACCCCCAGAAATTTTCAACGTCCCGCGCTCCGCCGCTGTCTGTCCTTTCCCCAAACGCGATGATCAAAGTCGAAAACCTCACCAAGCGTTACGCCGGGTACACGGCCATCAAAGACCTGTCCTTCGAGGTGGAGCGCGGCGAAATCGTCGGCTTCCTCGGGCCCAACGGCGCGGGCAAGAGCACGACGATGAAAATCCTCTCCTGCTTCCTGCCGGCCACCAGCGGCCGGGCCACGGTCGCGGGCTTCGACGTGTACAGCCAGGCGCTCGAGGTGAGGAACCACCTCGGCTACATGCCCGAGAACGTTCCGCTCTACACCGAACTGCGCGTGGACGAATACCTCGAACACCGCGCCGCGCTCAAGGGCCTCTCGGGGCGCAAGCTGCGCTCCCGCGTCGGCGAGGTCAAGGAACTGACCAGCCTCAACGACGTGCAGCACAAGATCATCGGCACGCTTTCCAAGGGCTACCGCCAGCGCGTCGGCCTCGCGGACGCCCTGGTGGGCGACCCGGACCTGCTCATCCTCGACGAGCCCACCATCGGCCTGGACCCCAACCAGATCCGGCAGGTGCGCGAACTCATCAAGAACCTGGGCCAGCGCCATACGATCCTCATTTCCACGCACATCCTGCCCGAGGTGGAAATGACCTGTTCGCGGGTCATCATCCTGCACAAGGGCCGCATCGAGGCCAGCGACACGCCGCAGAACCTCCTGGGCCAGCTGCGCGCGGTGAGCAACATCCGCCTGGAAGCGGACACCGGCGTGGACGGCGGCGTGGAGCAACTCCAGAAGGTGCCCGGCATCAAGGAAGTGACGCTCGAAGCCGCGGCACCGGTTGCTGCCAGCGCGCCCGCCACCGTGGACACCGTGGCCGACCCGCTGCCCGAGGAAGTCAGCGCGAAAGGCAGGAAGGACCAGGACAAGGCTCCCACCAGGGAAACGGTCGCCGGGCTGGCCGCCCCGGTCCCCGCGGGCGACGGGCTGGGCAACTACCGCTCGTTCCTGCTGCGCGTCGAGCCCGGCGCGGACCCGCGCGCGGAGTTGTTCCGCCTCGCCGTGGAGCGCAAGTGGACCCTGCGCGAACTCGCCCGCCGCCGCGCCACGCTCGAAGACGTGTTCGTCGAGATCACCCACGCCGAGTAGGCGGAAGGTTCAAGATTCAAGAACCAAGCTTCAAACAAGATCAAAACAACGAGTTCCAAGTAGAACCGATCCTCTCCAGCGTCATCTGCCCCTCAAATCCTGAACCTCGAACCTTCTTTGAAGCTCAATCCTTGGTTCTTGAACCTTTTCCCCGATGCGTAAATTCCTCGTCCTCCTCGAACGCGAGATGAAGTCCTACTTCTACTCGCCCGTCGCCTACATCGTCCTCTGTTTCCTGCTGGCCCTGGCCGGGTTCAACGCCTATCTGGTCGTCACCCTGCTCAACCGCGGGCCCTCGGATTACACGATGGTCGAGGTGTTCTTCAACACCACCGTGTTCTGGTTCGCGTTCCTGCCCACCATCCCGCTCATCACGATGCGGCTCTACTCGGAGGAGTTCAAGCTGGGCACCATCGAGAGCCTGATGACCGCGCCCGTGGAGGAGTGGCAGGTCGTGCTCGCCAAGTTCGCCGGGGCGCTGTTGTTCTACCTCGTGCTCTGGCTGCCGACGGCGCTCTACTTCGCCATCTTCCAGTACGTCACCAAGATGTCCGCCGCGCCGTCCTACGGCTCCTACGCGGGCAGCTACTTCCTGCTGCTGCTCATCGGCATGTTCTACATCTCGCTGGGCTGCCTGGCCAGCGTGGTCACGCGCAACCAGATCATCGCGGCGGTCATCGGCTTCGTGTTGGTGCTGCTCATCTTCTTCTTCGGCCTGATCGGCTTGCTCGTCCCCAGCGCCAGCCAGACGTTCCGCGACTTCGTCTCCTACTTCTCCACGGTCGAGCACATGCGCGACTTCTCGCACGGCCTCTTCGACACCCGCGCCGTGGTCTACTACCTGAGCATGACCGCGTTCCTACAGGTGCTCACCTTCCAGGTGTTCCAGTACCGCCGCTGGAAATCCTGACGCCCTGCCCCCGCCGTCCTGCCCCTTTGCGCCCTCTTTTTTCCTAGCGACCCATGGC
>CALMAQ010000143.1 GCA_937859745.1 uncultured Verrucomicrobiota bacterium | reverse complement strand
TCCCGCGCACGAAGCGGTCCAGGCTCACGTGGTCCCGGTTCCAGTCGATGCGCCCGCTGTTGCGCTCCAGCTTGGGCGCGTAGGTGGCCGAAGCGGCGTCCTGCGGACGGCGGGGGGCCTCGCCGCGCGCCAGGAGGTCTAGCGCCTCGAACAACGGTCCGGGCGAGAGCAAAGCGAGCCGGTCGTGCAGCGTCCCGGCCGTCTCGCGGCGGCGCAGGGCGGTGCGCCGTTCCAGCAGCGCATCGCCCGTGTCCAACCCGGCGTCCATGTACATGACCGTCAGCCCGCTCTCCCGGTCCCCCGCGAGCACCGCCGCATGGATCGGAGCCGCCCCGCGATGACGCGGCAGCAGCGAGGCGTGGAGGTTCAGGCACGCCACCCGGGGCAGGTCGAGCACCGCCTGCGGCAAGATCTGCCCGTAGGCGAACACCACGAACACGTCCGCCGTCAGCGCGCGCAGTGCTGCCACGGCCTCCGGCCACCGGATTTTCTCTGGTTGCAGGACGGGAATGCCCGCCGCCAGCGCCAGCGTCTTCACCGGCCCGGCTGCCACCTGCTTGCCCCGACCGGCGGGCCGGTCCGGTTGCGTGACGACGGCGAGCAGTTCGTGAGTGCCTTCCAGGTGCGCCGCGTGCAGCGCGTGCAGCGTCGGCAGGCCGATGTCGCCGCTGCCCAGGTAGACGATTCTCAACGGGTCGGGGAAGGCGGGAAAACGCTCAGGGCAACAACCGCGAGGACGGGCGGGCCGCTGCCCGCGGCGGGACCGCCGCGACCATGAGCTTTTCGGCGTTCGTCACCTCGCGCCGGCCGACCGACTCGGCGCAGCCCGTGCAAAGGTAATCGTAGACCTCCTTGTCCGGGAGGATCAGCAGCAACCGTTCGCGCACGGGCATGGCGTTCTTGCACTTCGGGCAATAGAGGCTGGAAGCGCGCAGGCTCTTGAACTGCGATGGCGGGGCGGCGGGACGATGGGACATGGCGTTGGAAAATGGTAGGGACGGTCCGCTCAGAGCGCCGTCACGGTTTGGAGGATTTCGAGCAGCACCCGGGCGGGCGGCTGTGTGGCGTCGATGGTTTGCACGAGGCCGGGCCCGTAGTAATCGAGCACGGGCTTGCTCTCGGCCTCGTAGGTGTCTAGGCGGCTGTGGATGACCGACTCGTTGGCGTCGTCGAGGCGGTTGTCCTTGAGCGCGCGCTTCTTGAGCCGGGTGACGAGTTCCTTGCGGTTCGCGCAGGAGAGATGGAACACCTTCTTCACGTCGATGTGCCCCTTCATCAATCGCGCCTGCTCCACGCTGCGCGGGATGCCGTCGAGGACGAGGTAATCGAGTTCCGGCTTGAAGCGGTGCGCGTTGACGGCGTGTTCGATCTGCACCTGCCACAGCTCGACGGTGATCTCCGCGGGGACCAGCTCGCCCTTGCTCGAATAGGCGAGGAACGCCTGCCCGAGCTTCGTGCGCGTGTCCAGCGAGCGGAACACGTCTCCGCACGCGCAATGGAAGAACCTCGGCACGCTGCCCAGAGCCTTGCCCTGCGTCCCCTTGCCACTGCCCGGCGCTCCGAAGATCAGCAGGGTATTGTAGCGATCCGGGGTCTGGATGCCGGGGACACCGTAGGCGCTGTGTTTCGAGTGCATCGTCGGTGGAAGTTGAGCGCCTACTGTAGCGGAAGTCGCATCCCGAGGCAAAATGCAAAGACGGGCAGGTGACGGATGACGGATGACGGAGGGCATTCCTCCGTCATCCGCTATCCTGCATCAAAGCGTCAACCACGACGGCAGGGCAGCCCGCACATCGGCCACGGCCAGCGAGCCCATGTGCGGCTCGGGCGCGCGGACGATCCGCACCGCGGGATACGGCGGAGCCCAGAGATCGGGGTCCGTCGGCCCGAACAGCAGCACGCACGGCACGCCCGCGGCGGCGGCCAAGTGGGAAACCCCGCTGTCATGGCCGAGAAAGAGCTGCATCCGCGCAAGGAGGGCCGCCAACTGTGGCAACGGCAGGCTTTCCGCGAGCAGCACGTCGCCCGGTTCCGGGGCGGCGTCCCGCCACGCGGCGTGCAACGTTTGGAGGGCTTTTCCGTCCGCCTCCCCGCCGACCAGCAGGAGCCGGGGCCGGTCGGGACCGGTCCGCGCGAGCAGTTCGCGGCCGAGGGTCTCCCACCGGTCGGTCGGCCAGTTCTTGCGCTCGCTGCCACTGCCGGGATGGATCGCCACGAGCGGTCGTTGCGGGGTCAGCCCGTGCAGCAAGTCCGCCGCGGCGTCCCGGTCCAGCGGGGACATCCGCAGGGCCACCCCCACATCCCCGTCCAGAAAGAGGGCCAGCCGCTCCAACGGTCGGGCCAACTGACGGGCCGAGTGGTCGCCCTCCGGGTCGATCTTCGGCGTGGCCTCGATCAGGTTCTTGACCCCGCAACGGCGCAGGTTGCCCGAGAAAAAGCCGTCGGGATCGTACAGGTAGCTGACGACTTGCTGGAAACCAGCGAAGTAGTCGCTCAGTTCCGGGTCCAGGACCGCCTTGGGGTTGAAGAACCCGGCGAGCGCCGCGTACTCAATGGAGCGCGCCGCGTCGGCATACCCGCCGCTGACCGCGAGGGAAACGATGTGCTCGTACCCGAGGATTTCCAGCCGAGCCTGGGGGAAGGCCTCGCGCAGCAGCCCGATGGCCGGCAGCGTGAGCAGGAAATCACCGATGGCACCGCCCCGGATGACGAGAATTTTCGGGTGCACGCAAGTGGGGGACCTTGCGCAACCTAGCCTGAGTCGAGGAGAACGTCAGAGCAATTTCGCGGTCGGCGACAGCGTCAAGCCGCGAGCTCGGCTAGGGTCCGGCTGTCGCGGGCAGGCCGAGCGGCGAGGCGTTTCTCGATGTTCACGATCAACCCGGCGATGCTCGTCGGCTTGACGATGCAGGGATGGCCCTCGATGCGTTTGCCGTCGACGACTTCCCGCTCGGACACGAGCGAGGTCATAAACAGGAGGGGTGTGCCCTTGAACCGCCGGTCGGTGGAGAGGCCTGCGGCGATGTCGCCGCCGTCAAATCCGGGCATGTTCAGGTCCAGGACGATCAGGTCCAGTCCGAACTCATGCCCCGTTTGAAGCGCGCGGCTGCCACGGTTTTCTTCTTGGACGACGCAGGAGCCGGTCCGTTTGAGGAGGGTTTGCCACAGGTGGGTCACTGCCCTCTGTCGTCCACGATCATGATCCTTTTTTTTCGCATGTTTGACATATCTGGAATTGATAGGTTCAGACCACACAACCAATGCAATCCCAATACCATGCAGCTATTTTTCGTCCGACACGCTGAATGAATAGTCAAACGATTCGAGCAGTATTTTCAAGATTGAATCGTCATCTCAATAGAAATAAATCAATCATGAAACCCAACGCGCCCGAGAAGACCCCGCAGCCGCCCGCGGTAGCGGCAAATGCGGCGGTTCAAGCCGCGTCCACGGAGGCGGTCTGGCGAGCGGAAATCGCCTGCTTCTTCAGCAAGGCCAGCACCCGCGCTACCAGCGCCTTCGCGGTCAGACCATGTTTCTCGCGCAAAATCGGGATCGTGCCGTGCTCGATGAACTGGTCCGGCCAGCCCAGGCGCGCGACGGGCGTCGTGATCCGGGCCTCCGACAGATGCTCCATCACCGCACAGCCGTAGCCGTTGGGCAGCACGTGGTCTTCCAGCGTGCACACCACCTCCACCGACCGTGCGAAGAACTCCAGCGTGCCCGTGTCCATGGGCTTGATCCACCGCGGGTTGATCACCGCCGTGCTGATCCCCTGCGCTTCCAGCAGGTCGGCGGTTTCCTCCGCCACCGCGCACATGTTCCCGAGGCCGAACAATGCCACCCGCGCCGTCCCCTGGCCGCCGCCGTGCCGGATTACCTCGGCCTTGCCGATCTCCAGGAGCTTGGGCTGGGGCTTGGGCTTGGCTCCCGTGCCCGCCCCGCGCGGATAGCGGATGGCGATGGGGCCGGAATGATGGTTCGCCATCGTCCAAAGCATATCGGCGAATTCCTCCTCGTCCCTGGGCTGCATGAACACCACGTTGGGCACGTGGCGCAGGTAGCCGATGTCGAAAAGGCCGTGGTGCGTCGGGCCGTCGTCGCCGCTGAGGCCCGCACGGTCCATGCACAGGCGCACGTTGAGGTTCTGCAACGCCATGTCGTGGATGATCATGTCGTAGGCGCGCTGCATGAACGTCGAGTAGATCGCCAGGAACGGCTGCATGCCCTGGACGGCCAGGCCGCAGGCAAAGAGCGCCGCGTGCTCCTCGGCGATGCCCACGTCGTAGTATTTCTTCGGGTGGCGCTTCTGGAAGCGGCCCAGGCCCGTACCGCTGGGCATGGCCCCGGTGATGGTCACGATCTTCGCGTTGCTGTCGGCGAAATTCGCCAGCGTGTCGCCGAGATATTCCGAATAGGTCGGCAGCGCGGCCTTGGCGGTCTCGCCGGTTTCCAGCTTATACTTGCCCAGGCCGTGGAACTTGTCGGGCTGCTCCATGGCGGGCGAATAGCCCTTGCCCTTCTTGGTCAGGATGTGGAGGATTACCGGTTCCTCCTGGGTCTTGAGGAACTCGAAGGTGCGGATGAGCAGCGCCGTGTCGTGGCCGTCGATGGGGCCGTAGTAGCGCAGACCCAGGTCTTCGAACAACACGCTAGGCAACAGCACGTTCTTTAGCCCTGCCTCCACCTTGCCCGCGAGCTTGACCGCCTCGCGCCCGCCGATCATTTGGATGAAGCGCGATGCCTTCTCGTGCAGGTGCTGGTAGGTCGGGCTGGTGGCGATGCGGTTGAAGTAACCGGCCATGGCCCCCACGTTCTTGGCGATGGACCACTCGTTGTCGTTGAGCACGACGATGAATTTCTTCGTCGCCTCCGCCACGTTGTTGAGCGCCTCGTAGGACACGCCACAAGTGAACGCCGCGTCGCCCGCGACGACGACGATGTTCTCGTCGCCGCCGCGTTGGTCGCGCCCCGCGGCCATGCCCAGGCCTGCCGACAGCGCCGTGCCCGCGTGGCCCGCGCCGTAGCAATCGTGCTCGCTCTCGGTCCGCAGCATGAAGCCGTTGAGCCCCTGGTACTGGCGGATGCTCTTGATCTCGCCCGGGCGGCCCTGCGGGGTGAACATCTTGTGGACGTAAGCCTGGTGGCTCACGTCAAAGACGAACTTGTCCTTGGGGGTGTTGAACACCCGGTGCAGGGCAATGGTCAGTTCCACCACGCCGAGATTCGGCCCGAGGTGGCCGCCGACCCCATGCGGGTTCGACTCGCTCATCACATAGATCAACTCCTCGCGCACTTCGTGGGCAAGCTGTTCCAGGCTGCTCTCCGGGAGCGCCTTCAGGTCGGCGGGCGAGCGGATCTTGTCGAGCAGGCGCACCTGGGGCTCCGGCACCTGCGGGGCCTGGACGGACATCGGTTCAGAAGAGGCTGACTTCATGGGATTTCTTGGCGGAACGGCCCGGGGCGGCGGCGGGTGCCGGCGCGGGCTTGGGATCTGGGA
>CALMAQ010000142.1 GCA_937859745.1 uncultured Verrucomicrobiota bacterium | reverse complement strand
ACCGGGGCTCTCCTGGGCGCTGCTGGTGGCGGGGTGCCCGGCCAGCGTGGTCAGCCAGTGGAAGGTGGACAGCCACAGCAACGTGGACCACGAGAACCCGTTCTATTGGGCTCCGTTCGTGGTCGTGGGAGATGGAGGGAGGTAGGAAGGTTCTTGAACCTTGAATTTTCTCCCCCAGTTGCCCTGGCGCGCATCCCCGCTTACTGTCGCCGTCCGATGCGCTGGCAAACCCTCTACGAAGCCCGCTGGATCTTCGCCGTCCTGGCGCTCCTGGCGGTGGTCGGTTTTTTCATCCATCCCTGGGTCGCGCTGCTGTTCGCGCTGCTGATCCTCTACACGTTCTACTTCTTCCGCGACCCGGAGCGCGCGGTTCCGACCGACGAGAACGTCGTCGTCGCCGCGGCGGACGGCGTGATCGCAGGCATCGAGGAGATCGAGGAGCCCGAGGTCGTCAAGGCGACCATGAAGCGCGTGGCCATCTTCCTGTCGGTGTTCGACGTGCACACCAACCGTGCGCCCGTGGCGGGTACGGTCACGTACACCGAGCGGCGCGTGGGCAAGATGCTCGACGCCCGGCACCCGGACGCCTCCCGGCTCAACGAGTGCCGCACCTGGGCCATCGCGCACGGGAACACGACCGTCGTGGTGCGCCAGATCACGGGCGCGATTGCCCGGCGCATCGTCGCCTGGGCGCAGGTGGGCCAGTCGGTCGCGCGCGGCGAGCGTTTCGGCATGATCCGCTTCGGCTCGCGCACGGAAGTGTACCTGCCCCTGGACGCGGAAATCCTCGTCAAGGTGGGCGACCGGGTGCAGAGCGGCGTCAGCGTGATTGCGCGGCTGCCTTCGCCGGCGCTGGCGGGGACGCCGCGGGAGCATTGAGCGCGGCCACCTGCCGGGCGTACTCCGCCGCCTCCTTGTTGAACGCGGCCACGGCGGCCTTGTCCTTGACGTTGAGCTTGCCGCGCTTGGCCTCCAACTGGTTGTAGAGCACGGTCAGCTTGGTCTGCTGGTCGTACATGGTGGTGGGCGGCGCGCCGCTCTTGGCGGCCGCGCGGGCGCGCGGGGCGTCGTTGACCGTGGGGGCCTGGTCGGCGATGTCCACGGCTTCGCCCATGTTCTGGCTCGGGGCCGGGCCGACGCGTTTCCAGGTGACATCCTCGGCGTCCAGCAACTCGTTTTCGCTGTAGGACTTGATGCCGATGCGATGCAGTTCGAGGCCCTTCATCTGCGCGAGCATCTCGGCCCAGCGGCCCTCGGTGAGCTGGCAGTTGACGGCGTGATCGCTTTCCAGGTGGTAGTTGCCCCCGATGAAAAGCTGGTCCACGCCGAGCCGCGCGCGGTATCCCTGCGGGACATCGATGACGTAGGCCACGTCCGAGTGGCGGCCGAACGTGATGGTGCAGGTGTTGCCTTTGGCGGTTGCCTTCCAGCGGCCGGGCAGCACGTCCTTGAGCGGCTTGTCGGCCTGCTGGTGGGGCAGGAACGACCAATCGGGCAGGGGGATGCGTTCGCAGCCCGTGCAGAGCAAAGGCAGGAGGGCGGACAGACAGGCGGCGGCTCGGTTCATGGCAGGGAACCCGAATTGAGCCAGCTTCGTGCCACGCAACGCCCCGCCGGAGCCGGCGGTGATCTTGCTTGATAGTTCGCGCGCCAGCCCGGAAACTGCCGGGGGTTCAGTCCGTATGAAGACTCCTGCCTTCCTGCCGCCGCGCGTGCGCGATCCCTACGACCCGAAGATTTTCCTGCTGCCCAACCTGATGACGGCGGGCAACCTGTTCTGCGGGTTCGCGGCGACGCTCAAGATCATCTCGGGCACGCTCGTCGGTGCGCCCGCGGCGGCGATGGCGAACCGGCTCCACGAGGCCGTCTGGTCGCAGGCGTCCATCGACCGGTTCCACGACGCCATCTGGTTCATCCTGGGCGCTTGCTTCTTTGACGTGCTCGACGGCCGCGTGGCGCGCCTGGGCGGGCAGGACAGCCCCTTCGGGCAAGAGTTCGACTCGCTCGCGGACATCGTGAGCTTCGGCATGGCCCCGGCGCTGCTGGTGTACAAGATCGTGCTCTACGAGTTCGAACACGTGGGACTGCTCATCGCCTTCCTCTACCTGGCGTGCGGCGCGTTGCGGCTGGCACGGTTCAACTGCATCGCCACGGCCTCGGCGGCCGACAACGGCGCGCAGGCGACCCCGGCGGAGAAGGGCAAGCCGTTCAAGGGGCTGCCCATCCCGGCGGCGGCGGGGGTGATCGCCTCGTTGACGGAACTGCTGCTGTGGTTCGACGAGCGCCAGCGTCAGATCGGCGCGTGGCGCTTCGTGCTGCCACTGCTGATGGTGTTCCTGTCGTTCATGATGTTCAGCCAGTTCCGTTATCCGAGCTTCAAGGCGCTGAACTGGCGCACCCAGCGCCCGCTGCCGACGCTGGTGGTCATCGTCGTCCTGGTGCTGTTCACGGCGATGAACTACCAGTGGATGCCCGCGGTGATCTTCCTGAGCTACCTGATGTACGGTTTCCTGCGGCCGTGGCTGTCGCGCTCGTGGCGGCGGTCCATCGAACAGGAGATGGGCGAGCGCGGGGAGGAACCGGGCGCGGACGACGAGGACGACGAGGACGACGAGGACGACGAGAACATCGGGGCGGGGGGATGAAACGGCGGGCGGCCCGCGCTCCCGCCTTCAAAACTCCACCGCCCGCAGGAAAGCCTGCGCGAGCACCACGGAGCCGTCGCGGTCCAGCGGCGTGCGTTGGGTCGGCCCGTTCGGCTTGCAGTTTTTCGCGGTCAACATGGGAAAGCCAACGGGGGGCAGGCGGTCTCCGCCCTATCCCGTCCGCGTCGGGCGCATCGCGCGGCGGCTGGCGTGGCGTTCCATCCCGTAGGCGATCCAGATGCACGCTTCGTAGAGGAGGTACATCGGCCCGGCCACGATCCCCATGGTCATCGGGTCGGGCGAGGGCGCGACGAACGCCGCAAAGCCCAGGATCAAAACCACGGCGTAGGCGCGCGTGCTCCGCAGCGTGCTCGCCTTGAGCAAACCGAACTGCACCAGTGCGATGACCACGACGGGCAGCTCGAAGGACAGGCCGAAGATCAACACGAACTGCGTGGCGAAGGAAATGTAGTCGCTGATGGTCCACTCTGGGTCGAGCCCGAGGTGGACGGAATCGTAGTAGAGCCAGCGCAACGTCAGGGGCAGCACGAAGCGGAAGCAGAAGAACGCGCCTGCCAGGAACAGGCCAAAGCTCACGCCGATGGCGGGCAGCACGAACGCGCGCTCCCGGCCGGTGAGCGCAGGCAGCACAAAGCCCGCCAGGAAGTAGAGCTGGAGCGGGAAGGACAGCGCGAAACCCGCGTAGAACGCCAGGCTCAGACTGATGCTCATCGAGTCCGTCGGGTGCAGCGAGATCGGGTTGACGAACTTTTCGCCTTTGATGTCGGCCTTCTCGGCACCGCCGTTCTGGATCGATCGGGTGATTTCCTTGCTGATGACCCGCAGGGGCGACTTGACGACATCCATCAACTGGGCGCGAAAGCCGAAGGACAGGAGCATCGTCGCGGCGAGCGTCGCCGCCATCTTCACGAGCGTCCAGCGCAGGTCCTCCAGGTGCTCCAGGAAGGGCTTGACGGCTTCGTCCTCGCTCTGACGCTCTCGCAGCTTGAAGATTTTGCCGAGGAGCGGCCGGAGGAAAAAGGACATGGCAGGGAGGAAGGCAGATAGCAGAGGAAGCGGGGCAGTTCAAGGAACGGCACGGCGAAAACGGCGGCCGGACAATCGGTTTTTGCCGCCCGGCCCGTTCTTTCCCCGCCGGAATTTTTCGCTTTTGTTTGGTGGGGCGGTGGTCATCAGCCGCGCCATGATTCGCAACACGTTCGTTCTCGGGTTACTTACGGCTGCCAGCACGGGGACTGGCTGCATCCAACATTCCGACCAGGCCAGGGAAGACAAAAAGGTCTATTACCACGACCGCCGCGTCTCGACGGGGTCGAACATCCCCAGGTCGTACAGCGACCGCCAGACGGCCGCGCCTCTGGAGGTCAACCAGTCGGATACCGCCCATCCCGGCAGCGCCAACAACCCCGGCCGCTTCTAGAACAGGCCGCGGGCGCAGAGCCGTGCGTAGAGGCTCAGGGTGTTGGCGTTGTTGATCTCGCCGCTGGCGATCATCCGTGTGAGTTCCTCGCGGGTGAACTCGCGGCAGCCGGTGATGCCCTCGTCCTCGTCGTGCGAGGCCCCGGCCCTGGCCTTGACCACGCCGCGCGCGAGGAAGAGGTGGTTGTGCTCGTCCGTGAACCCCTGCGAGGTGAAGAAGTAGCCCAGGGCGACCAGTTCGGCCCCGGCGGTGAGTTCGTAGCCGGTTTCTTCGAGCAGTTCACGCCTGGCCGTGGCCTGGATCACGGCGTCATCGGCGGAGTCCTCCTCGTCCACCTGCCCGGCGGGAAACTCCCAGAGCAGCGCGCGCACGGGGATGCGTTCCTGCTGCACGAGGACCAGCTTGCCCTCGGGCGTCACGGGCGCGACGACCACGGCCGCCTTGCGGTGGACGACGGTCCACCGGGCGGGCTTGTCCTGGCGGGAGGGCGTGAAGACTTCCTGCGCGGTGACATGGACATTTTTGTCCTGGTACAGGGTCTTCTCGCTGACCGTGCGCCAGCCTTCCTTGTCGGCGGTGATGAGGGATTTGTTCATGGAACCCTACCAACTTTAACTGTTCTGGTTTGCTTGTGGATCAGCCGTCCCGACCAGTTGGCTGACGCGCTCGTGATCAAACAGGCTCGGCGTGCCATCGGGATCGATGTAAACAGCCAGTCCGCCGTTGAAAGCCAACGCCCCGGGATGCAACACTTGAAAGCGAGTGCCGCTGCTCAATTCAACGGTGAAGGGCTGAAAAGGCGTACGGCGGACGAAGGCGCGCAAGCTGCGCTCGAAAGCATCGGTTTGCATGAGGGAATGATACGGCAGAAGCGAGGAATCCGTCCAGTTGTGCTGAGTATAATCAGGGCCCTGTCCAGCGTCGTTCAGTGGTGCCCCGATTTGGATGCAGGATGCAGGATAGCGGCTGGTGGACGGCGTGCGGAGGTGTTCACACAGAGGGCACAAAGGCAGAGCACAAAGGGCACAAAAGAAGACAGTAGGCGGGAGGCGTGTCCGCGCCGCGTCTCTCCATGTCTTTGTGTGAACACCTCCGCACGCCGTCCACCAGCCGTCATCCTGTTAAGAGGTTGTCACAGGTGTTTTTCACGAAACTCAGTGTTCCGTGGCTCCCAGTTCCCCCCGCCACCGTGCCAACTGCCCGGCCACGTTCTCGAACGACGGCGCGCCGATGCCCTTCCGGCTCTCCAGGGACCGCCGCACGTCCAGCACGGCGTACACATCGTCCCCGAACGCCGGGCTGGCGGCGCGGTAGTCATCCATCGTCAATTCAGAGAAACCCACCCGCCGCTCCAGGGTCAGCGCGACCAGTTTGCCGATCACTTCGTGCGCCTGCCGGAACGGCACGCCGCGCAACACCAGGTAGTCGGCCAAGTCTGTCGCCAGCAGGAGCGGGTCAGCCGTCGCGCGCGCGGCGGTGTCCGCGTCCAGCTTGGCCTCGCCGAGCATCCCGGTGAAGACGCCCAGCGCCGCGCGCAGCGTGTCCACGCTGTCGAACACGGCCTCCTTGTCCTCCTGCAAATCTCGGTTGTAGGTCATGGGCAGGCCCTTGAGGATCGTCAGCAGCCGGAACAGGTTGCCGTAGAGGCGGCCCGTCTTGCCGCGCGTCAGTTCGGCCACGTCGGGGTTCTTCTTCTGAGGCATGAGGCTCGACCCGGTCGTGAACGCATCGCTGAGCACGAGGAAGTGGAACTCGCTCGTGGCCCAGAGGATCACGTCCTCGCTCAGGCGCGAGAGGTGCATCCCCACGATGGCTGCCGCGGAGAGGAACTCGCACGCGAAATCCCGGTCGCTGACGGCGTCCATGCTGTTGTCGCTCACGCGCGAGAAGCCCAACTGTTGCGCCACGAGCCGCCGGTCCAGCGTGATCGTCGAGCCCGCGATGGCCCCGCTGCCCAGCGGCAGCACGTCCAGGCGCTTCGCGGTGTCCGCGAGGCGGCCGTCGTCGCGCGCGAGCATTTCCACGTAGGCCAGCAGGTGGTGCGCGAACAGCACGGGCTGCGCGCGTTGCAGGTGCGTGTAGCCGGGCATCACGGCGTCGGGATAACGCCCGCCCAGTTCCACCAAGGCACGCTGGAGGCCGCGCAGGGCCGCGCGGATTTCCGCGATCTCCGCGCGCAGGTAGAGCCGCAGGTCGAGCGCGACCTGGTCGTTGCGCGAGCGCGCCGTGTGCAGCTTCGCGCCCGCCGCGCCGATGCGTTCCGTCAGCGCCCGCTCGATGTTCATGTGGACATCTTCCAATACCGGCCGGAACTCGAACCGGCCCGCCGCGATGTCCGCGCCGATGCCGCGCAGGCCCGCTTCGATGGCGGCGCGCTCGGGCCCGGTG
>CALMAQ010000141.1 GCA_937859745.1 uncultured Verrucomicrobiota bacterium | reverse complement strand
GCCGCCGCCCGGCGGCGCATCACCGCCGAGGAGGCGCGCGCCTTCATCGAACGCTACCTCCAGGCCGGCCAGACCAACGACCCCCGCGCCGAACTGGCCTTCTACGGCGAGCGCGTGGATTACTTCAACGAGGGACCCGTGGACCACCGTTTCATCGAAGGCGACATCACCCGCTATGACCGCCGCTGGCCAGTAAGGCGCTTTACTTTACTGGAACCCTTCGCCGTCGCCAACGCGCCCGACGGCGACCCGAACAAGACCGTTGTGACCTTCCGCTACCAATTTGTGAACAAGGGACCCAAGTACCTCGTCCATGGCAAGACGGACAACACCTGGACCCTTGTCGGCGAAAAAGCTGCCGACCTGCGGATTGTAGCCATCAAGGAGCAGCGCGTGCACGAATAACACCTGACCCGAACCCTGTCCGCACGCCTCCCTTTCCGCGATGAAAGTCCAGACGAAAATCCTGCTCCTACTGCTGGCCGTGGTGGCGGTTTTCGTCGGCGGCATCCTGCTCATCCGCGCCCGGGAACACGCGCGCTTCCTGGCCATCGCCCAGGACCGCGATCAGGACCGCAAGCAGTTCTTCGACAATTTCCTGGAGCACCAGGGCGAGCCCCTAGAGATGCTCGCCAAGGACTACACCTACTGGGACGACATGGTCCGCGCCGTGGACACGGACAACCTGCCCTGGCTCAACGCCAACCTCAACGACACCGGCACCTGGCAGAGCAGCGACGCCGACGCCCAGTGGGTCTACCGCCCGGACCGCACCCGGCTTTTCTCCGCCAACCGGCTCGATGCCGAGGCCGACCTGCGCGACATCCCGCTGCCCCCGGCCGCCTTCGACGCGCTGGCGCAGCGGCGGCTCATGCACTTCTACCTGCCCACCCCGCAGGGGATCATGGAAATTCGTGCCGCCACGATCCATCCTTCCACCGACAGCGAGCGCCGGACGCCCCCACGCGGCTTCTTCTTCGCCGGGCGGCTCTGGAGCAAGCAGGCCGTGCGCGATTTCTCGCGCGACTCTGACAACAACGTGCGCCTGCTGCCGCCCGACGCCAAGGAGGACTCCTTCTCCAGTGACCCCGCGCAGGGCATCGTCTTGTTCACGCGCCTGCTGCGCGGCTGGGATGACATCCCCGTGGCGCGGCTGCTGGTCCGCAACGATTCCGACACGATCCGCGACCTCAACGCCTCCAGCCAGCACCTGCTGGCCCTGCTGGTCGTCTTCGCCGTGGTGCTGCTGGTCGTGCTCGCCGTGCTGCTGGAGTGGTGGGTCAGCCGCCCGTTGCGGCTCATCTCCCAGACGCTCAAGACCGAGCACCTGGGTCCCGTGGCCAAGTTGCGCGGCGACGGCAGCGAGTTCGGCGGCGTGGCCAAGCTCCTCGCCGCGTTCTTCGGCCAGCGCGAAAGCCTGCTCAACGAGATCGTCGAGCGTAAGCAGGCGCAGGAGGCCTTGCGCGTCAGCGGCGAGCAACTGCGGCAGGCGCAGAAGATGGAGGCCGTCGGCCGCTTGGCGGGCGGCGTGGCGCACGACTTCAACAACCTGCTCACCGCCATCCTCGGCTACGCCGAACTGCTCGCGCACCGGCGCGACCTGGACCCCACCTGCCGCCAGAGCGTGGACATGATCCAGAAGGCGGGCCAGCAGGCGGCGGCCGTCACGCACCAGCTCCTGGCCTTCAGCCGCAAGCAGGTGCTCCAGCCCCGGGTCATCGACCTCAACGACCTGGTGGCCGACTTCGAGAAAATCCTCCACCGCGTGATTGGCGAGCACATCGAACTCGACGTGCGGCCCCTGGCGACGTGGAGCCGGGTGCGCGCCGACCCCAACCAGATCGAGCAGGTGATCCTCAACCTGGGCGTCAATGCCCGGGACGCCATGATGCCCCGGGGCGGGCGGCTGACGATCCGCACGGGCGACCTGTCGCTCGACCCCGCCGCGGCGCACCGGCTCTCGCCCGAGATGCCCGCCGGGCACTACGTTATCATGGAGGTCAGCGACACCGGCACGGGGATGGACGAGGAGGTCAAGAGCAAGATTTTCGAGCCGTTCTTCACCACGAAGGGTCCGGGCAAGGGCACGGGCCTGGGGCTGGCGACGGTGTACGGCATCGTCAAGCAGAGCGGCGGCTTCATCGGGGTCGATTCCACGCCCGCGATGGGCAGCACGTTCCGGGTCTACCTGCCCCGGGAGGAAGGCGAGGTGAAAGCCTCGCGGCCCAAGACGGTCGTGCCGATGACAAACGTGGCGCGCAAGGCGGAAACACTGCTGATCGTGGAGGACGAGGAGATCGTGCGTGAACTGGTCTGCCAGGTGCTTTCCGACCAGGGCTACGAGGTGGTCTATGCGTCCAACGGCTCGGAGGCGCTGGTGGTCCACGCGGCTCACCCGGGCAACATCGCGCTGCTGGTCACGGACGTGGTCATGCCGCAGATGGGCGGCCTGGAGCTTTCACGCCAGCTCCTGGCCGAACGACCGGAGATGAAGGTGCTCTACGTCTCGGGTTATTCGGAGAGCGACATGAGCGAGCAGGGGTTGTTGTCGGCGGACCTGGATTTCTTGGAGAAGCCGTTCACGCCCCAGGCGCTCATACGCAAGGTCAAGGAACTGCTCAACCCGGCGCAAGCGGCGCGCGACGGGCTGCACGCCGACGGTCAGACGCGGCGTCCGGTGGACGGGACCATCCCGGTGGTATGAGGCGGGATGCAGGATGCAGGCTGTGGAAAGCGTGCGCCATGAAGGCTCTGTCATCCTGAGCGCCGCGAGTCGGTGAGCGCAGCCGAAGGACCTTGTGGAGGGGTACCCGCTCGGCCCGGGCGATCAGCTTGCCAAAGAGACGGCCCGCTGTTTTCCACGTACTTCCTCATCCACATCTTTGTGGTGGCTGCTGGGACGAGCGAACACTGGTACCTGAGTCAAGGTCCTTCAGCTGCGCTCACCGACTCGCGGCGCTCAGGATGACAAAGCTTTCATGGCACGCTTCCTTCCGGCCCGCCTCCCGCCTCCCGCATCCATCCTGCATCCTGCATCCTGCATCCTGCATCCTTCCGCCCCGCATCTTGGCTTTGACAAAAGCGGCAAACGCTTCTTTGCTGGGCCGCTGTCTTTCCCGGACTGCTCCCACCGTGCCCGGCGTGTTCCCACTCCCTGTCATGTACCCCTGGCGTCACGGCCTGCGATCACTGGTTCTGATCGTCTTGCTGATCCTCGCGGCTGCCCCTCTCGCCCGGGCGGTCGATCATCCGCCGCTCGAACTGGAGGTCGAGGTCAGCGGCTGCACCACCGAGAGCTTCCTCCAGGTGTACTTCGACGTGGGCGAGGGCTTCCTGGACATCGACTCCGTCTCCGCGCCGATCCAGGCCAACCCCCTGCCGCAACGCTTTCTCTTCCAGGTCCCCGCAGGGACCATCGGCGCACTGCGGATCGACCCGCTGGACAAGCCGGGCTCGCTGGTCATCGAATCCATCCGCTTCCTGACACACGACGGGCGCGAGATTGCCCGGGTCGATCTGCACGCGCCGGCCAAGCCCTTCCAGCTCACGCACCTGGATTTTGATCCGGACAGCGGCTTCCTGCACGTCTCCACCGAGCCGGCCGCCGACGATCCCCAGTTCATCCTCCCGCTGGCCCGTCCCCTCGTCGCCGGGCCGCGCACCCTGGGAAACTACTTCTGGGCCGTCCTGCCTGATCTCATCCCCTACGAACTGTGGATGAACATCTTCTGGGTGGTCTGGCTCGGCGGGCTCGTCCTGCTGGCGCGGCGCTGGCTGGCGGCCCGGCAGATCCCTTGGCGGCTCAACGTGCCCGCCACCCGCTGGCCCGCCCGCTGGCTGGCCCTCTGGGTGGGGGCGCCCGCGGTCGTCTGCGCCTGGCTGCTGCTGCTCGACCTGGGCCATACTCCCTACGCGCCCGATTCCGAATCGTCCTGGAGCGCCGTGCTGACCTACGCGATAGCGCACCGTTGGCAGTTCGGCCCCCAGGTCCTGTTGACCTACGGCCCGGCCATGCCGCTGCTCCTCAGCGCGTTTTCCCCGGGGATCAACGGGCTGGTCATCTTCGGCGAATTGGTCTGCAAGGCGTGGCTGCTGGTGCTGCTGTGGTGGGTGGGGATGAGGCTGCCGCGGTGGCGGCGGCTGGGTTTCTGGGTGGCGGCGTTGATCCTCTTCAGCGGGATCAGCGTGCAGGCCGGCTATTCCTTCTCGGTCGTGGCGGCCGGGCTGCTCTTTGCCCGGGGCGGGCGCGCCGACCGGTGGCTGCTCGCGCCGACGCTCGTCTTCCTGTGCACGGTGACGATGATCAAGGTCAGCTTCCTGCTCTCCTGCGGGCTCATGCTGGCGGCGGTGGCGGCCGACCTCTCGCGGCAACGGCGCGGACGCGAGGCGCTAGGGCTGGCCGGCGGCTTTGCCCTGGGCTTTTGCCTGGAATGGTGCCTGTTCGGACAGAGCCTGAGCAACCTGCCGGTGTACCTGCGCGGGTCGCTGGAAATGGTCCGGGGCTTCACCCAGGCCATGAGCACGGTGCCGGACCTGGGGGTCGTGATCCTGGCGCTGACCATGGCGCTGGCGGCGGCGGGGCAGTTGCTCTGCCTGTTCCTGCCCGACGGCCGCCCGCGCTGGGCCAGCCTGCCGCTGCTCGCGCTATTGGCGGGAGCGCTGGCGCTCTCCTGGAAGGCGAGCTTCGTGCGCACGGACGGCCACGTCCTCGACTGGTTCGGCTACGTGCTGGTGAGCGCCGCCGCCGCCCCGGCGTTCGTCTGGCGCGAGGACACGGTCCCGGGCGCGCCCCGGCGCTGGCTGGAGGGGCTTTGCCTGGCGCTCGTGCTGCTCGCCGACGTGGCGGGGATCTCGCGGGTGAACCCCCCGCTGGCCGCCAGTCTGTGGTCGACGCTCGCGGACCGTCCAGCCTCGCAGTGGTCCCGCCTGCTCCACCCGGGGGTTTTCGCGAGGCTGGAACTGACGTCCATCGAACACAACCGCCGGACCCACACCCTGCCCGCGATCAGGAAGTTCGTCGGCCAAGGCACGGTGGACATGCTCGGCGACGAGCAGGCCATCGCGCTGGTCAACGGCCTGAACTACCGCCCGCGCCCGAGCTTCGTGGGCTACTCGACCTACACACCCTGGTTGATGGACCTCGACGTGGACTTCTACTGTTCGCCGCGCGCGCCGGACTTCGTGATCTTCAAGCTCGTGTCCATCGACGAGCGCCTGCCGACCCTGCAAAGCGGGCCCCTGCTGGCCGTGCTCGCACGGTTCTACACGCCGGTGTTGACCGAGAAGCAATATGTCCTCTTCCAGCGCCGCGAGCCGCCCCGGCGCGACGTCCTGCCCAAGAGCTACCCGCTGCTCAAAGAGGGCACGTTCTCCATCGGCGACGCCATCGCGCCGCCGCCCGGGGCGGTGTGGTGCGAGCTGGAGATGCGTGAGACGTTCCTGGGCTGGTTGCAGCGGCTGATCTACCAGCAACCCCCGGTGATGATCCGCGTGGATACGACGGAGCGGGTCATCAAGGCGCGGTTCATCCCGGAGATGGGAGCCCGCGGATTTTTGCTCAACCCGGCGCTGCGCTCGACCAACGATTTTGTCCACTGGGTGGCCGGCCAGCCGATGCCGCGGGTCCTGGCGCTGCGGCTGATCAAGACCGACGCGGTGGCCGCGTCGTTCCAGAAACGGCTCTACTACCGCTTTTACCAGATACCCCCGCCCCCGGTGCCGCCCGTGACCGTCCTGGACACGGAAGTAAAACCTCCCTCTACTGGACAAGCGCCCGGGGATGGCTAAGGTTCGCCGTCGCATGTTTATCCGCAGCCGCTCCGGCGTCCCGCCCCGCCGTCCGGCGTTCCCATGTTAGCCGGGATCGAATCCAACCGGCCACGCAATGTCGACGCCAAACGGGCCGCCGCCATCCTCTACGGCGACTGGGGCACGAGCAAGGCCTACGTCATCGGCTTGGCCTTCGCGTTCTCGGGCTACAGCTCGTTCTGGATCATCGCGGCCATGTGCCTGCTGACGGCGGTCGTCGCCGTCAACTACATCGTCATCTGCAAGCACTACCCGGACGGCGGCGGGGTGTACGCCAGCGTGCGCCACCGCTCGGAGATCATCTCCATTGTCGGCGCGTTCCTGCTCATCGCCGACTACATCGTCACCGCCGCGCTCAGCGCGCTGTCGGCCTTCCAGTACCTGGGCGTGCCGCACCCGGAGAAGTTCGCGGCGGCGGCCATCGCGGGCATCGGGGCGCTGAACTGGTTCGGACCCAAGCACACGGGCGGGCTGGCGTTCCTGGTGTCCATCCCGACGTTCGTCGTGGTGGTGCTGCTGGGCCTGCTGGGCCTGCCGCACGTCGCCCAGGCCTGGCACAACGTCCAGCCCCTGCACGGCGGCTGGTCGTTCAACTGGACCAACTTCGTGAGCATCGTCCTCGCGCTTTCAGGCGTGGAGGCCGTGGCCAACTCGACGGGCGTGATGAAGCTCGACCCCGGCTCGCACGAGGGCCGGCCGAGCGTGGTCAAAACGAGCACGCCCGCGATCCTCTGGGTGATGGCGGAGGTCGTGTTCTTCACGGGGTTCCTGGGGCTGGTCATGCACGCGCTGCCCGGGCTGAGCATCGCCGGCCAGGGCACGACCGACCCCACCGTCAACGCTCCGGGCGTCGAGGGCGTGCGCGACTACATGCTCAAGTACATGGGCAGCGTGTTCGCCGGGCAGCTCTTCGGGCCCGCGGTGGGCAACGCCGTGGGCGTGGCGGTGTCGGTCGTCTTCGGCGTGCTGCTGCTCTCGGCGGTCAACACGGCCATCGGCGCGCTCATCAGCACGCAGTTCCTGATGGCGCGCGACAAGGAGCTGCCCTCGATTTTCCGGCGGCTCAACGACTTCGGCGTGCCGACCTGGGGGCTGGTGGTCTCGACGGCCATCCCGCTGCTGCTCGTGCTCATCGTCAGCGACCTGACCGGGCTGGCGGAGCTCTACGCCGTGGGCGTCGTCGGCGCGATCGCCACAAACCTGGGCGCGTGCTCGACCGACCGGAAACTCGAACTCAAGTGGGGCGAGCGCCTGCTGATGTTCCTGACGTTCCTGGTGATGGTGGTGATTGAATTGTCGCTTTTCGTGGATAAACCCTCCGCGCGGATCTTCGCGGTGACGGTGCTGGCCATCGGGCTGGTGCTGCGTGCCCTGGCGCGCGAGCAGGCGCAGCGCGGGGCGTTTGCGGTGCTGCTGGCGATGGTGGTCGCCCTGTTCGCCTTCCACGACACCGCAGCCGCCATCCTGGCCGTGACGGTGCTGGCGGCAGGGCTGATCCTGCGTGGGCTGCTGGGCGAACGCCAGCTCAAGAAGTTGGCCAAGGCTGCCGCGGCGACCGGCGAAACCACCGTGCCCGGGATCGCCGCCGCAGGCAGCGCCACGGAGTACGGCCTGTCGTTGCGCCCCTCCGGGATCGAGGCGGCACGGGCAACCGGCGAACATGCCACCGGCTCGCCGCTGCTGTGCGCCGTGCGCGGCATCGGCAAGACCCTCGACTTCGCGCTGGAGGAGGCGCGGGAGAGCAACCGGCCCCTGTACCTGCTGTTCGTGCGCGAACAGCCGATCATCACCAGCGAGGACCGCAAGCGCCGCTGGCGCGACGACAACGAGGCACGGCAGATTTTCTCCTACGCCAATTCCAACGCCGACGGGGCCGTGGTGCTGCCCGGCTACGCGGTGAGCGATTCGCCCGCCGACACCATCGTGGATTTTGCGGCGACCATCGGCGCGTCGCGCCTGGTGCTCGGCGCTCCCACCCGCAGCGGCCTGATCAACCTGCTGCGCGGCAACATTATCCGGCAAGTTTCCGACCTGTTGCCCGACAGCATCCACCTGCTCGTGTACGCCTGACTTCCTTGGTCCCGTCCCGCGCCTTTTCACTGCTCCCGGCGCTTTTCCTGGCTGCCGCCTGCCTTCGGGGCTGAGTCGCCCGACCGGATCGTGGTCACGGCACCGGCAGGCCCTTCCGCGCAGGAGATCGTCCGGCGCGCGGCCACCAACGAACGACGGCCTGCGCCACCAGCACCGGCGCGGGCTCGTCTGCGACCAGTTCCTCACGACCGAGCGATTGGAGAAGCGGGGACCGTCCTCAAGACGCCCCCCACCTCGTCCACCGCGAGGGCGAGGCGTTCGCCCCCTTCGTCAAGAGGGAAACGCTGCCCGTGGAACGCGCCCACGAGGACGCGGACATCGACAAGGCCGAGCACCAGATGGCCGTCATGAACCTGCGGCGGCTCGCGCCACGATTCGACCGCACGGCCGCTGACGAGGCCGTCCGTGCGGGGACGCCCCTGCTACGTGGTGACGTTCGCGCCCCGCCGGGGCCGGCGCGCCGGGACGACGGAACAGAAGGTCATCGGCCAGCTCCATGGCCGCTTCTGGATCGACGAGCAAACGTTCGAGATTCTCCAGGGCGAAGGCGCGCTCGCCGCGCCCGGTGGGCGTGGGTCCCCTGGCTGCCGTGCGCGCGATGAGCTTCGCCTTCCACACGCAGACCCTGCCTGGCGGCGAGGCGGGCCCAGCGGATTTCAGCGTGGATTTTACGGTCAAGGCCCCGTTCTACTTCTACCGGCAGCGGCAGACCACCCGGCTGGACCACTGGCGGCCAGCGGGTGGTTGAAGGGGCGTCACGGCACTGTGGCGGCCGGGGCGGGCCCGCCGCTGGCGAATCGGGTGGCTTGCGCGGGTTTGTCCCAGGCCAGGTAAAGATCGTGCAGGAGGCTTGCGGCGTGGGCCGTGAAGCGGTTCTGGTCGCCCAGGCGCGTTTTCAAGTCCTCATGTCCAGCCAGCAGCATTTTCTCGGCTTCCGCGAACTGCCCTCGTGCCAGCAGGCACTCGCCCAAGGCGATTTCCACATCGCCGATGGTGTGGGCTAACTCCGCCCGGTTGACCTTGCTGCCGTGCTCATAAGCGGCACGCAGCAGCGGCTCGCCATCGGCGGCGCGGCCCACGCGGGTCAGGCAGAGGCCCAGCGTGGTCTGGCATTGGATGATGGAGACGTTGTCGGGCGCGTAGGTGGCACTCGACAGACTGAGCGCCCGTTGCAAAAAGGGGATGCTCGCCTCGTATTCGCCGCGTGCGAAGCCCAGCAGGCCGCGGAGGGTGGTGGCGGCGGCGAAATACACGCTGTTTTCGCCGACGAGACGCCGGGTGTCGGCTTCCAAGCGGTTCAACGCGATCACCATTGGATCGAGCTTCTCCTCGTTGAATAAACAAATGCACAGGTTGGCCTGCGTGGCGAGCGAGTCCACGCTCCCCGGCACGATCAGGTCCTGAAGCGTCAGGAGCTGACGGTAAGCCGCCGCTCCCGCCGCCCAGTCCCGTCGGCCGACCTCGATGGCGGCTAGTTTGCCGAGCACGAGCAGGTATTTCGGGTCCCGCTCTCCCCAGGCGAGGCGCGCCTGGCTGAGGGCCTCGTTCACCAGGGCTCCGGCCTCGGCGTTGCGTTGCGGCTCGGAATAGAGGGTGTAGCCCAGGGTAGCCAGGGTATTGGCCAAGGCGGCGTGGTCCGGCGGGGATTGGCGTCGCAGCACGGCGAGCGCGTGCTGCAGCAACGCTTCGGCCTCGGTGATCTGGCGGCGGTTGGCCAGGATGTCACCCAGTGCAAATTCCACGGCCGCCGTGGCCGGACCATCTGCCCCGCGCAGGCGGCGCACAAGAACCAGCGCGGCCCGGGTTTGCTGCTCTGCGGGCTCAAACAGGCCCAAGCTGCGGTAGGTCTGGCCGAGGGTGAGGTGCGCTTGGGCCAGCACATCGGGCTCACCGGCCAGGTCGCGGTCGAGGTTTCCCGCGGAGTTGTCGAGCACCTGGACCACCCGCACGTCCTTGCCCAGCTTCTTCGGGCTTGCGCTGGCGAGGATCCCCTGAAGGAATTCATTGATGCGCTCGGCCTGCTTCTGGGCTGTTTTCGCCTCAGTCAGGGCGACCCGCGCCCGGTCGCGCTCCCTCCCGGCGAGTCTAGCCTGCCAGACGGCCGCCAACAGGCCGGTGACAAGCGCTAGGACCACAAGGATGGCAGCCCCCACGCCCACCTTGTTGCGGCGCACGAACTTGCCCGCGCGGTAGGGCAAGGTATCCGGCCGGGCGGCGACGGGTAGCCCCGCGCTGTACCGGCGGATGTCCTCCGCCAATTGGCCCACGCTGCCGTAACGCCGCGCGGGTTCCTTGCGCATGGCCTTGGCCACGATGTTGTCCAGGTCGCCCGCCAGTTGGCGTCGCAGCGTGCGGGGGGCCTCCGGCGGCGGAGCCATCCCAACGCCCCCGATGGAGGTAGTGGTCCGGCTGGCCACGGTGCTCGGGCGGGGTGGGTCGGTCTCACAGATGGCGCGGGCGAGTTCGTCCGGGCGGCGGCTCTTGAACTGGTAGGGCCGCTGGCCACAAAGCAGCTCGTAGAGCACCACGCCCAGGCTGTACACGTCGCTGGCCGTGGTGATCGCCTCGCCCTTGATCTGCTCGGGGCTGGCGTACTCCGGGGTCATGGCTCCCTGCATCGTCACCGTCACCTCTGCCGCCGGGCCGGTGCCCGTGCCCTCGGCCTCCAGCAGCTTGGCGATGCCGAAGTCGAGCAGCTTGGGCTCGCCCTCGGGAGTCACGCGGATGTTGGCGGGCTTGAGGTCGCGGTGGACCACCAGGTTCTGGTGCGCGTAGGCCACGGCCGCGCACACCTTGCGAAAGAGCGTCAGCCGCGCATCGATGCCCAGGCTGCGCGCCTGGCAGAAGTGGTCTAGCCGCTCGCCCTCCACGTACTCCATGACCAGGAAGGCGCGGCCCTCGGGGGTGAGTGCGCCGCCGTAGAGCCGGGCGATGTTGGGGTGGGTCAGGCCCGCGAGCACGCGGCGCTCGTGGCGGAAGCGGCGCAAGAGCGTGCCGTCATCGAACTGGCGCTTGAGCAGCTTGAGGGCGATGTGGCGCTCGAGTCTGGTATCCCAGGCCAGGTAGACCTCGCCCATGCCGCCCTCGCCCAGCAGCGACTCGACGCGGCACTCGCCCACCAGTTCGCCGGGGGCCAGTTCGTCCTGGCCGGACAACCAGCCCCGGCCTTCGGGGTCGTGAGCGGGCCGTTCCAGGAACTCGCCCTGGTCCTGATCGTGGCCCAGCAGCGAGCGTGCTTCTGCCAGCAGTTCCGCGTCGTCTCCGCACGCCCGGACGAGAAAATCCTCGCGCGCTTCCGGCGCGAGTTCCAGCGCGTCGGCAACCAGGTTCGGGAGACGTGCGGAATATCCAGGGTCCATGGTCGGCGGGAAAGGGGTGCCGTGAAGTGGTTGCGAGCTTACTCGCACGCCGTCGCCGGGAGAACATTATTCTTACCGCCGTCCGTGTCGGCCCGATGATCCGCCGGACAAAATCCCGCTTTCGTGCCATCCTGCCCCGTCTCCCATGAGCACCAGTCCGTCCGTCGCAGACGCGCCGCCAGCCATCCATCCTCGCGCGGGCCGCACCCTGGCCGTCACCGGGCTCGCCCACGCCTTGCACGACGGCTACACCGACGCGATCTACGTGCTGCTGCCGGTCTGGCAGGCGGAATTCGCCGTGGGCTTCGCCATCCTCGCGCTCTTGCGCGGGCTCTACGCGGGCACCATGGCCGCGTTCCAGGTTCTGGCGGGCTGCCTGGCGGGGAGGCTCGGCGGACGTCTGGTGCTCGTCGTGGGCACGGTGGTGGCGGCGCTGGGCTACGCGCTCGCGGGTTCGTCCGGCGGGATCGTCGGGCTTTGCGTCGCGCTGGCCCTGGCCGGGGCGGGGTCGAGCGTGCAGCACCCCATCGCTTCCGCGGCGGTATCGCGGGCCTACGGAGGCCGGGTGCGGGGGCCGCTGGGAACGTACAACTTCACGGGCGACCTCGGCAAGGCGGCCCTCCCGGCGCTCGCCTCGCTGCTGCTCACGGTCATGCCCTGGCGCGGGGTGCTCTGGCTGCTGGCGCTGGTCGGACTGGTGACTGCCGGCTTGGTGGCGGCGTTCCTGCCGTCGGTGGCGGTCCCCGCAGCGGCGGGCAAAGCTTCGCCCGAAGACTCCGGCGGCGGACGCGGCGGCTTTTTCCTGCTCTTCGCCATCGGGATGATGGATACGGGGGTCCGCATGGGGTTGCTCACCTTTCTGCCCTTTTTACTCAAGGCCAAGGGGGCGTCGTTGCCGACGGTCGGCTGGGCGCTGGCGCTCGTCTTCGCTGGAGGTGCCGCGGGCAAGTTCACCTGCGGCTGGCTGGGGGAGCGCATCGGGGTGTTGTGGACCGTGCTCCTGACCGAAGGCGGGACCGCCGCGAGCATCTTCGCGGTCCTGGCGCTGCCGCTCGTCCCGACGCTGGCGTTGTTGCCGCTGCTCGGGGTCATGCTCAACGGCACTTCTTCCGTGCTGTACGGGAGCGTGCCGGAACTCGCGCCCGCCGGCCGCACGGAACATGCGTTCGCGCTTTTCTACACGGGCGTCATCGGTTCCGGGGCCGTGTCCCCTGTGCTCTACGGCTTCCTGGGCGATGCCTTCGGGCCCGGCACCGCGGTCGTGGCGACGGCCTGCACGGCGCTGGCCATCTTCCCGCTGGCCTTCGCGCTGGCTCCGCGCCTTGCGCCGGGTCCGCGCTAACCAGTCGGCCGCTGGTATTTGCCCCCCACCCGGTCGCTGCGGATTTCCTGCCGCAGAAACGCCAGGAACGCTCGGGCCGCGGGCGATTGCGGCAGGCCGGAGCGGGTCAGCACGCCAATCTGCCGGATCAGCGCGGGCTCGACCAGCGGGCGATGCACCAGCCCGGCGAACTCGGCGATGGGCAGCACCAGACCCGGCAGCGCGGTCACCCCGAGCCCCTGCGCGACCAGGCTGACGAGCGGCGGCACCCCCGTGGGTTGGTAGAGGTTGCGGACTTCCACCCCGGCCTGGAGAAAGGCGGCGTCGGTGAAGTGGCGCACGCTGCTGGTCGGCGCGCTACCCAGGAAAGGATATTTCGCCAGGTCCTTCCACCGCACCGTCTTCTTGCGCGCGAGCGGATGCTCCTTGGGGCAGAGCGCGAAGAAACGGTCGCTGAGCAACGGCTCGAAGACGACCTCCGCGTCCAGCCCCGTGCTGAAGGCCAACCCGCAATCGGCCTTGCCCTGCAACACCGTGCCCAGCACGCCGCCCGAGATGCCGTCGAGGATGAAGAGATCCACCTCCGGTTGCTGCCGCTGGAACCGCGCGACCACCGGGGCCAGGACCGACACCGCGACCGAGGGAATCGTGGCGATGGAGACCCGCCCGCGGCGACCGGCGACGAACTGCTCAAAGTACCTCAGCCCGCCGTTGAGTTCCTCGGTGGCCCGCCGCGCCACGCCGAGAAATTCGGTTCCCTCCGGGGTGAGGACCACGGCGCGGGTGCTCCGGTCAAAGAGCCGGCAGCCCAGCGCCGCTTCGAGTTGCTGCACGGTGCGGCTCAAGGCCGACTGGGTCAGCCGCAGCGAGCGGGCGGCGTCCGTGAAGCTCCTGAACTCGGCGACGCAGGCGAAAACCTCTAATTGCCGCAGATTCACATTCATTCCCATCAGTCATTAATTGATGATTTTATTATCGTAGGCGGAATGAACGACGCAAGGCAGAATCCCCGGCAACCCGACTTAGAACCTGTGATCCGAGACAAATACCTCACCCTTTCCCCATGAATCGCTTTATCGACTTCCCGACCAACGGCACTTCCACCAACGGCAACGGCAAGCACGTCCCCGACTGGGACACCAACCCGCGCTGGCACTCCATCGAACGGCCCTACTCGGCCACCGACGTGGAGCGGCTGCGCGGCAGCGTGGTTGTCGAGCACACCCTGGCGCGCCGGGGCGCGGAGAAACTCTGGCGGCTGCTGCACGACGAGGACTTCGTGCCCACGCTAGGCGCGCTGACCGGCAACCAGGCCGTGCAGCAGGTCAAGGCGGGGCTCAAAGCCATCTACCTGAGCGGCTGGCAGGTCGCCGCCGACGCGAACCTCGCGGGCCAGATGTACCCCGACCAGAGCCTGTATCCGGCCAACAGCGTGCCGACCGTGGTCAAGCGCATCAACCAGGCGTTCCAGCGTTGCGACCAGATCGACCACGCCGAGGGCAACCACCGGATCGACTGGTTCGCGCCCATCGTCGCCGACGCGGAGGCGGGCTTCGGCGGACCGCTCAACGTGTTCGAGCTGATCAAGTCCATGATCGAAGCCGGGGCGGCCGGGGTCCACCTGGAGGACCAGCTCGCCAGCGAGAAGAAGTGCGGCCACATGGGCGGCAAGGTGCTCATCCCGACCCGGCAGGCCGTCTCCCACCTGGTCGCCGCGCGGCTGGCGGCCGACGTGCTCAACGTACCCACCCTCATCATCGCGCGCACCGACGCCAACGCCGCCGCGCTGCTGACCAACGACATCGACGAGCGCGACCACCGCTTCCTGACCGGCGAGCGCACCGCCGAGGGCTTCTACCGCACCCGCGCCGGGTTGGACCAGGCCATCGCCCGCGGCCAGAGCTACGCCGCGTACGCCGACATGGTCTGGTGCGAGACCGCCGAGCCCAACCTGGACGAGGCCCGGCGCTTCGCCGAGGGCATCCACGCCGTGCATCCCGGCAAGCTGCTGGCGTATAATTGCTCGCCGTCCTTCAACTGGAAGAAGAAACTCGCCGCCACGGACATCGCCCGCTTCCAGCGCGAACTGGGTGCGATGGGCTACAAGTTCCAGTTCGTCACCCTGGCCGGGTTCCATGCGCTGAATTATTCCATGTTCCGCCTGGCGCAGGGCTATCGCGATCACGGCATGGCGGCCTACAGCGAGTTGCAGCAGGCGGAGTTCGCCGCCGAGACCATCGGCTACACGGCCACCAAGCACCAGCGTGAGGTCGGCACGGGCTACTTCGACGAGGTGGCGCAGGTCATCGCGGCCGGGGAAAGCTCGACCACGGCCCTGCACGGCTCGACCGAGCAGGAGCAGTTCCGTTGAGCTGGCCCGGGGCCTGCCGTCCCGCAGTCCAGAATGTGAATTTTTCGGATCTGCTATTTTGTCCTTGGTTTGAAGACGTGCGCGCCCGTCTCCTTCCATATCAAGGTGGAACCGATTGGTCGTCCCCTCCTTGGGCACGATTGACCAGAATTTTGCTCCCGGAGCTTTCTCCGCATTTGACTTCCCAACCGGCGCGTTTCCTTTAACCTCAAATCATTGCCCCGGGCGCTGCGCCCGCAGGCAACGTCACCCGGAGTCCATCCGTCATGCCAAAGTAGCCTCTCAGACCACCAGTCCACTTGTCCCCCCTTATGTGGCAACAGCACTACAATCCCATCAACGGTTCCCTTGGCTTCTCCGCGCTCGTCGCGGCGCTGCCGGTCGCCGTCATTCTGGTCATGCTCGGTGTCCTGCGACAACCGGCCTGGCTGTCCGGGCTCGCGGCCTTGGCGACGGCGTTCCTGGTCGCGCTTTTTTCCTACCGGATGCCAATTGGGCTAGCGGTCAGTTCGACGCTGCTCGGGGTGGCGACGGGATTGTTTCCGATTACCTGGGTGGTCTTCGGGGCCATTTTTCTTTACCGGGTGGCCGTTGCCACGGGGAAATTTGAAATCATCAAGGACTCCATCGGCGGGCTGACGCGCGACCAGCGGCTCCAGGGATTGCTCATCGCGTTTGCCTTCGGCGCGTTCCTGGAAGGCGCGGCCGGGTTCGGCGCGCCCGTGGCGGTGGCGGCGTCCATGCTCGCGGGCGTGGGCTTCTCGCGGTTCAACGCCGCGGCATTTTGCCTGATCGCCAACACGGCGCCGGTGGCCTTCGGGTCCATCGGCATTCCCACCGTCACGCTGGCGAGTACCACGGGGCTGTCGCTCCTGTCGCTCTCCGCCTACACGGGCCGCCTGTGCGCGCCCTTCTCCCTGTGCCTGCCGTGCTACCTGGTGTTCACGCTGGCGGGGGCGCGCGCGCTGCGCGGCGTGCTGCCCGCCACCATCCTCGCAGGCGTCGCATTCGCGGGGACGCAGTATTACATGTCCAACTTTCAGGGCCCGCTCCTGGTGGACATCGCCGGGGCCCTCGTCACCATCGTCGCTTTGGTCATCCTTTTCCGGTTCTGGCAGCCGAAGGACAACTTCGTCTTCCGCCATGCGGGCGAGGAACTGCCCGCCCCTGCCGTGGAGTTGACCCGGCACCCGCTCGGCGCGGTGGCCCTGGCCTGGATGCCCTACCTGCTGCTGGTCATCATCGTGGTGCTCTGGGGCATCAAACCGTTCAAGGAGGCCGTGCTGGACCCGACCACCAAGTTCGTCGAATGGCCGGGTCTGCACAACATGATCCAGCGCATGCCGCCTGCAGTGGGCAAGCCCATGCTCTACGCCGCGAAGTACAAGGTGGATTGGCTCGGGGCGGCGGGCACGTCGGCGTTCATCGCGGCTGTGCTCTCGGGATTCATCCTGGGGCTGTCCCCCGCAGGGTTAGCGCGGGCCTTCGGCGAGACCGCCCGGCAGCTCGCTAAGCCTGCCCTGACGTTCGGTGCCGTCCTCGGGCTGGCCTTCCTGATGAACTACTCCGGCGCGACGGCCACGCTGGGCCTCGCCTTCGCGGCGACGGGCGCGGCGTTCCCGTTCTTCTCGCCGATCCTGGGCTGGATGGCGGTGTTCCTGACGGGCAGCGACACCTCGGCCAACGCGCTCTTCGGCAATCTCCAAGTCATCACGGCCGACCAACTTCACCTCAACCATGATCTGATGGCCTCGGCCAACTCGGCGGGCGGGGTGATGGGCAAGATGATCTCGCTCGGCTCCATCGCGGTGGCGGCTGCCGCGACCGGGCTGGCGTCGGCGGACGAGTCGCGCCTGTTCCGCCGGGTGATCGGTCACTCGGTCTTCCTGGTGTCCTGCATGGCGCTGCTCGTCGTGTTCTACACTTACGTGTTGAAAATGTGAGCCCTCCCGGCGGATGCCGGGCGGCAGGTAGAACCGGATGGGCAGCGGCGGCGGATATGCCGCCGTCCGCCCCCGGCCCCGGCGAGCGGAGCGTGCCGGCCGGATGCAA
>CALMAQ010000140.1 GCA_937859745.1 uncultured Verrucomicrobiota bacterium | reverse complement strand
GCACGCGGCAGCGCGGGCGGGGTCCACCAGGGGCGGGCGCGGGCGGTGCTGCTGGTGGCGCAGGTGGCGCTCTCGCTGGTGCTGCTCACCGGCACGGGGCTGCTGCTCGCCAGCCTGTGGCAGCTCCAGCGGGTGCGGCTGGGCTACAATCCCGACGGGCTCGTCACCACCCTCCTGACCCTGCCCGCCGCGCGCTACCCGACCCCCGAGCGGCGGGTGGACTTCTTTGACCGGTTGGCGGAGCAGGCCCGGGCGCTGCCCGGGGCGCGGGGGGCGGCTTTCTCCAGCGCCGGGCCGCAGGAAGGCTACATAGAGATGTTTGTCTCGGTGTACGGCGAGCCCGTGCCGCCCATCGAACAGCGTCCACACGTCAAATACGCCAGCGTCAGCCCGGATTATCTCTCCGTGCTGGAGACGCCCATCGTGCGCGGCCGGGCCTTCACCGCGCGCGACGCGGCGGACAGCCCGCGGGTCATGATCATCAACGAGACGATGGCCCGGCGGTTCTTCCCGGACGGCGACGCCCTGGGCCACAAGATGATTTGCAGCAACGCCAACCCCACCGTCACGGAGATCGTGGGCGTGATGGCGGACGCCAAAACGGGCGAACTCTCCAAGCCGCCCATTCCCGAGATGTACTTCCCGTTCCCGCAGTGGCCGGAGCTTTACGCGAGCCTGTACGTGCGGGCGAGCGAGCCGGGGCAGGCCGCCGGGCTCGTGCGGGCGGCGCGTGGGGCGGTGCGCGCGGTCGATCCCGACCAGTCCGTGGGAGACGTGCTGGGCGTGCGCGAACTGGTCACGCGCTCGGTCGCCGACCGGCAGCTCCTGGCGCTGTTGCTGGCGAGCTTTGCGGGGCTGGCGCTGGTGCTGGCGGCCATCGGCATCTACGGCGTGACGGCCTACGGCGTGGCCCAGCGCACGCGCGAGATCGGCATCCGCATGGCGCTGGGCGCGCAGCGCAGCCACGTCTTCCGGCTGATCGTCGGAGGAGGCATGAAGCTAATCGGGGTGGGGATCGCCCTCGGGGTGCTGGGCGCATTAGGGCTGACGCGGCTCCTGGCCAGCCTGCTCTACGGCGTGGGCGCGAGCGACCCGCTGACGTTCTCCGCCGTGGTGGGGCTGCTGACGGGGGTGGCGCTGCTGGCCAACTACCTGCCCGCGCGCCGGGCGGCGCTGGTCGATCCGCTCACGGCGCTGAGGGAGGAGTAGGGCGAGGGTTTCCAAGGTCCAAGAACCAAGGTTCAAGGACCTTGAAACTTCCACCCGACAGGTGGGGTTGAATTTCCCGCCCGGGTCGTCCACTGTAAGCGCGACCCCGGCCAAAGCGGCTAGGGCGACCGTCTCTTTGTTTTATCCGCCTTGATCGCCACGTCCGCACAACTCCAAGCCTTTCTGCCCCACCTCGCCCACGCCGAACGCGTGGCCGTGGACACCGAGGCCGACAGCCTCCACGCCTACCGCGAGAAACTCTGCCTGATCCAGATCAGCCTGCCGCAGGACGAACACGCCCTGGTCGATCCGCTGGCCGGGATCTCCCTGCAACCGCTCTACGACGCCCTGGCGGGCAAGACCATCGTCCTGCACGGCGCGGACTACGACCTGCGCCTGCTGCGGCGCGACGGCGGGTTCGTGGCGGACGCCGTGTTCGACACCATGCTGGCCGCGCGGCTGGTGGGTCGGCGGGAGTTTTCCTACGCGGCGCTGGTCAAGGCGGAGTTCGGCATCGAGTTAACCAAGGGCTCGCAGAAGGCCAACTGGGCGCGCCGCCCGCTGACCGAGACGATGGCCGCCTACGCGCAGAACGACACGCGCTACCTCTTGCAGATCGCCGAGAACCTGGGCGCGCGGCTGCGCGAACTCGGGCGCTGGGAGTGGTTCGAGCAAAGCTGCGCGCGCGCGATGGCGCAGGCCGCCGTGGAGCGGGAGCGCGACGGCGACGAGGCCTGGCGCATCAACGGCAGCGGGGCGCTGCGCGGCCGGGCGGCGGCGATCCTGCGAGAACTGTGGGGCTGGCGGGAGGAGGAGGCGCGCGTCGTGGATCGGCCGACCTTCCACATCCTGCGCAACGAGGATCTGATCAACTCCGCGCGGGAATTCGCCGCCGGGGAAAACCCGGGCTTCGACCACCTGCGCGGTGGCCGCCGGGAGCGGTTCTACGGCGCGGCCCGGCGCGGCCTGGACATGCCCGAGAGCGGCTGGCCGGTGTTCCAGAAGCGGTTTTTCTCGCGCTGGACGGCCGAGGAGGAGAAGCGGGCGGAGGCGTTGAAGAAGGAGCGCGACCGGGTCGCCGCCGCGCTGGACTTGGATTCGTCGATCATCGCCTCGCGGGCGACGCTGGAAGCCATCGCTGCGCGTCCGCAGGAAGCCGGGGAGCTCCTGATGCCTTGGCAGCGTGAACTGCTCGGCCTGGAGGGGGAGGGGGCGCGGGTGTCCGCTGCCGTCGCCGCGCCGCAAGCGGCGGCCTGAGGGATTCTGGCTGCTCGGTTCCAGGATGCAGGATGCAGGATGCAGGATGCAGGATGAACAACCGGGCGGTCTCTGCCCATCCCGGAGCGGTGGGCAGAGGCTGCATCCATCCGTCATCCCGTGCCCGCCTCAAACCGAGACCCCGCCATTATTTTCTGCAACCTCCGTCCGGCAGCGGGGTTCGTACGAGCGACAACCTGTTATCCACCAAACCATTTATGAAGCGTTCCATTCGATATTCCCTCTTCCTGGCCGGCGTTTGCGCCGCGCTGCCCCTGACCGGCCTGCGCGCGCAGGACCCGGCCGCCACCCCCTCGGTCTCCGCGCCCGCCACGGCCAACACCCAGCCCGCCCAAGGGGGTGCGGGACAAGGCCAGCACAACGGCAAGATGAAGGCCGCCCTGGCTTCGCTGACGCCCGCCGAGCGCCAGGAACTCTTGGCCGCGCGCAAGCAGGCCATGCAGGACCCGGCCGTCCAGACCGCCAAGGCCAACAAGTCCACCGACAAGAAAGGTTTTCACCGCGCCATGACCGAAGCGATGATCAAGGCCGACCCGAACGTGAAGCCCATCCTCGAAAAGATGCGCGCGAACGCCGGCGGCCACATGAAGCGCAGGGACCTCCAGACGAGCTAACGAGGTTTATCCGCCGAGACGCGATCAGACGAAAGGGACCGCTCCTTGCCGGAGCCGGTCCCTTTTTCTTTGGCGCGGAGGATGGCCGCCGCTTCAGCGGTTGAGCATCGACATCATCGCCGCCGGATATCGCTGGCCGACGACCTCGAACTGCCCGCACGCCTCGTTGATCTGCTGCAACTCCTCGTTGCCGAGCGTGATGGCCGCCGCGCCCAGGTTGTCCTCCAGGTACTTGACGCGCTTGGTGCCCGGGATCGGCACGATGTCATCGCCTCGCGCCAGCACCCAGGCCAGCGCCAGTTGCGCGGACGTGCAGCCCTTCTGGTCGGCTAGCGCCTTGACGGCGTCCGCCAGCCGGAGGTTCTGCCGGAGCGCGTCCTCGGTGAAGCGCGGGTTGGTCCGCCGCCAGTCGTCGGCGGGCAGATCGGACACCTGCTGGATGGCCCCGGTCAGGAAGCCGCGCCCCAGCGGACTGTAGGGCACGAAGCCGATGCCAAGTTCCCGGCAGGCGGCGAGGATGCCGTCGGCCACGATTTCCTGGCTCCACAGCGAGAACTCGCTTTGCAGCGCCGCGATGGGATGGGTCGCCACCGCCCGGCGCAGCGTGTCCGCGCCCGCCTCGGACAGGCCCAGGGCACGCACCTTGCCCTCTTGGACCAGTTCGGCCATCGCGCCGACGGTTTCCTCGATGGGCGTCTTGGGGTCCACGCGGTGCTGGTAGAACAGGTCGATGTGGTCGGTCCCGAGCCGTTGCAAGCTGGCGTCGCAGGCGCGGCGCACGTTGGCGGGCGAGCTGTCCACCCCCGCGATGACGCCCTTGTCGTTGAGCTTGAAGCCGAACTTCGTCGCCAGGACGACGCGCTCGCGTCCGGCATCCTTCAGGAAGCGGTTGAGGAGTTCCTCGTTCTTGTAGGGGCCGTAGATTTCTGCCGAGTCGAGGAAGTTGCCGCCCAGGTCGAGGTAGCGGTGCAGGACGCGCAGGCTTTCGGCCTCGTCGGCGGGGCCGTAGGCGTAGGACATGCCCATGCAGCCCAGGCCCAGGCAGGAGACGTGGAGATCGGAGCGGCCGAGTTGGCGGATAGGGAGGGACATAAGGCAGAAGGCAGAAGGCACTACGCCGTTATTTGGCCGTCCGGACGCCCCCGCCGCCTTCCAGGTGGGCCTCCACGCGGATTGGGTCGCCGGGGCCGTTGAACTCCTGCGTCTCGCCCGCGCGGATCGGCAGCAGGCCGCCGATGATGCGCCGCGTCACCTTGCGCTTGCCCTTCTTCGTGCGGATCGCCTCGCGGACGTAGGCGCGCGTGACCAGTTCCAACGTGCCCGGACGCAGCGCGTCGTTGGCGAGGTGGGCCGTGAACTGGGGCAGGGCGGGCCGGTCGTCGCCGGGCTGGAGTTGGTCCGTCCGCACGTCCACCGAGCCGTTGACCCCGAACGTCGGCGACGTGACGGCGGCCAGGGGCACGTTGCCTTCCACGCGGAACGCCCGCCACGTCACGCGGTAGGCCCCGCGCTGGGCGGGTGCCTGGGACTGGCAGCTGACCACTGCCAGGAGCGTCCCGGCGAGGAACAGAACGGCAACGCGCGGCGGGACGAGGGCGGGCATACAGGACAAACGAAACCGCCCTCATCTTGCGTCGTCAAGCCGTTGCCGTCTACTCCCAAAAGAGCATGGAACTTCGCACGAACCCTGCTGTTTTCTAAAGGACGATGCGTAACCCCCAGCGTCTTCTTTCCCCGGCTCGTGCCCCGTGGCTCGCGGGTGTCCTGCTGCTGGCCTTGCTCATGCCCGCGCGCGCCCAAGCGCAACTCGGCGCGTCCTTCCAGGTGGCTTCGCAGTGGGACACGGGCTACTCCGCCACGGTCGTCGTCACCAACGGCGGCGGCGGCGTGGCGGGTTGGACCGGCTCGCTCACCACGGCGGGCGGCATCAGCAGCGTGTGGGGCGTGACCGCCACGGGCGGCGGGCCGTACGCCCTCCAGCCCGCGAGTTACAATGACTCCATCCCTGCCGGTGGACAGATTTCCTTCGGCTACAACGGCACGGGCAGTGCCGCCGCGCCGACCCTGGCGATCAACGGCCAGAACGTTCCCTTCGGCGCGACCGTCTCGCCGACCCCGGTGCCTGCCCCGGCCCCCGGCGGGTCGCCCACGCCCACGCCCGCGGCGGGTGCGCCCGGCAGGCCGTCGGTCTCGATCCAGCAGAACTGGGATACGGGCGTCGGCTTCACGGTCGGCTGGGCGATCTATAGCGGCGGGCAGGCCACGAGCTGGACCCTGCTGGAGGACGGCAACGTCTACGCCACGGGCAGCGCGGCCCCGGGCGGCTCCGGCGGCCAGACGGGCTCGATCCCCGTGCTGGACCGGCCCTACAGCGCGCACGTCTACCAGGTGCAGGTCGCCAACGCGGCCGGTTCGACGCTCAGCGCCGCCACGCCCTACGTCGCCGACGGCGCGAGCCAGATCAGCCTCGGCGCGCCCGACGCCGGCAGCCAAGCGCGGCAGGTGACGATCCCGTCCGGCATGGCCACGGGTTACACGCTCGCCCTCGTCACCGGGGCCGCGGGCTCCTACCAGCTGGACACGAACAACCCCACGGTGATCTCGTTCGCGGTGTCCGGCAACGCGCTGAGCGTGACGGGCCTCCAGCCGGGCCGCGCCTCCCTGCGGATCAAGGACACCGTCAGCGGCGCGACCCGCTGGCTGGGCGTGCGCGTCCGCCATGCCGACGGCACGCTGCCCGGGATGCCCGACTACCTGGCGCTGGGCAGCGTCAGCGAGGACAGCACGGCGGACCTGACGATGTGGCAGCAGTTCGGCGCGGGCGCGGCCAACCGGCGGGTGGACGCGCGCTACATCTACATCAACGGCGGCCCGAGCAACCTCTACCAGAGCTGGCGCACCTGGACCACGGTGGACGGCTTCCGCGCGACGAGCTACGTGCGCGAGAGCCTCAAGCTGGGCATGATCCCGTTCTTCGTGTGGTACAACATCGACGGGCCGGGCGACGGCTACGACACCGACACGAGCGACGCCAGGGACCCGACGTTCATGCTGGGCTACTACACGGACCTGAAGTTCTTCATCGACAAGGTGAAGGCCGAAGCCCCGGACGAACTGGTGGGCGTGGTGATCGAGCCCGACTTCATCGGCTACCTCGCCCAGCGCGGCGGCAGCACCGACACGGACGTGGCCGCGACGGACCAGGCCTATGCCGCCGGGGTGCTCGTCCACGGGACGGACCCGGAGTTCCCGAACACGGTCACGGGCTACGTGCAGTCCGTGAACTACATCTTCCACAAATATCTGCCCAACGCCTACTTCGGCTGGGAAGTGGCGCTGTGGGGGCATCCGCCGCAGGGCTACACGGTCGCCTCGCCCGGCACGGGGATCATCCACCTGACGGACAGCCTGGGCGTGGACGCGGGACGCCCGAAAATCCGCGCGGAGGCCGCCGCCACGGCGGACTACTACATCGCGGCGGGCTGCACGAGCTACGGCGCGGGGTTCATCTCCGTGGACAAATACGGCCTGGACGCCGGGGCCGAAAACGGCGCGGCGGCGAATCCGGCGGGCTCGACGTGGTTCTGGAGCCTGACCCACTGGATCAACTACCTGACGTTCGCCGGGGCGCTGGGCGACGAAACGAAGCTGCCCGTCGTGCTCTGGCAGATCCCGGTCGGCCACATCAACACGAGCCAGTTCCCGAACCCGGCGGGCGGGCTGTTCCCGACCCTGGCGAACAACTCCACGCACTACGAGGACTCGGCGGCGACGTTCTTTTTGGGCGACACGTTCGACCCCGGTTCCGCGGCGCGGCGGAGCTACTTCGGGGCGGGCGACGGCGGCAGCAGCCCGCGAGAGGCCGCGGCGGTCTCGGACGGCACGGTGACGTGGCCCTCGGCCATGAGCCTGACGGCGGGCTACGGCGTGCGCTGCGTGCTTTTCGGCGCGGGGGTGGGCGACAGCACGCAGGGCGTCGGCAACCCACCCACGGACGGCGCGTGGTGGATCACCAAGGCGCAGACGTACTACGACGGCACGATCCTGCTCACCAGCCCGAGTCCGACGCTGCCTGATCCCACGCCTGTGGCGGCGTCCTTCTTCACGGGTGAGACCGCGTTGAGCAACGGGGTGTACTACCTGAGCTTCCCCGGCGGCAGCCCGTTCGGGTACTACAGCTACCTGGATGATCCGAGGTACATCTACCACTTCGACCTGGGATTCGAGTACGTCTTCGACGCGGCCGACGGCAAGGCGGGCGTGTACCTCTACGACTTCAAGAGCGGCGGTTTTTTCTACACCAGCCCGGGGTTCCCATTCCCGTACCTGTACGATTTCGCGCTGAACTCGGCGGTGTATTATTACCCCGACCCGGCGAGCCCGGGCAGGTACAACACGGACGGCGTGCGCTACTTCTACGTGTTCGGGACGGGACAGATCATCAGCAAATAAGGTAGGGATTGCTCTCCGAGCGATCCGTGACATCAAGAAAGCTACGGACCGCTCGGAGAGCGATCCCCGCCAGCGTTTACGATGCCGCTGCGCGGCTGCCCGGAACATCCGGCGTTGCCTTCCCCGGCGTTTCCTGTCATTTCTGGCGCGGACCGCCTCCGCTCCGACGCCGATGAAACCTCTCCTGCTCCTTTGCCTGCTCGCGTTCTCACCCATCGCCACCTCCCGGGCCGCCGACGCCGCAGCGCCGCCCCGCGCGCCGCTGCTCGTCATCAAGGCGGCGCACCTGCTCGACCCGGCGGCGGGCGTGGTCCGCGACAACCAGGCCGTCGTCATCGACGGCGAGAAGGTCAAGGCCACTGGCCCTGTAGCGGAGGTCACGGTGGGACTGCCACCGGACGCGAAGGTCATCGACCTGGGCGGCGCGACGATCCTGCCCGGCCTCATCGACTGCCACACGCACCTCTGCTTCTCCCCCGGACCGTATTACGACAACACGTTCCGGCGCTCGCCCATCGATCTGGCGGTGGTCACGCACGTGAACGCGCGCCACACGCTGCAAGCCGGGTTCACCACCGTGCGCGACGTGGGCGCGGCGGAATACATCGATATCGCGCTAAAAAAAGCCATCAATTCGGGGCGGGTGCCCGGCCCGCGGATGCTCTGCTCGGGCGCGTTCCTGAGCGCCACCGGCGGCCACGGCGATGCCAACGGCTTCTCGCCCTACCTCTCCTTCAGCGCCATGGCCCCGTTCATCGCCAACGGGCCCGAGGAAATCCGCAAGCACATCCGCGAGAACGTCAAGTACGGCGCGGACTGGATCAAGCTGCTCGCCAGCGCGGGCGTGCTCTCCGAGGAGGAGAGCGTGGGCCGACCGCAGTATTCGTTCGAGGAGATGAAGGCCGCCGTGGACGAGGCGGCGCTCTGGGGCCGCAAGGTGGCCGCGCACGCGCACGGGCCGGAGGCGATCAAGATGGCGGTGCGCGCCGGGGTGACGAGCATCGAGCATTGCAGCCTCGTCGATGACGAGGGCATCCGGCTGATGAAGGAGAAGGACGCCTGGCTCGTGCCGACGATCTACTGCGTGAGCTTCGTGCTGGACGATTACGCCAAACTGGGTTTCCCCGAGCACATTCTCAACAAGGCGCGCCAGGTGGACACCCAGCGCATCGAAACGTTCCGCAAGGCGGTGCAGGCGGGGGTGCACATCGCCTTCGGCACGGACGCGGGCGTCTACCCGCACGGGCAGAACGGGCGGGAGTTCCGGTACATGGTCGAGCGCGGCATGACGCCGATGGGGGCGATCCAATCCGCGACGACGGGCGCGGCGGAGTTGATCGGCTGGCCGGGCAAGGTGGGCAAGCTGGCCCCGGGGTACTACGCGGACCTGATCGCCGTCGGCGGCGACCCGGTGGCCGACGTGCGGCAGTTGGAGAGCGTGCCGTTCGTGGTCAAGGGCGGCGTGCTGTACAAGAACACGCTGACGACGGACGCCGTGAAGGTGGAGGAGTAGGCAAAGGTGGAAGACGGAAGGATGCGGGATGACAGAGTTTTAGATGCCGCGCCCTTCCTTTAACCTGTATCTGTCGCCTCCAATGCGCTCTCTCACCGACTGCCGCCTCTACGGCATCCTCGATCTGGGCTACGTCGCCGCGCGCCACGCCGTGGAAATGGCACGCCAGATGGTCGCGGGCGGGGTGGACATCCTCCAACTGCGCGCCAAGGGCTACCTGGCCCCGGGCATCGTCGAACTGGCCCGGAAGGTGCAACCCATCACGGCGGCGGCAGGCGTGCCGCTCATCATCAACGACTTTTCCTGGCTCGTGGAACGCTGCGGGGCCGATGGCGCGCACATCGGGCAGGATGACGGGCCCATCACCGCCGCACGCGCCAAAGCGGGTCCAGGGGCCATCGTGGGCCGCTCGACCCACAGCCTCGAGCAGGCCCGCGCCGCCCGCGACGAGGGCGCGGACTACCTCGGCTTCGGCCCCCTGTTCGCCACGCCCACGAAGCCCGACTACCAGCCCATCGGTCTGGAGGATATCGCGTCCGTCCACGCCGAAGTCACCGACCGGCCGATTTTTTGCATCGGCGGCGTCAAGCTGGAGAACCTGCCGGAAGTCATCGCCGCCGGGTCGCGCCGGGTGGTCATCGTCTCGGGCCTGCTGCTGGCCGACGACGTGACCGGCTACGCCCGGCGGGCAGGGGAGTTGCTGCGCGCCGCCGCATGAAGGGCGCTCCCGCAACCCGGGCCGTGCTCGCCGTGCGCGGCCTGCGCGTGGCGCGCGCCGGGGCCGTCATCCTCGACCGCATCGACTGGCGCGTGGAACCCGGGCAGCACTGGGTCATCCTCGGCGCGAACGGCTCGGGCAAAACCTCGCTCCTGAGCGCGCTGACCGCCTACCTGACGCCCTCGGCGGGCACGGTCGAAGTGCTCGGCGAGGCCTACGGCCGCACGGACTGGCGCGACCTCCGCAAGCGGGTCGGGCTGGTGAGTTCGTCCGTGCGCCAGATGATCGGCGATGACCAGACGGCGCTGGAGGTGGTCGTCAGCGGCAAGGACGCGACGCTCAACTCCTGGGGCAAGCTGCGGCCCGCCGACCGGGCGCGCGGCGTAGGACTGCTGCGCCGGGTGGAGGGCGGCAAGCTGGCGGAGCGCCCCTGGGCCGTGCTCAGCCAGGGCGAGCGCCAGCGCGTGCTCATCGCCCGGGCGCTGATGGCCGACCCACCGCTGTTGATCCTGGATGAACCCTGTGCCGGGCTGGACCCGGTGGCGCGCGGGCGGTTCGTGCGCTTCCTGGACCGGCTGGGACGCAAGCGCGGCGCGCCCGCGCTCATACTGGTGACGCACCACGTCGAGGAAATCGCCCCCGTGTTCACCCACGCGCTGTTGCTGCGCGCGGGCCGGCTGACGGCCGCCGGGCCGATCCGCGCGACGCTGACGACGGCGGGTCTGGCGCGGGTGTTCCGCGACGCTTCCCTGCGCCTGCGGCGCGACCGGGCAGGGTGGTTCACCCTGACGCCGGCCGGGTCGGCCGGGACCCGCATGCTCTGAGCCCGTCGCGACGGAAAATGCTCGCTTTGCGGCCTGGAATCGTTCGTATTCTTGCCGCATCTCCATGAACTATCACCTGGCCATCCAAGACGGCGCGCAGGGGCCTTTTTCCGAACAACAGGTCCAGACGATGCTGGCGAGCGGGACCGTCACCCCGCAGACCCTGGCCTGGCGCGAGGGCGAGAAAAATTGGCAGCCCCTTTCCACGTTCGGGTTGGAAGCCGCCCCGGCGCCGCTCGTGCCGCCCGCGCTGCCGCCCCCGAAGCAGTCCGCCCTGGGGATGGTGGCGCTGGTGTTCGGCATCGTCGGCCTGCTCGGCTGGCTGGTCGTCTTCGGCGTGGCAGGCGTCGCCGGGCTCAAGGGCTACGCCGACGAATCCTTCAACACGTTCCTGGGCCTGTTCGTGCTCGCCGGTCTGTTTTGCAACCTGGTGATGATGGTCCTGAGCCTGGTCGCGTTGGCCGGGACTACCCGGCGGGCGGTTCCCCTGGCCGCCGCCCTGCTCAACGCCCTGGAATTGTTGGGGGTCATCGCCCTCATGGTGCTCGGCCTCATGATGCGGTCCTGAGCTTCCCGCGGTTGCCGAGCGACCCGGGGAGGCATACGGTCCGGGCATGACCAACCGACCCCTCCGCCGCCTACTCGCGCGCTTTGTCCTGGTGTGCTCGCTCCTCGCCGCCGTGGCGCTGCCCCTGACCGCTCCGGCGCAAAACCTCGCCATGCGGCGGCTGATCGAGGACGCCAAGAATACCGACGTGCCCGCGTGCGAGCAGGCGGTCAAGGAAAAGGCCGGGGTGGCCATCCCGGTCGAGGTGGACTTTGCCAGCCTGGACAACCCGGACCGCTTCCTGAGCCTGAAAGACCTGCTCCAGGGTATCTCGGACGGCATCGGCGAGGTGGCCAAGGACAAAGCCGGGAAAGATGCCGTCGCCACGAAGGTCAGGAAAATCGTGCTGACGAGGGACGAAAAGGGCTACGATGCCTCGTTCAAAGACGGGGTGTTGACGTGCAGGGCGTCGTTCGCCAGCAACTATGCCGAGTCGATGGCGGGCAAGATCAAGGCGACGCTCGAAGAATCGCTCTGAAGGGCGGTCGATTTCCAGGTCCACCCGCTTGGACGGACCGGGGGCCATACGGTTTCCTCTTGCCAGATATGGCTGGATAGGCCAAAAAGCGCGCTCCACCTTTTCCCTGGCTCGCTCTTCCCGGGCTGCTTGCATCTGAATTCTTGCGGGATAGGATATATGCATGGCGACGATTGCCGAAGTCGAGAAGCTTGCGCTCGACCTCCCCGAGAATGAACGGGCCATGTTGGCGGCACATTTACTCGAACCCTTGGCGCCTGTGCTCCACGATGATGACGATGGAGAGGCGGAAGCTGAGCGGCGTGACGCGGAAATGGATGCAGATCCCACGCTCGGAATCTCGTTGGAACAATTCAAGCGAGCGATCAAGAATCGTCGGAAGTGAGGCAGCTCGGTATCCATCCGAAAATTATCTCGGATGTGGACCAGATTCTGGCGCACTATGAGCATGCCGCCACTTTGAAAATCGCTGATGACTTTTTCGAAGAGCTGAAAACGTTGTTTTGCGGAGGCTTGCCGCAGACCCCGTTCCTTTCCCATCCAATCCCGAGGACGGCGGCGCGTTAATCTTCGGCGTTTTCCGTACCACTTCCTGTTTCGGCTCAGAGATGAAGAACTGCGCGTTTTTGGTGGTGCGCCATCATCGCAGACACCCGTCGTACGGTGGGGGCCGTCAATAAGCCTCGGCGCGGGGAACACCGCAGGCAGCCCCGACGTTTCCCCTTGCCAAACCGGCCGCGCTGGGCCAAAAGGCGCGCTCCACCTTTTTCCCGCTCTCCCGTTCCCATGCCCGTCCTCATCGTTGGCTCCATCGCCCTGGATACCGTCAAAACGCCCGCCGAAGAACACGCCGACCTGCTCGGCGGCTCGGCCTCGTACGCCTCGGTGGCGGCGAGCTTCTTCACCTCCGCGCAACTCGTGGGCATCGTCGGCAGCGATTTTCCGCAGGCGCACGTCGATTACTTCCAGAGCCGCCAGATCGACCTGGAAGGCTTGCAGAAGGTGGCGGGCGAGTCCTTCCGCTGGTCGGGCGAGTACATGACCGACATGAACGTGCGCGAAACCCGCAGCGTCGCGCTCAACGTGTTCGAGCACTTCACGCCGCACCTGCCCGAGTCCTACCGCCAGACGCCCTTCGTCCTGCTGGCCAACATCGCCCCGGCGCTCCAGAGCCACGTGCTCGACCAGATGGCCCGGCCGCGCTTCGTCGTGGTGGACACGATGGACCTGTGGATCACCATCGCCAAGCCGGACCTCCTGGCCCTGCTCGCCCGGGTGGACCTGCTCATCCTCAACGATTCCGAGGCCAAGCTGCTGACCGACGAGACCAACCTCATCCGCGCCGCCGAGGCCATCCGCGGCTACGGGCCGCAGTACGTGGCGATCAAGAAGGGCGAGCACGGCTGCCTCTTGTTCGGCGACCCGGCCAAGCAGGAGTTTTTCTCCTGCCCGGCGTTCCCGCTGGCCAACCTGCACGACCCCACGGGCGCGGGCGACTGTTTCGCGGGCGGCCTGATCGGCCAACTGGCGCGCGAGGACACGCCGGAGATCACCTTCGAGCAGCTCAAGCGCGCCGTGGTCAGCGGCAGCGTCGTGGCGAGCTTCAACGTGGAGGCGTTCAGCCTGGAGCGCCTGCGGACGCTGGAGCCGAAGGAAGTGGAGGACCGCTATTTGGAGTTCGGGCGCATCAGCCGGTTCTGAGGTCCTGCCGCGTCAGCGGCATCGTCCCCCAAGGTAGGGACGCCTCTCCGAGGCGATCCCAAACTGTCCGCTTTTCTGGTGATGGGTTGCGTTCCTTCCAGACAGTCAAGGATCGCCTCGGAGAGGCGTCCCTACCTTGGTCACGACCGGCAGCTTCGCTGCCTGCCCGGTCTCAGCGCACACGCGCCGTGCGGCAGCAGACTTCCCACTTGTTGCCGCTCGCGTCCTCGAAGAACACGGCGTAGTAGCCCGGGGTGTACTCGTGGCAATATTCCGGCCCTTCGAGCGCCAGCGCGCCCGCGTCGCGCAGGATGCCGCCCAGACGGTTAACTTCTTCCTCCGTGTCGGCCCAGAAGGCGAAACGATTCGCATTCCCGCGGTGCCCTGGCATCTCGTCCACCTGGATGAACGGCTGAGACTTGGGGTCGCCCGGCACCGAGTAGGACATCCAACCCTCGCCGGAACGCACCTGGCTGAAGCCCAGCGCGGGGAAAAAGGCGTCGAAGAGCGTCTTGCTGTCGCCCAGGCTGGAAACACGCAGGTCGATGTGGTCGAAAAGTCGGCTTTGCATCGGTAAAAGCCCGATTTAGCTCCGCATCCCCGCCACGAACCCCGTGTGGTACTGGCCGCGCTGGAAGTCGGCGTTGCGCATGATCTCCTGCTGGAAGGGGATCGTCGTCTTGATGCCGGTGATCATGTACTCGCCCAGCGCCCGGCTCATGCGCGCCACGGCGGACGCCCGGCTGGAGCCCGAGGTGATGAGCTTGCCGATCAACGAGTCGTAATACGGCGGGATCGTGTACCCCGCGTAGGCGTGGCTGTCCACGCGCACGCCCCGGCCGCCGGGCGTGTAGTACAGGTCGATCCGCCCCGGGCTGGGCTGGAAGTTGCGCGCGGGGTCCTCGGCGTTGATGCGGCACTCGATGGCGTGCTGGCGGATGACCGCTTTGACGACGTGGTCGGAGAGCTTCTCGCCCGCCGCGATGCGGATCTGCTCCTTGACCAGGTCGCAGCCGTAGACCTCCTCGGTCACGCAATGCTCCACCTGGATGCGCGTGTTCATCTCCATGAAGTAGAAGCTGCCCTTGTCGTCCACCAGGAACTCCATCGTGCCGACGTTCTGGTAGCCCACCGCCTCGGCCAGCTTGATCGACGCCCGGCCCATCTTCGAGCGCAGGCCGTCGTCCAGGAAGGGCGAGGGCGCTTCCTCGACGATCTTCTGGTTGCGCCGCTGGATGGAGCAATCCCGCTCGCCCAGGTGGATGACCCGCCCGTGCTGGTCGGCGACGATCTGGAACTCGATATGGCGCGGGTTGACCACGAGCTTCTCAAAGTACACGTCGGCCTTGCCGAACGCCTTCTCGGCTTCGGCCCGCGCGGCGTGGAAGCCCTGCACGAGGCTCACGTCGTTGTGGGCGGCGCGCATCCCCCGGCCGCCGCCCCCGGCGCTGGCCTTGATCATGATGGGGTAGCCGATCTTCTTGGCGACCTTGAGCGCCTCCTCCTCGCTCTCCACGACGCCGTCGCTGCCGGGCGTGATGGGCACCCCGGCCTTGCGGGCGGCCTCGCGGGCGGCGTTCTTGTCGCCCATGGTGCGGATGGCGCCCGGCGGCGGCCCGATGAACTTGATGTTGCAGCTCGCGCAGACCTCCGCGAAGTGGGCGTTCTCGGCCAGGAAGCCGTAGCCCGGGTGGATGGCGTCCACGTCGCCGATCTCGGCGGCGGAGATGTGGCGGTCAATTTTAAGGTAGCTGTCGGTCCCGGCGGCGGGCCCGATGCAGACGGCCTCGTCGGCGAGTTGGACGTGGAGGCTTTCTAGGTCGGGCTCGGAATAGACGGCGACGGTCTTGACGCCCAGCTCGCGGCAGGCGCGCACGACGCGCAGGGCGATTTCGCCGCGGTTGGCGATGAGGATTTTGTCGAACATAGGGAAAGGCGGAAGGCGGGAGGCGGAAGGGCAGAGAAAAGGCAGGGGGCGAAGCGGGTGAGGTCAGCGTTCCAGGAGAACTCCGTCCTTCCGTCTTCCGTCTTCCGCCTTCCGCCTTTACGAGACGCGGAACAGCGCTTGGCCGTACTGCACGGGCTTGCCGTTCTCGCCGAGCACTTCGGTGACGGTGCCCGCCACCTCGGCCTTGATCTCGTTCATCACCTTCATGGCCTCGATGATGCAGACCACCGTGTCCTCGGTCACGGTCTGGCCCACCTTGATGTAGGGGGGTGCGTCGGGCGACATGGCCGCGTAGAACGTGCCGACCATGGGCGAGACGATCTCCTTGCCCGCCTTGGCGGGGGCGGACGCCGCCTCGGGCAGCGCGGAGGCGGTCAGCGGGGCGGCGCTGGTGGGAGGACCGGCGACAGGCTGGAAAG
>CALMAQ010000139.1 GCA_937859745.1 uncultured Verrucomicrobiota bacterium | reverse complement strand
GCCACGGAGTAGTTCCATGTCGATCTTGATCAGGTCGGGTGTAAACGTAGCCAACAAGCCCAGTCCTGCGTATCCACTGCCGAAATCGTCGAGGGCCGTGATGAACCCGAAGCGTTTGTAGGCTTCGATGATGCGCTGAACATGTGCGCTGTCACTGAACTTCTCGTTTTCGGTGAACTCGAACATCAACTGGGACCGCGAGAGTCCGAACCTGTCGGCAGCAGCAAGCGAGGCTCGGATGCAGGCCGAGGGTTCGTAGACGGCGTTTGGCAAGAAATTGATCGAGAGCTTTAGTGTCCGTCCGGTAAGTGCGTGTGGGGTTGAGTGGCCGGGGCTGAGATGATTCCAGGAGGGTGCTGAACCTGATCTGGAACCGCCATGTGGACCCCGGCCACCCGTGAGCAGCATAGCCGCTCGGAACTCCGCTACTCAACCGATCTGACCGACGCCGAATGGGCGGTCATCGAACCGCTGTTGCCGTCCGCCAACCCGGTTGGACGGCCCCGGCTTTGGTCGCTGCGGGAGATCGTGAACGGCATCTTCTATGTGTTGCGCGGCGGCATTGCCTGGCGCCTGCTGCCGAAGGACCTGCCCCCGAAGAGCACAGTCTACGGCTACTTCAGCGCGTGGCGCGACAGCGGTCTATTCGCCGGCATCAATCATCACCTCGTCATGCTGGATCGCGAGCGCGTCGGGCGGGACGCCTCGCCCACCGCGGCCGTGCTCGACAGCCAGAGCGTGAAAACCACGGAAAGCGGCGGGCCGCGAGGCTACGACGCGGGCAAGAAAGTGAAGGGTCGCAAGCGCCAGGCCCTGGTGGACACACACGGCCGCGCCCTGGTGCTCGACCCGCAACCGGCCGACGTTCAGGACCGCGACGGGGCCGTGCCGGTGCTCAAGCAGTCGCGCCGCTCCTACCCGTTCATCGCCAAAGCCTTCGCCGACGCGGGCTATGCCGGCGACAAGCCGGACAGTGCCACGCTCGTCGCCGTCGAGATCGTCCGCAAACCGCCCGGGCAGGTCGGCTTCGTGGTCCACCCCCGGCGATGGGTGGTTGAGCGCTTCTTCGCCTGGATCAGCCGCAATCGGCGGCTCTGGAAGGACCCGGAGGCTACCATCGCTTCCGCAAAGGCCTTCCTCTATGCCGCGTCCGTCATGATGCTAATACGTCGCATCGGTTGCGCAGCCTGACTTCTCGGACGGACTCTGAGCTCGACTTTGGCCTTTTCAGGCTACGTTGCAGAGGGCGTAGGCCCAGGCCTGCGGCAGCCTGAAGGGGCTTTTCCGGCGATCGGCCTGCCGCGGTGACGTTGGGAAATGCTGTTCGCGCCAGATCACGCGGCGCACGGCCGCGAGGGCGTCGGAGAAGGTCGGGCGCGCCTTGGGGTACCAGGCGGCTGTCGCCGTTGAGCGACGCTGCCGGGCTGGCAGGCGGCTGGCCAGCAGAGTCACAATGGAGAACAGGGCCAGGAGGCACGGGGTCGTTCGGGCGATGGCGCGGTCGGACCATTGACGCTGGGTCTCGACGCCGAGGTGGGTCCGGACCTCTCCGAAGGTGGTCTCGACGCACCAGCGGCGGACGAACCAGGTGACGGTCTGCTCTGGGGTGCGGTCGAGATCGGTGCACAGCAAGGCCTGGGCGGGCGCGTCCGGCTTCGCCGGGTCTCGGATCAGCACCCACCGGATCGGCACGGCCGGCAGGCCGTAGTGGCGCCACACCGCTGTGGCCGCGGCGAGTTGGAGGTCGCGCGCCCCGCCACCGTACCAGTGATCGACACGCAGGGTCTGCCAGACCGTCGCAGCATCGGCCGCCACCTTGGCCAGTGTCGCCAGGCGCTGGCCGGCCTTGCGCGGGCGGCCCGTCGTGCCCGGCCTGCGGGGCGGAGCCGGATCGTGGAGCGCAGCATCCAGGCGCAGGCGCGTGATCACGGTGAGCCCGCGGTGTCGCAGGGCGGACAGGAACAGCAGAGACGAGAAGCTGCTGTCGGCCACGAGGACGAGATCGCGCCCGGGCAACCAGCGTCGGGCCTGCAGGGCGAGCTGTCGGCCGAAGTCCAGCAGCGACTTGTGCCGGCGTCCTCGGGTGGCGTTGTACCGTTCGGACGGCACCAATGCCGTCAGGAATGGGAGCGCCCACACGCGTTCTGCCCAAGGAACTGGGGCGAGCAGCATCAGGCTGATCCAGCGCAAGCCGCTCGTCTTGACGAAGTGGCTGTGTGACGAGCGCACCGGGTCGCGGTAGATGCCGCGCGCACTGATGTGACGCCCCCAGCGCCGCTCGATCGTGTCATCCACGCCTATGATCACCGGGCCACGCGGCGCAAAGGACCGGACCAGATGGCCGAGCAGGATACGGGCTCCGGCCCGGGCGCTCCATGGCGCCCGGCTCAGCACACGATAGTAGTTCGTGACATGCTTGTCGCGCGCGTGGCCGGTGATCCGCAGCACGCTCGCCAC
>CALMAQ010000138.1 GCA_937859745.1 uncultured Verrucomicrobiota bacterium | reverse complement strand
GCAGGGAATCGGGTGGCATCCTGCCCAAGGGTTATCGCAGAGAGGCCGCCGCGTGGGCAACCGGAATCTGGGGCCGACCTTGCCTTCCCGCCGCCCCGCGCCTACACTCGCCGCCATCTATGTGCGGCATCGTCGGCTACATCGGCAAATCCCTCGCGGCCCCCATCCTCCTGGATGGCCTGCGGCGGCTGGAATACCGCGGCTACGATTCCGCCGGGCTGGCCACGGTCTCCGACGGCCGCCTGGAAACGCGCAAGTGCGCCGGGCGCATCCAGGCGCTGGCCGATCTGCTGAAAAAGGAGCCCGCCCCCGGCGGCGTGGGCATCTCCCACACCCGCTGGGCCACCCACGGCCGCCCCGTGGACGAGAACGCCCACCCGCACGCCGACGGGTCCGGCCGCCTCGTGCTGGTCCACAACGGGGTGATCGAAAACTACCAGGCCCTGCGCGCGCAACTCGTCGAGGCGGGCCACACCTTCAAGAGCCAGACGGACACCGAAATCCTCGCCCACCTCATCGGCAAGCTCTACGACGAGGCGCGCGCCCCGCACGGCAAGGCGCGGCTGCTCGAAGCCACGCGCGCGGGACTCAAGCAGGTCATCGGCACCTACGGCATCGCCGTGCTCCACCTCGACGTGCCCGAGACGATCATCGGCGCGCGGCGCGGCTCGCCCCTGGCCGTGGGCCTGGGGCGGGGCGAGCACTTCCTGGTCAGCGACCCGCAGGCCATCATCGCGCACTCGCAGGAGGCCGTGTACCTCAAGGACTACGACGTGGCCGTGGTCGGCCGCGACGGCTTCGAGATCAGCACGCTCGAAGGCGGCATCGCGGGAAGCTACGAGGTCACGAAGGTCGATTTCACCAGCGACGACGTGACGCTCGGCGAGTTCCCGCACTACATGCTCAAGGAAATCTTCGAGCAGCCCCACAGCGTGCGCGACGCCCTGCGCGGTCGCCTGAGCAAGGACGACGCCAGCGCGCGCCTGGGCGGCCTGAACATGACCCCGCAGGAGCTGCGCGACGTGGACCGCGTCATCATCACGGGCTGCGGCACGGCCTACCACGCGGGGCTGGTGGGCGAATATCTCATCGAGGCCCTGGGGCACGTGCCCTGCGAGGTGGAGTTCGCCAGCGAGTTCCGCTACCGCAACATGCCCATGGACAAGGGCACGCTGGTCCTGGCCGTCAGCCAGAGCGGCGAGACCATCGACACCCTCGCCGCCGTGCGCGAGAGCGTCCGCAAGGGCCACCGGACCCTCGGCATCTGCAACAACGTGGCGAGCACCATCGCGCGCGAGTGCGGCGCGGGCGTCTACATGCACGCGGGGCCCGAGATCGGCGTGGCGGCCACGAAGTCGTTCACCTCGCAGGTGACGGTGTTTACCCTGCTGGCGCTGCTGCTCGGGCGCATCCGCCACCAATCCAGCAGCGAGGGCCTGGGGATCATCAAGGCGCTGGAGGCCATCCCCGCGCAGATCGAGCGCGCGCTGGAGACCAGCGACCAGATCCGGGAAATCGCCGCGAAGTACGTGGGTGCCAAGGGCATGTTGTTCATGGGGCGGCAGTACAACTATCCCATCGCGCTGGAGGGCGCGCTCAAGATGAAGGAGATCACGTACCTCCAGTGCGAAGGCCACCCGAGCGCGGAACTCAAGCACGGTTTCATCGCGTTGATCGAGCCGGACATGCCCAGCGTGTTCATCGCGCCCGACGACACGATGTTCGAGAGCAACCTCAACAGCATCGAGCAGGTCAAGGCGCGCCGGGGCCCGGTGATCGCCATCGGCACGGAAGGCCGCAAGGGCCTGGAGCAGGTGGCCGACGACGTGGTCTACATCCCGCGCTGCCCGGACTACCTGTCGCCGCTGTTGACCATCATCCCGCTGCAACTGCTCTCCTACCACATGGCCGTGCATCTGGGCCGCGACGTGGACAAGCCGCGCAACCTGGCCAAGAGCGTGACGGTGGAGTAGAGCCGCGCCGCGGCGTTTATCCTTCTCTATTATAATAATAAAGTCTGTAACTTCATAAAAAACTCTGTACATTTCTAATAAAGCTTGTAACCAAATTTCGCCTTCAATGAAGCGAGCAAAGTGCTTTCGGATGGATGTTTGGCAAGCGGGGGGTTAGTGAGAACCTGACCGTTGCGGAGGCTGTGAGCAAGCGGGATGTTCAGGGATGCTTTCGACGACCATCGTCCACCTGGTTGGTTTCGCCTTCCTCTTTGCCGCAGGCGCGGTGAGTGCGGGCAGGAAAGGCT
>CALMAQ010000137.1 GCA_937859745.1 uncultured Verrucomicrobiota bacterium | reverse complement strand
GACCCACCCGGGACACACCTTCTACGCCGAGGCCCGCCAGATCCTCGACCGCGTGGACGTGGCCGGCCAGCACGCCCGCGATGCCGGGCGCGGCGTCGTCGGCACGCTGCGCGTCGCCTTCCTGACCAACGTCGCCACGGCCGACCTCGGCGGCCGGATGCGCCGCTTCCGCGAGGAGTTCCCGCGCGTCAACCTCGACCTGATGGAAGCGCCCACCCACCGCCAGATCGAACTGCTCCGGCGCGGCTAGAGCGAGGGGGGCCGGCTGCGCTTTCCCCGCCCGCCCCGGGCGGGGGGGGGGCGCGACGACGCCGCGCGCCTGGGCCTGGAGGAGCTGGCCGCCGGGATGAATTTCTCCTCCGCCGAGCTGGCCAGCGAGGAGGTCAGCCGCCAGCCCATGATCGCCGCCGTGCCCGCCGAGGGCGGCCTGGCGGGCCAGCCGCGCCTGCGCTGGGAGGACTTCCACGGCCAGCCCATGATCGGCACCCGCGACGCGCGCGAGCGGTACTTCGAGCCGTTCCTCGCGTGCTGCGAGCGCGCGGGGGTGCGTCCCGTGGTCACACAGTACGCGCAGGACCTCGGCACGCGGCTCTGGATGGTGGCCTGCGGCTTCGGCTTCTCGCCGACGACGGCCTCTTCGCAGGAGATCAGCCGCCCCGGCCTGACCTACCGGCCGCTACCCGCCGACGGCCCGGAAGTGCTGACCTTCGCCGCGTGGCGCCAGCGCGACCAGGCCCCGCACCTGCTCCAGTTCATCGAGACGCTGCGGAACGTCCCCGGCCGCCCGTGAGGCCGCGGCGGCCCGCGGCGCGGGCGGGGCCGGAGTTTCATGGGCGAGGGGCGGTTGCGCGCGCGCAACAGGTCGCGGATTTCGGCGAGCAGCCGCTCGCATTCCTTGGGGATGCCCAGGGCGCGGCAGCGTGGGAACGCCGCGCGGGCGCGCCAAGAGAAAACGAGCGGTTTTGCCCCGGGCCAGCAGATGCTATCCTGCGCCCGATGAAAAAAGCGGCCCTGGTGGTGCGGACGAGCTTTGGCAACATTGAGTTTCTCAAGCTCAACACCACGTCCTGGGCCTGGCGCGACGCCTACCACGGGCTGCTGACCCTGAGCTGGCCGGGCTTTGCCGCCGCCATGTCGTGCGCCTACCTGGCGGTCAACGTCGTCTTTGCCGCGCTCTACGTCCCGGCCAGCGGCGGGGGCATCGCGGAGATGCCCGCGGGCTCGTTCCTGTCGGCGTTTTTCTTCAGCGTGGAAACGCTCGCCACGGTCGGCTACGGGCACATGTACCCGGTGAGCCTCTACGCGCACCTCGTCGCCACGGCGGAGATCATCGCGGGCATGTTCGGCATGGCGGTGGTCACGGGGCTGATCTTCGTGCGCTTCTCGCGGCCGGAGGCAAGCCTGCAATTCTCCACCACGATGGTGGTGACGCCCTTCAACGGCGTGCCAGCCCTGATGCTGCGCGTGGCCAACGGACGCCACCAGCCGATGGTCGAGGCCGAGTTCCGGCTGATGCTCACACGCGCGGAGATGACCCTGGAAGGCGAGGAGATGGCGCGGTTCTATCCGCTGACGTTGCAGTTCGACCGGGTCATCGTGTTTCCGGCGGCGCTCACGGTGCGCCACCTGCTCGACGAGACGAGCCCGCTGCACGGGATCACGCCCGAGGAACTGGAGGCGTGCAACGCGCGGTTCACGGCGTCGGTGGTGTGCGTGGACACGGTGGTGGCGGCAGCGGTGCAGAGCCGCCACACGTACAGCTGGCGCGACGTGCGTTTCGGCCATCGCTTCGTGGAAATCTACACCGAGCAGGCCGAGGGCCGCTATACCGTGGACTACGGCCGGCTGCACGAGACGGAAGTGCCGGGGTGAGGACGGAGGAGAAGTTTTGTCCGAGGATGAGTTTAGTGTCTCCGTCTGCTTCCGACGCATCCTGCAAGCTGGCGTAATTTTCCGGTCATCCGACATCCATGCCTTCCCTTCCCCGCCAGCCCACCGTGTTCCTCGCCAGCGGCTTCGCGGCGAAATACCGGCTGGGCGGGGGCAACTTCTCCGTGCCGCTGCAATGGGCGCTGGCTCTCCAGCGGCTCGGGCGCGACTTCGTGTGGCTCGAACTCCTGCCCGCCACCCGGGACCCGGCGGCGGACCGCGCCTGCATCCACACCTTCCGCGACCGCCTCCGCCAGCACGGGCTGGAGCGCCATTATTGCCTGCTGTACCAGGACCCGGCGGACGACGCGCACGACTTCGCCGCGATGAAGTGCCACGGCCTGGGGCGCCGCGAGATCGAGGACCGGCTCGCCGGGCCCAACGTCCTGCTCAATCTGAGCTATTCGATCCACCCTCCCTTCCTGGAGCGCTTCGAGCGGCGGCTGCTGTGCGACCTCGACCCGAGCGAGATCGCCTTCTGGATGGGGCGCGTGGAAATGGGCCAGTCGCACCACCACGAGTTCTGGACTATCGGCCTCAACCGCCATTCGCCGGACTGCCTGACGCCCGACAATGGGCTGGACTGGAAGACGTTCTTCCCGCTGGTGGACACCCGGCTCAACGCCGCCTGGCCCCGGCCCAGGGCGGGCCGGTTCACGACCATCGGCCAATGGTACTGGGCGAACAACATCGAGGTCGATGGCGTGTTTCCCGATCTTTCCAAGGGCGCGAAGTTCGAGCGGTTCCTGGACCTGCCCCGGCTGGTGCCGGAGGCGCGGATGGAACTGGCGATGAACCTCGGCCCCGGCAACCCGGTGCGCGCGCGGCTGGAAGGACTCGGCTGGCACATGGCCGAGCCGCACGAGGTGGCGTCGTCGCCCGCGGCGTATCGACGCTACCTGCGCGGGGCGCTGGCGGAGTTCACGGTCATCAAGGGGGTCGATTGCGTGTGGCGCACGGGCTGGGTGAGCGACCGGGCGGCGGCGTTCCTGGCGACAGGGCGGCCGGTCATCACGGAGGACGCCGCCGTGGGGCGTTACCTGCCCGCGGAGAGCGGTTTTCTGGAGATCCGCACGCTGGAGGAAGCGCGCGAGGCAATGGAACGGGTGTTGCGCGACTGGCCCGCGTTGTCGCGGCAGGCGCGGGTGTGCGCGGAGGAGTGTTTCGAGGGCACGCGGACGCTGGCGAGGATGCTTTGACAGGCGGGGGGCGCAACGCCCCCGCCCTTGCTAGAGGTCCACGTCGCCCGGTGTGTTGCGCGACCACTGGATCGCGCGCTGGACCAGCTCGCTGCCGTCGCGCAACCCCAGCTTGCTCTTGATGTGTTCGCGGTGGCTCTCGATGGTCTTGCGGCTCAGGTGCAGGTTGTCCGCGATCAGGCGCGTGCCCAGCCCCCGGCCGATCAGCCGGAACACCTGCAACTCCCGGTCCGTCAACCGCTCGACGTAGGCGTCCGTCGACGGCGGCGCGCTCTCGGGCACGGCCAGGCCACTGCCACCCCCGGCCATCCGCTGCACGGCGTGCGCGGCCACCTGGTCGCTGACGTAGATCATGCCCGCCAACACCCGGCTGATCGCCAGCAGCAGCCGGTCGAATTTTTCCTGCTTCATCACATAGCCGCGCGCCCCGGCACGCAGCGCGCGCTCGGCATACAGCGCCTCGTCGTGCATCGACAACACCAGCGTCGGCATCTTCGGGTGGCGCACCCGCAGATCCTTGAGCAGTTCGATGCCGTCGCCCCCGCGCAGCGACAGGTCCACCAGCGTCAGGTCGGGTTCCAGCCGCGCGACCATCGACAACGCCTCCGCGGAGTCGTTCGCCTCGCCGCAGACGCACAGGTGCACCTGCCCGTTGAGCGCGCTCGCCAGGCCGTGACGCAGGATGGGATGGTCGTCCACCAGCAGCAGGCGTTTCTTGTCCTGGGCGACGGACGGTTCGACGGAAGAGCGCATGACGGGAAACAATTTGGGTCAGACCCGGCCCGGCCCGGCTGCTCCGGATTGCTTCCTCCACGCCTCATCGCGCCGGGACGCAAGGTGGCTCATCCCGGGCGGCACCGGGCGGCCACGTCCGCGCGCACGCCCCGAGAGACAAGCCTGGCAGGAAAATTCGGTCATGTGGGTTGCTCGTGGGGGGGGGCGCGCCCAAACGTTTTTCCACCACGCGACGCCTCCGGACGCTCGTCCGGAGCATCCATCGTCTATGCCACGAAGCACGGCTGCCTGCAACGGCATCCTTCGTCAAGTTGGGGGAAACCACCTAGGACGCGCTGGGGAAGGCGGACCACGACGCAAACCGATTCCGGCCCGATAGCAGTGCGGCGGCCAGAGTGGTTTGATAAGGCCTCGCACGGGAGGGACCACACCTCCTTGCTCTTACTTGCCATGGAAATCCTACTCGACCGGCCCATCAAAGCCGACGCCCCGAACCCCGATGTCACCGACGAACAGTTGATGCAGTCCATCATCGAGCGTGACCAACAGGCCCTGGGCCGGCTCCATGGCCGTTACCGGGTGCTCATCAGCAAGATCGTCACGGAAATCCTGCCCAACGAGGCGGACGCCGAGGAGGCGCTCCAGGATGTGTTCATGGAAATCTGGTGTCCACAAGGGCAAGCCCCTGGGCTGTATCATCTGCATGGCGCGCCGCCGCGCCATCGACCACTACCGCAAGATCCGCCGCCGCGCCGAGGGCAGCGAGAAATTGCGGATCGAGAGCGAGGCCAGCCAAGGCAGCGTCCCCGGCCTGGAGACCCAGGTGCCCATCAACGGCGGCGGCGGCCAGAACGCCGCGGCCACGCACGACCTGCGCGCGTTCCTGACCCAGGTTATCAGCAGCCTGCCCGCCGAGCAGGGCCGGGTGATTCACCTGAGCTACTTCGAGGAGATGAGCCAGCGTGAAATCGCCGCGCGCACGGGCATTCCGCTGGGCACGATCAAGACCCGGCTGGACCTGGCCATGCGCAAGCTGGCCTCCAAGTTCATGCCGTTCCGCGAGGAATTGTACCACGCGCACTGAGGCAGGCGGCGAGCCGGCGGGCCGCCGCAAGTGCTCGTCCCACATTGACAAAGGAGGACAGGCAACAGTGGTGCTGCGTAAATTTGTTGAAGAGGTACGCTGCCCAGGCGTCTTAAATACGATGCTTTGAAGTTGGGCCTTCCGCCCGTCATCTCTTATCTATGCTTTACACCATCGCCATCGTCCTCCTCGTTTGCTGGCTCGCCGGTTTCGTTTTCCACGTCGCGGGCGGGTTGATCCACCTGCTGCTCGTGCTGGCGGTAATCGTGTTCGTCATCCAGTTGGTGACGGGCCGCCGGATGTAGAAGCTGGCCGCTTTCCTCTTGCGGCACCATCCCCCGCGAGATCGGAACCTGCTGAACGCTTCCGTCCATGCGTTCGCCCCTGCCCGCGCCCCAGGCCCGCCGGTTGCCCTACGGGGTGCTGGTAAGCGTGGTGGCCGTCCTGTACTTCGCCAAGGAAGTCCTGATCCCCCTGGCGCTGGCCCTGCTGTTCTCCTTCCTGCTTGGGCCGGTGGTCCGGCGGCTGGAACGCTGGCGGCTGGGCCGCGTCCCGGCGGTGCTGGCCGTGGCGGTGACGTTTTTCTGCTTCGCCGGGCTGCTGGGCTGGCTGATGGTCGGCCAAGCGATTGACCTGGCGGGCAAGGTGCCCGGCTACCAGGGCAACATCCAGCACAAAATCGACTCGCTGCGCGGCCACGGCGGCTCGTTCCAGACGGCGGCGCACGTTCTCGAACGCCTCCAGCAAAAGGCAACCGAGGCCAATCCCTCTGACAGTCCCCCGGAGAAATCCGGGGATCGCAAGGCGGACCGTGCCGCCGATACCCTCGCCGGGGCCGACGCCAACCCGCAGCCCGTGCGCGTCGTCGCGCCGCCCGCCAGCCCGACGCAGTTCCTGCACAACTTCTTCGGCACCCTGCTCGGGCCGCTGAGCCTGATCGGCATCGTCGTCATCTTCACGGTGTTCATCCTCATCCAGCGCGAGGACCTGCGTGACCGGTTGGTCCACCTCGCCGGGCCCGAGCGCCTGCCCATCACCACGCAGGCCATCGATGAGGCGGGCAGCCGCGTGAGCCGCTACCTGCGCGCCCAGGTGACGGTCAACGTCGGCTTCGGCTTGCTGGTGGCCATCGGGCTGTTTTTCATCGGCGTGCCCAACGCGGCCCTGTGGGGGCTGCTGGCCACGGTGTTCCGGTTCGTGCCCTACATCGGCGCGCCCGCCGCCGCGCTGGCCCCGCTGCTCATCTCGCTGGCGGCGTTCGACACCTGGCGTCCGCTCGCGCTGACCGTGGGCCTGTTCGCGGCGCTGGAGCTGACGATTGCCAACGCCGTCGAGCCGTGGCTCTACGGCACGAGCACGGGGCTCTCGCCGGTGGCGGTCATCGTGGCGGCGACGTTCTGGACGTGGCTCTGGGGCACCGTGGGGCTGCTGCTGTCCACGCCGCTGACGGTCTGCATCGTGGTCCTAGGCCGCTACGTGCCGCAACTGGAGTTCCTGCACATGCTCCTGGGGGACGAGGCCGTCGTGCCCATGGAGGGCAGGCTCTACCAGCGCCTGCTGGCCTTCGACGAGGAGGAGGCGTCCGCGCACGTAGACGAATACCTCACCGAGCATCCCGTGGCGGAACTCTACGACCAGGTGCTCATCCCCGTGCTCAACCAGTCGCAGCACGACTCCCGGCAGGGCAGCCTGGGCGACGACCGGCGCGACTTCATCCGCCAGACGGTCCGCACGCTGGTGGACGACCTCGCCGAACGCCCGCCCGAGACGCTTGCCCCGGTCCCGGCGGCCGACGCGGAGACGCACCCGGACGCCGCCCACACGGCCGCAGCCGCCAAGGCGCTCTCCGACACCCACCTGCCTGCGGCGGACCTGCCCGTGCGCGTGCTGGTCGTGCCCGTCAAGACGGACGCGGACGAGACCGCCGCGCACATGCTCGGCCACCTGCTCACGCTCGGGCGCATCGGCAACGTGGTGCTCTCCGCCAGGACGCTGGCGCAGGAGGCGGTGGAAGCCGTGGCCGAGCACGAGCCGGCGATCGTCTGCCTTTCCGCCGTGCGGCCTTTCTCGGTCATGCAGGCGCGCTACCTCGCCAAGAAGCTGCGGGCCCGGTTCCCGGACCTGAAGCTGCTCGTCGGCCTGTGGGACCCAAAGCGCGCCTCCGTCGGGGCGCACCGCTCGCTCGAAAGCGCGCACGTGAACTGGGTGGTGAGCACGTTCGCCGACGCGCTCAAGGAGGTTTGCCCCGTGGTGCAGTGCCTGCCCGAACCCGCCCTGGGTTCGTCGCCCGAGGATGCCGAGCGGGAACGCGAAAAAGCACAAAAACTTGTGGATTCACAGCCGTGAAACACTTGCCGTAGTAGTTGTGTTCTGGTAGGTTGCGGCCAGTCACCATGGCCACCGAACGTTCCTCCCAAGCCGTCTACGACGAGAGCAAGATCAAGACGCTCTCCTCGCTCGAACACATCCGCGCCCGCACGGGCATGTACATCGGCCGCATCGGCGACGGCAGCCACTACGACGACGGCGTCTACGTACTGCTCAAGGAGGTCATCGACAACGCCATCGACGAGTTCATCATGGGCCACGGCCACGAGGTGCTGCTGACCATCGACGGGCTGGAGGTCCGCGTGCGCGACCACGGCCGGGGCATCCCGCTGGGCAAGATCGTCGAGTGCGTTTCGCGCATCAACACGGGGGCGAAGTACAACGACGATGTGTTCCAGTTCAGCGTGGGTCTCAACGGCGTGGGCACGAAGGCGGTCAACGCGCTGTCCAAGGAGTTCACGGTGGCGAGCTTCCGCGAGGGGCAGTTCGCGCGGGCGACGTTCGCGCAGGGCGTCCTGCAACAGCACAAGAAGGGCGTGGACAAGGACGGGGAGCGCAACGGGACGTTCATCCACTTCCTGCCCGACCCGGCGATCTTCAAGAAGTCCGAGTTCCGGGAGGAGCACGTCACCCGGCGGCTGCGGATGTACACCTACCTGAACGCCGGGCTGAAAATCCGTTACAACGGCACGTTGTACCAGGCCAAGAACGGCCTGCTGGACCTCATCGACGAGGACACCGACAACGGCCAGGACGCGCTCTACGCCCCCCTGCACCACCGGGAAAAGACGCTGGAGATCGCCCTGACGCACACCCAGCGCTTCAACGAGACGCATTATTCTTTCGTCAACGGCCAGTTCACCAGCGACGGCGGCACGCACCTGAGCGCGTTCCGCGAAGGGATGCTCAAGGCGGTCAACGACTTCACCAAGAAGAAGTACGAGGGCGACGACGTGCGCGAGGGGCTGGTCGGGGCCATCGCCATCCGCCTGAAGGACCCGGTGTTCGAGTCGCAGACCAAGAACAAGCTCGGCAACACGGAAATCCGCGGCGACCTGGTCAAGAAGGTGCAGGACATCATCGGCGACCTGCTCCACCGCAACAAGGAGGCCGCCGAGAAGATCGTGGCCAAGGTGGAGGACACGGCGCGGCTGCGGCGCGAACTGGCGAGCGTCAAGAAGCTGGCGCGGGAGCGGAGCGCGGCGACGACGCTGCGGATTCCGCAGCTAAAAGATTGCAAGGTCCACCTCAACCAGAAGCGCGGCGGGGGCGAGGGCTCGATGGTGTTCCTGACGGAAGGCCAATCGGCGGCGGGCTCGCTGGTGAGCTGCCGCGACGTGATGACGCAGGCGATCTTCGTGCTCAAGGGCAAGCCGCTCAACGTCAACGACCTCAAGCGCGCCGCGCTCTACAAGAACGACGAGCTTTACAACCTGATGCGCGCCCTGAACATCGAGGAGAGCATCGAGGGGCTGCGCTACGAAAAGGTGATCCTGGCGACGGACGCCGACGTGGACGGGCTGCACATCCGCAACCTGCTCATCACGTTCTTCCTGCGGTTCTTCCCGGACCTGGTCACGCGCGGGCACGTCCACATCCTGGAGACGCCGCTGTTCCGCGTCCGCAACAAGAAGAAGACGGTGTACTGCTACGACGAGGCCGAGCGGGTGGCGGCGATCCGGAGCATCGCGGGGCCGGAGATCACGCGGTTCAAGGGGCTGGGCGAGATCAGCCCGGCGGAGTTCAAGGCGTTCGTGGGCAAGGACATCCGGCTGACGCCCGTGGAGGTGGAGAACCTGCCCGCCACGCCGCACATCCTGGACTTCTACATGGGCAAGAACACGCCCGAGCGTCGCAACTACATCATGGACCACCTCGTCGTCGAGCCCGAGGAGGAAGTGGTGCTGGAACCGGCAGCGTAATTCCGGTCAGCCGCGTGAGCGGCGGTCGTGAACAATGGAAGGGATCGCTCTCCGAGCGGTCCGTCGCTGCCCGCTGACTGGTGGATGGCACGTCGGATCCAGACAGTCACTACCAACGTGACGACTGCCGTTCGCGCAACTGACCCGAAAGAACGTCGTTCCAGACACCGGACCACGTTGCCGCAACCGAATACAGGGCAGCGATGAGCGCCCCGACCGATAATCCACCCGCCCGTCCGGACGCCGTCCACGCCACGGCGGCGGCGTTGGAACGCGCCCTCTCGGAGGTGACGACGGACGCCCAGGCCGTCGCGCTCATCCGCGAACTGCAACGGCTCGCGGACTCGCGCACGGTCGCCGAAGAGACCGGCCGCGCCGACCTGTCCACCCCGGGTCCCGAAGCCCGCACGGTCGCCGACGCCATCGCCCGCGCCGCCCAGGCTTCGCCCGCCGGAGAGCAGGCCGCCGCCATCATCGCCGCCGCCGCGCGCCGACTGGCCGCCGTGCCCCCGGCGGAGGCCGACGCCCTCGACGAGAGCATCCTGCGCGTGATGAACCCCGTGACCGTGGGGCTCGACCCCGGCGTGCTGCGCCCCTCGCGCCGCCGCCTGCGCCGGGCGATCATCCGCGAACTCAAACCGCTCTACGCCCTGGACACGGCGCTGTTCCTGGAGATCAACCAGCTCCCCCACCCGCGCTGGATGAACCTGGCCATGCGCTTCGTCACCATTGTGATGAAGGGGGCTCACGCGCTGACGCTCGGGTTGTTCGTCGCGGCGGTGTGCCGGCCCCGGCGCGGCGCGCGCGTCCTGGCGGAAACGCTGCCGCCCCTGTGGGTGGCCACGGCGATCATTGAACTGCCCGTGAAAAAGTTTTTCCGCCGCCGCCGTCCGTTCATCGAGGTGGTGCGGGCCATCGTGGTCGGGCGGCGTCCGAGCAGTTTTTCGTTCCCTTCGGGGCACAGCGCGGCGGCGTTTGCCGGGGCGGCGCTGCTGCGGCGGCAGTATCCGCGCTGGGGCTGGGCGTTTTACGGGCTGGCGGGGCTGGTGGGATTCTCGCGGATCTACCTCGGCGCGCACTATCCCGCCGACGTGGTCACGGGTGCCGTGGGCGGGACGTTCCTCGCGGAAACGTCGAGCGCCCTATGGTGCCGGCCCTCGCGCGGGCTGGCGGCGGTGCTCTACCCGCTGCTGTGCTTCCTGCGCTGGCTGGCGCGTTGAAGGAGAGAGCCGGTCAGTCGTTGTCCTGATCGGAGTGCTCGCGCCGTTCCTCGAAAGCGACCACCTTGCCGTGATCGAACAGGGCGTTGCGGTAGTCCACGTCGGTCTGGGGCGGCGGTAATCCCCGGACATAAATGGGGGTCTCGTAGAAATCGTTGCTGTCGTAGAGGTAGCGGCCTGCCTTGGGCGAGTACACCAGCCCGCGCCGCGCACCGAAGAAGCCGCCGTAGTCGCCGTATTCCGTGTTGGTGTAGTGCCAGCCTTCGAGCGGCCCCTGCTCCAGGCCGGGAGCTTTCACGTCCGAGGGCGGACCCCAGGCGATGTAAACGGCATCCTCGCTCATCCCCTTGTGGATCCGTCCCTGCAGGACCAACCTCTGGTCCGCTGTTGAGAGTTGCTTGAAGGCCGCCGCCTTTTCCTGCACCCGCGACGCCGTGGTGACAGCGCAACCGCCAAGGGCCAGCAACCCGCCCAGCGCCATGGCGGCGAGACCTGCGCGGAAGAGGCGGAAACGTTGGTCGAACAAGGTGGGGCAAGCTACACCTTGCCGTCCGAAACGTCAACGCCGCCCCCGCCGTCGGCCGCCGGGCAGCGGCTCAATGGTTTGCCGCCATCGCGTCGTTGAACTGCCGGAAAAATCCCTCGTACTTCTCCCGCCCGCCGTTGGCGGAGTTGCGGAGGGGGAGCACGTTCTTCACGAGGATCTCGGTGGCGTCGGGCTGGGTCTTGAGAAGCCCCATCACCTCCGCGATGAACGCATCCAGCGGCATGGCGCGGGGATCGGCGGCCTGATGCGCGCCCATCAGCGTGGTCTGCACGTAGGGCGGGGCCAGTTCAACGACTTTCACCGGGGTGTCCTTGAGCTGGTAGCGCAACGACTCGGAATAGGAATGGATCGCCGCCTTGGTCGCGCAGTAGGTGGGCGTCATGGCCAGCGGCACGAAGGCCAGACCGCTGGAAACGGTCATCACCGTGGCGTCCGCCTGCCGGAGCAGGTGCGGCAGCAGGGCAGCGGTCAGGCGGATCGGCCCGAGCAGGTTGGTCGTGACGATCTCGACGGCGTCGGGCACGTGGGCCTTTTGCTCGCGGACGTTCTCGCGCCGCATGATGCCCGCGTTGTTGACGAGCACGTTGAGCGACGGGAAATCCTTCGCGGCCTGTGCGGCGAACGCCTGGATGCTGGCGTCGTCGGTCATGTCCACGGTCAGGGACCGCATGCCAGGGTTGGCGGCCGTGACGGCGTCGAGGTTCTTGCGCGTGCGCCCGGAGATGATGACCTGGTTGCCCGCCTGGTGGAAGGCTGCCGCGAGGCCGCGCCCGATGCCCGAGCCGCCGCCGGTAAGGAGGATGGTGTTGCCGGTGATGTTCATGGCGACAAGCTGAACGAAGCAACTCGCCATTACAAGTGACATTTTATGTTTTTTGTAATTGCCGAGTGATTCTGCCGTGCGGACCCCCGTGGCCTCGCGTAAGGTACCGGTGCGCGCATGGCCGAAATTGTTCCCCTCTCTGAACGCATCCTTGATGCGGCCGAGGGAGTCCTGCGCCGCCACGGTGCCGAGAAGGCCAACGTCGTGGACGTGGCCCGCGCGCTGGGCATGAGCCACGCCAACATCTACCGGCATTTCCCGAGCAAGAAGGCGCTGCTGGATGCCGTGGCCGTCCGCTGGCTCGACACGATTGACGCCCCGCTGGAAGCCATCGCCCGCGACACGGCCCGCCCGGCGGGCGAGCGGCTGGCGGCGTGGTTCGACTCCCTGCGCGGGGCCAAGCGGCGCACGGCCTCCGAAGACCCGGAGTTGTTCCAGGTGTACCACGTCATCACCACGAACGCGCACGACGTGGTCAGCGCGCACGTCGCCGCGCTGCTGGCGCAACTGGAGCGCATCGTGGCGGACGGCGTGGCCTCGGGCGAGTTCGCCGCCGGGTTGGATGCGCGGACCGCGGCGCGTTCGGTATTGCGGGCGACGGTGCAGTTCCACCATCCGGCAATGGTCCTCCAGGAGTCGGCACCGCCGGAGGAGGACGCCCGCGCCCTGATGCGCCTGCTGCTGGCCGGGCTGCGCGCGGGGTAGGACCTCGTCACCAAGGCAGGGCTGGACGTCCCGCCCGACCGCCTCTTTTTTGGTTGGACGCCTAAACAGACATCTACGGCCGGGCGGGACGCCCAGCCCTACCTTTGACGAGGCACCTGCGGCGCGGGAGCCTAGAACTCGTCGCTCTCGACCATCCGCTGGAACAGCCCGGGCTGGCTGCGCAATTCCTCGAACGTGCCGTCCTGGATGATGCGCCCCTCGTCGAGCACGATGATCCGGTCGCAGTCTGCCACCGTGGAAAGCCGGTGCGCGATGAACACCGCCGTCCGCCCGGGCAGGATGCGCCCGAACGCCTCCTGCACCATGCGCTCGCTCACCGTGTCCAGGGCGCTCGTCGCCTCGTCGAACACGAAATAATCCGGGTTGTGCAGCAGCGCGCGCGCAATCGCCAGCCGCTGGCGCTGGCCGCCCGACAGGCGCGCCCCGCCCTCGCCGATCACCGTGTCTAGGCCTTGGGGCAGGCTCTCGATAAAGCCCCAGATGCTCGCCAGCTCGCAGCACTCGCGCATCCGCTCTTCGGTCGCCGTGGGACAGACGATGTGCAGGTTCTCGCGGATGCTCGTCTGGAAGAAGTACGGGTCCTGCGGCACGACGCCGAATCGCTGGCGCACATCCGTCGTCTTGCAGCAGCGCAGGTCCTCGTGGTCGAAGTTCACGCTGCCGCTGTCCGGGTCGTACAGGCGCAGGAACATCTTGGCGAGCGTGCTCTTGCCCGAGCCGCTGGGGCCAACCAGGGCCACGCGCTGGCCGAAGGGAATATTCAGGTTGATGCCGCGCAGCACGGGCTGGTCCGCGTTGTAGCGGAACTCCATGTCCTTGACCACCAGCGCGGCTTTCTCCGGCACAGGCATCGCGCGCCGGGGCTCGGGGGTGGTCGAATTGGTCGTGAGCACGTCGTTGAGCCGGTTGAGGCTCGCCTGCGCCTTGCCCTGGGCCACCTTGAGCTGGAACATCATCAGCACCGGCTGCTGGAGCACGGCGAAGGCCGCCATGTAGGCGAAGAGCTGGCCTTCGCTCAGGTGCCCGTTCATGTAGCGCCCGGCGGCGACGAGGATGACGAGCACGAAGCAGAAAATGCCCACGGCTTCCTGGCGCATGTTGACGTGGTGGGTCTTCACGTCGCGGTCGTACACCTTGCGGCGCAGCACGTCGGCGCTGGCCTCGAAGGTGGCGCTCATCTTTTCCTCGATGGCGTACATCTTCACGTCGCGGTTGCCGCGGAAGATGTCCGCCACGCGCCCGATGATCTTGCCCTCGGTCGCCTGGTAGTCCTCCATCAGCTCGCGCAGCCGGTTGTGGCCGCTGGTGGAGGTGGCCACCGTCAGCACGACGGAGACCACGAGGATGAACGTCATGCCCGAATCCCAGCCCGACATCACCGCCACGGCCACCACGAAGGTGCTGATGGCGTTGGGCAGGTTCATGGCCAGGGTGTGGAAGAACCCGCTGATCTCGCTCAGAGGCGAGCCCATGACGTAGGTGAATAGTTCCCCGCTCGAATACTTGCCGTGGAAGCGCAGGCAGAGGCCGTTGATGTGCCGGAAGAAGCGCGAGCGCAGGTCCATCAGGATGTTCTCGCGCACGCTGGTGAAGATGCGGTAGGAGCCGTACCAGGCGAACATCCGCATGAACACCGCGACGAAAATGTAACCGGCGATCAGGATGCCCAGGCGCACGTAACGCTCGTGCGTGGTCAGACCCGCGGCCTTGAGCACCTTGTCCACCAAGTAGGCGGGCGCGACGGCCTGGAGAGCGATGGCGAAACCAGGCAGGGCGTTAAGGATGATGCAGAGCAGCAGCGACCAGCGGTACTGCCAGCAATAGGGCGCGACCAGCCGCCACAGGCTTGCGGGCGGCGGCACCGCCGGGGGCGGCAGGTTGATCGAAATCGGCGCGGCCACGGCGGGCACGGCGAGGCGGTCAGCAGCAGGGATGGCGGCGGAAACTGGCATGGAAGATCGTCAACACACAGCAAGACGCGGGAAGCGGCCCTGCCTATTCAATCGAAGTGGGAGGGACAGAGGAAGAAAGAAGGAAAGCCGCAGGCGTGCCGGGGAAGGCGGGATTTCGTTTTTCTTGCTTGTGACACCGCGCGCCACTGCAAAAACGTGACATTCTCCCACTCTCACCTTTGTCAGTCCGTCCCGATCTCCGTGATCTATCCTCCCTAATTCGGCTTGCTTGAAGAAGCGGTCGGGTCTCTCGTCAAATTCCGCTTACCCGCTGTTTCCCCTCTACCCCACCCGTCATGATCCCTTCCGAATTTCGCTGGGCCACCGGCGTCGAATGCTCCTTCATCCCCCATCTGGGCATCGACCAGTACAAATGGACCCAGCACGACCGCTTTTGGCGCGAGGACTTCCAACTCATCGGCCAGGACCTCGGCTGCAAATGGCTGCGCTACGCCCTGCCCTGGCACGAGATCGAACGCGAGCCGGGCAAATTCGACTGGCGATGGTTCGACGACCGGCTCGCCGCCGCCGAGGCCAACGGCATCCACCTCCTGCTCGACCTCGTCCACTTCGGCGTGCCCACCTGGCTGCCTGACGCCTTCGCGGACCCCGACTTGCCCGGGGCGCTCGAACGCCTCGCCGCCGAGATCGGCCCGCGCTACGCGGGTCGGGTCCACACCATTTGCCCCGTCAACGAGCCGCTCATCACCGCGCTCTTTTGCAGCGACGTCGGCCTGTGGCCGCCCTACGGCCGGGGGTTGAACCGTTACACCACGACGCTCGCGCGCGTTGGGCAGGCGATCTGCCGCGCGATCAAGGTCTTGCGCGACACCATGCCGGGGGTGGAAATCCTCATCTCCGACTCGCTGGAGGTCGCCGTGACCTACGAGGATTCCGGCCCCGAGACCAGCCCCTTCCTGCGCGAGACCCTGCGCGAGGACGTGGAGCGCCGGATGCACCGCCGCCACGTTGTGACGGACCTCATCATGGGGCGCATCCAGGGCGGGCACCCGCTGCTGGCCTGGCTCCAGCGGAACGGCCTGTCGGAGTACGACCTCGAATGGTTCCAGAAACACCGGCAGACGCTCGACGTGATCGGCCTGGACTATTACGAGCACACGGAGGTCGAGCTTTACACGACGCCCGAGGGCTACTACCGCCAGCGCGAACTCCGGCCGCCGGTGGGGCTCTACCAGGCGGCGCAGAACTACTGGGAGAAGTACCACATCCCGCTCATGCTCACCGAGACCAGCGTGGGCGGCCTGGACCACGACAAGATCGCGTGGCTGGAGCGCAGCGTTGCCGACGTACGCCGCCTGCGCGCGGAGGGTTTCCCCATCATCGGCTACACCTGGTGGCCGGTGATCGACCACCTCGACTGGGACGGCGCGCTGCTCCACCAGACGGGCCACATCCACCCGGTGGGCATCTACCGGCTCCAACGCGGCCCCGGCGGACGTCTGGAGCGCCACCCCACGGGCCTGCGCGACGCCTACCGCGCGTTGATCCAGGGCGGCAACGACGCGGCGGGCCCGCTGACCGAGACCGAGGCCCAGCGACAGCGCCGCGAGACCCAGGCCGCCGCGCGGGTGGCCGCGCAGGTGCAGCTCGGCTGGCCGGTGGTGGCCTTCGCCCCCCCGCAGCGCCACTTCCAGCTTCCCGACCGCCCGGAGCTGATCTTCCAGAAGCTCAACCGGCGGCACCGCATCCTCTACGTCGAGCACCCGCGCTACGGCG
>CALMAQ010000136.1 GCA_937859745.1 uncultured Verrucomicrobiota bacterium | reverse complement strand
CGCGCAATCCCGCCGCGAAGGGCAACTCGCTCAAGATCAAAGCCGTGGGCAAGCAGCCCGCGCGTCCGCACGGCAAGCTCGTCGCCCCGAAGCCGGTCAAGACCAGCCAGCAGGAGACCCGCCCCGCCTACAAGGCCGCCGCCGCGGGCCGCGCCGCCGCCAGGCAGGGGACCGCCTCCGCCAAGGTCAAGGCCGCCGCGCCGTCCGCGGTCAAGGCCAAGGCGGGCAAGTACGTCTATTACTTCGGCGACGGCGGGGCCGACGGCCACGGCGGCATGAAGCCGCTGCTGGGCGGCAAGGGGGCCAACCTCGCGGAAATGACCCGCATCGGCCTGCCCGTGCCCCCCGGCTTCACGATCACCACGGAGGTCTGCACCTACTTCTACGACCACAAGAAGACCTACCCGCCCGAGCTGGACGCGCAGATCGAAAAGGCGCTCGCCAAGATCGAAAAGAGCGTCGGCAAAAAGCTCGGCGGCAGCGAGAACCCGCTGCTGCTTTCCGTGCGCTCCGGCGCGCGGGATTCCATGCCGGGCATGATGGACACGATCCTCAACCTGGGCATGAACGATACGACCGTCGAGATCGTCGCCGAACGGAGCGGCAACGCGCGCTTCGCCTACGACAGCTACCGCCGCTTCCTGCAGATGTACGGCGACGTGGTCATGGGCGTGCAGAAGCGTCCGGGCGAGGACCACGAGCCCTTCGAGACCGTCATCGAAACCATCAAGCACGAGGCGGGCGTGGAACTGGACAGCGACCTGTCCGTGGAAGACCTCAAGCGGCTCGTCCAGGCGTTCAAGGACCTCATCAAGGAGCGTACGGGCAAGAGCTTCCCGCAGGACCCGCGCGAGCAGCTGAAAGGCTCGGTCGGCGCGGTGTTCGGGAGCTGGATGAACGACCGCGCCATCGTCTACCGGCGCAAGTACGGCATCCCCGCCGAGTGGGGCACGGCCGTCAACGTGCAGACGATGGTGTTCGGCAACATGGGCGAGACCAGCGCCACGGGCGTGGCGTTCACCCGCGACCCGGCCACGGGCGAGAAGGTGTTCTACGGGGAATACCTCATCAACGCCCAGGGCGAGGACGTGGTCGCCGGCGTCCGCACCCCGAAGCCGGTGGCCGAACTGGCCCGGGAGATGCCCGCCGCGCACAAGGCGCTGCTCAAGGTGCGCGACACCCTGGAGAAGCACTTCCGCGACATGCAGGACCTGGAGTTCACCGTGGAGGACAACCGCCTCTACATCCTCCAGACCCGCAACGGCAAGCGCACGGGCACGGCCGCCGTGCGCATCGCCATGGAGATGGTGAAGGAAAAGTTCATCAGCAGGGAGGACGCCGTCAAGCGCATCCCGGCCGACAGCCTCAGCCAGATCCTCGCGCCCATCTTCGACCGCGCGTCGGCCAAAGGGGCCAAGGTCATCGGCAAGGGCCTGCCCGCCGGCCCCGGGGCGGCGAGCGGCAAGATCGTGTTCAACGCCGAGGAGGCCGTCGAGATGGCCCACCGGGGCGAGAAGGTGGTGCTCGTACGCGTGGAGACCAGCCCCGAGGACCTGCGCGGCATGATCGCCGCCGAGGGCATCCTGACGGCGCGCGGGGGCGTCAGCTCCCACGCGGCGCTGGTGGCCCGGCAGATGGGCAAGGTGTGCGTGTGCGGCGCGGCGGGGTTGCAGATCGACTACGGGGCGAAGACCGTCACGGCGGGCGACGTGGTGCTCAGGAAGGGGGAGTTTATCTCCATCGACGGCACGAGCGGCGAGGTGTTCGCGGGCGAGGTGAAGACCGCGCCCTCGGAGGTCGTGCAGGTGCTGGTGGAACGGACGCTCGAGCCCAAGGCGAGCGCGAGCTTCCAGCAGTTCGACGCGCTCATGAAGATGGCCGACCGCTTCCGCAAGCTGGACATCCGCACGAACGCCGACACGCCCGACCAGGTGGCCAACGCCATCGCGTTCGGCGCGCAGGGCGTGGGGCTGGTCCGCACGGAGCACATGTTCTTCGAGGGCGACCGCATCGACGCCATGCGCGAGATGATCCTGGCCACCAACACGGAGGCCCGCAAGGCGGCGCTGGCCAAGCTGCTGCCCTACCAGCGGGACGACTTCGCGGGCATCTTCCGCGCGTTGAAGGGTTTCCCCGCGACGATCCGCTTCCTGGACCCGCCCCTGCACGAGTTCCTGCCCAACGACGCGGCGGCGCAAGCGGACCTGGCCAAGAAGATGGGCGTGAAGCCGGAGGTCATCGCCACCCGCGTGCACGAGTTGCACGAGTTCAACCCCATGCTCGGCCACCGCGGCTGCCGCCTGGGCCTGAGCTACCCGGAGATCAGCGAGATGCAGGCGCGCGCCGTGTTCGAGGCCGCCGCGCTGGTGCAGGCGGAGAAGATCAAGGTGCGGCCCGAGATCATGATCCCGCTGGTGGGCTTCCCGCGCGAACTGCAACTCCAGATCGAGGTGGTCCACCGCGTCGCCGCGGAGGTTGCCAGGGAGAACAAGGGCCGGAAGATCGACTACCTCGTGGGCACGATGATCGAGATCCCGCGCGCGTGCGTGGCGGCCGACGAGATCGCCCGGAGCGCGGAATTCTTCTCCTTCGGCACGAACGATCTGACGCAGACGACGCTGGGCATGAGCCGCGACGACAGCGGCAGCTTCCTGCCGCACTACGCGGAACTGGAGATCCTGCCGGTCAACCCGTTCGCGGCCATCGACCAGAGCGGGGTGGGCAAGCTCATGCAGATGGCAACCGACCTGGGCCGCCAGCAGCGGCCCGACATCAAGCTGGGCATCTGCGGCGAGCACGGCGGCGAGCCGAGCAGCGTGAAGTTCTGCCACCGGCTGGGCCTGGCCTACGTGAGTTGCAGCCCCTTCCGCGTGCCCATCGCGCGGTTGGCGGCGGCGCAGGCGGCGCTGGAGGGGGCGTAGGCCGGCGCGATCTCACCGGATCATTACAAAAAGCAGGGAGCCCCGGCGGACCGTGTCCGCCGGGGTTTTTCGTGGGCTCGCCGGAGAGTGGCGAAACGGCACAAGCGGTTGGCCGGGACGAGGATGTTGTCGCCGGAGCGGCGGCCGGAACAGGGGCGGGCGGAAAGGCAAGTGGACAGCGGCCCGGGAGGTGCGTTCAAAGTTTTTCGTAAAAAATTATTTACAGTGGTCGGGGGTTTCCGCTAAACACGACGGCAATCACGCATCACCGTGGAGAAGACGGGCATTTAGAGGGGTCTGCCGGACGGCGTTTCCAGAGTAGCCGGGAACGATGACAAGCAATCCTCTCCGAGCGCCGGTCGCCTTAACCAAACTCAGAAGACAAACATCAATGATCAGATCCTCACGCAGTAAGAAACGCGTCTCGCGCTGGGCGAAAACCACCATCAGCCTGGGAACTGGCCTGGTGGCGCTCGGGTCGGTCCGCGCTCAGAACCCGGGCTCGCCGACGGGCGAGACGACGACGCCGGACCGCATCATCGTGACCGGTTCGAACATTCCCACGGCCGAAGAGGTCGGCGCGGCACCCGTCACGACCCTGGATCAAGCCGCCATCGGCCGGACCGGCGTGGACGACGCCCAGGTGGTCCTCCAGAAGTCGGATCCCTCCTTCACCGGCGGCGGCAATTTGGGCCAGAACAACGCGAGCGTGGGTTCGGGTGCCACGAACGGTGGTTCCTCGGTCAGCATCCGTGGTTTGCCGACGCTCGTGCTGCTCAACGGCCGGCGAATCGCCGACTCCGCCGCGCTGGCGACGGGCGGCTTGCAGTTCCAGGACGTGAACCTCTTCCCGGCGGCCCTGATCAAGCGCATCGAGGTCCTCAAGGACGGCGCTTCGGCCATCTACGGCTCGGACGCGGTGGGCGGCGTGGTCAACGTGCTCCTCAACGACGACTTCCAGGGTGTGGCGCTCTCGGGCCGCTTCGGCTTCGCGCAGAAGGGCGACATCCAGGACCAGCGTTACAGCGGCGTGGCGGGCTTCGGCGATGAGCACACGCGCATCGTCGTGGCGGCGCAGTACGAGGAGCAGGACCCCATCTTCACCAACCAGCGCACCTGGGCGCAGATCCAGTACAACCCCGAGGTTGGCTACACGACCACCTCCACGAACTTCGGTGGCAAGATCAGCATCGCGGGCTCGACCCGTACCCTGCTCACGGGGCTGGGCAGCGCTTTCGGGTCCGGTCCTGCGACCGTGATCGTTCCGGGCGATGTCCCGACGAACGTCAGCAGTCCGAGCGCAGTGGTTGGCGTCGGCGGGCTCACGCCCGTTTTCAGCACGGGGAACGCCCTCGTTCCGGCGGGCACGCAGCTCTTCAGCGTCAACCAGTTCCCCACGGGAGTCTACGGCACCAGTGGGAGGAACCTCGATCTGAATAACTACACCGGGGTCACGCTCGATCAAAACCGGACCAACGCGTACGGCTCCATCGAGCGCGATATCATCGACAAGAAGCTCGTCGTCTTCGGTGACTTCATCTTCACGAAGAACTACAGCCAGAGCTACCTGGCTCCGCAGCCCGTGGCGACGAACAGTTCGCTGAACGTCGAGCAGAACATGATCATTCCGATCGGTTCTCCGTACAACCCGTTCAACTCGACCATCGGCGCGGCGCAGGGCGCCATCGCCACCGTGGGGGCGGGTGCCACCCAGACGGCGGCGGGTACGCCGCTGCTCAGCGCGACGACCGGGCTGCCCGTGGGTGCCGGCAACCTCGTGGTCACCAACCGTTTCCTGTCCGATCCGCGCGTCTTCCGTAATGACACGCAATTCTACCGGTTCGTGGCCGGTCTGAAGGGCGAGATCATCAAGGATTACAACTACGAGGTGGCGTTCAACCACAGCGAGGACGAGATCAACTTCAAGAACTTCAACCTGGTTCGTTCCGACCTCGTCAACGAGGCCATCGCCGGTGGCTACAACGCCGACGGCACGCTGGCTCCGGCGGTGCTCGCCAACAACGTCACGGTGGCGAATGCGGCGGGTGTGGGTGGGGGCGTCCCCTACCAGACGGTGGTCACCCCGGCCGGCGCGTACTCCCGGATCAACGGCGCGATCTATCCCGCGCTCAATCCGTTCGCGCTGAACAACCCGGTCTCGACGGAGCAGGCCATTCTGGGCACCGACGTGCGTGACCAGCAAAGCAAGCTGACCGTCATCGACGGCAAGCTGACCGGCTTCCCGGTCAACCTGCCGGGCGGTCCGCTGGGCTTCGCCATCGGTGGTGAGTATCGCCGCGAGGAGCTGCGCGAGAACGGCAGCGTCGAAAACTTCGTGGCTTCCGTCCCCGTGAGCGACGTCGAAGTGGGCCGCGACATCGAAGCGGCCTACCTCGAAGTGTCCCTGCCCGTCGTCGCGCCGAACATGAAGATCCCTGTGGTGTACTCCTTCGACGTGGACGCGGCCGTGCGCTACGAACACTACGAGGGAACCGGCGACAACGTGGTCCCGAAGGTCAGCTTCGTCTATCGTCCCATCGTGGACGTGGCGCTGCGAGGCACCTACTCCAAGGCGTTCCGCGCACCGAACCTGATCGAGACGAACGGCCCTGCCAGCGCGGGCTTCACGGCCCTGACGAACCTGGGCGCGGGCTTCAGCGAACAGGCGAACGTGGTCACGGCCTCGAATCCGGCCCTGGGGCCGGAGCGCAGTGACACGTGGGACGGCGGCATCGTCATCTCCCCGCACCAGGTGCCCGGGTTGACCATCACCGGCGACTTCTTCCACGTCGAGGAACGGAACATCATCAGTTCCATCCCGACGGGGACGATCCTGACCGACGCGAATACGCTCGGTTCGGCCTCGCCGTTCAATGGCCTGATCCACTTCGGGAGCATCAACGGCCCGAACCTGACGAGCACCGCGCCCGGCCAGATCCAGGGCAACGCGTCGAGCTACTTCATCTTCAGCCAGCCCTTCAACCAGACGAACTTCCGTGAAAGCGGCGTTGATTTCAACATCAACTACGACCACGACTTCGGTGCGTTCGGCGGGGTCACGGTGGGCATGAACGGGCTGTACTACCTGCAGAACAAGAACAACGAGACCGCCGGCGGCAAGAACTTCGACAACATCGGGTTGTACCTCGGTGGTCTGTCGGGTCTGGGCGGCAGTTTCGTACCCCAGTACAAGCTGGCTCCGTATGTGTCGTACCGCTTCGGTGGTGCGTCCTTCTCGGCCCTGGCGAACTACATTCCGAGCCTGCGCGATGCCGCGTTCCTGAACGATCAGACAGATCGTGCGGGCAGCTACACCCAGTACGGCGGCGGTAATCTGGCGAAGATCCGGGATTACTACACCATCGACCTGACGGCGAGCTACGAGTTCGGCCTCAACAAGAAGACGCCCGGTGCGGTGACTCCCGCGCCGAAGGACGCCAAGGACGGCAAGGGTGGTGGCGGCAAGGAAATGGTCGCCACCCCGCAGACGGCCAAGCAGATGATGGGCATCAAGTTGCTCGACGGGCTGAAGTTCACCTTCGGCATCAACAACGTCACCAACGCGCGGCCTCCGTTCGTCTACGTCTCGCCGGACTCCGACAACACGGACGCGGCCATCTACGATCCGTACCAGCGTTACTTCTACTTCGTCCTCTCGAAGAAGTTCTAAGCGAACGCGGATCAGCAGTTGAATGGGAAAGGGCCGGGTGCAAACCCGGCCCTTTTTTCTTTTCAGGGGCGGAAGGGATTGATAAATCTCGGGTTGACAACCGTTTCCCCTATGAAAAACACCCTGCTACTCCTCTCCGCCGTCTGCTGTCTGACCCTGCCCGCCGCCGTACGGGCGGACGACGTGAACAGCGGCCCCCCCAGCGTAAAAACCGCCACCGCCCGGGCGAAGGCTGGCAAGGCCGCCGCCAGGGCGTCCGCCAAGGGTCAGAAAATCATCTACTACATCACCACCCAGCCGCGCACCGGCTCGAACATCCCGATGACCTACCGCCAGTACGGTGGCCGCATCGACAGTGCCTGCAGCCCGGCGGTGTACGGCAGCACCGCGATCCGGTCCACCGGAGCCGAGGACACCGCGGGCGTCCTGTATCGGTTGGACCCGAACATCTCGGTCGGACGGGGACGTTGAGGCGCGCCTTTGCCGCTTGACTTCCCCGGTCCCGCCGGGCAGATGTGGACGGCATGCGAGCTTTGCGCGTTTTCCTGATGGCCGCCGCCGTGGCGGCCCCGTGCTGGACCGGGTGTCCCGCCCTCCGGGCACAGGCTCCGGCGGGAGAGGATTTTCCCGGGGTGAAGGGGGTGTTGACGCCCCAGCAATTCTCGGCGGCGGGGCTGGACAAGCTGTCGCCCGAGGAGCGCGCGAAGCTCGACGGTGCCCTGCGGGATTATTTCTCCGGGGCGACCCGGCGGGTGGCTGACCAGGCCGCCTCGCAGGCCGTTTCCCAGGCCGTGAAGGAAAAGCGCGTGCAGCCGCCCACGCTGATCGAGAGCCGCCTCGTGGGCACGTTCAGCGGGTGGAAGGAAACGACGGTGTTCATCCTGGAAAACGGCGAACACTGGAAAGTCACCGACGGCAGCAGCGGTCATTACGCGCCGGTCGCCAATCCGCCGGTGCTCGTCGTCCGCGACGTGTTCGGCTTCAAGATGGCCATCAGCGGCGGCGGGATCATGCGGGTCCGCAAGTTGTGAGCGGTCCTGGACCCACCGGCCGTCCGCTCCAGGGCACGGGGTCCGCCGTCTCGCGGCGGCGTTTCCTCGGCGCTCTGGGGCTGGCCGGGGCGGCGGCTTCCCCGGCGTTCGCGGCGGACCAGGGCAGCGGCGCGCGGGCGTGGGAAGTCGTCGAGCAACGGCCCGGCACGGGGGCGTGTGGCCCGTGCGCCATCGGCAACGCGCTGCTCAACGGCGACGAAGGGGCGCGCCGGGCGTTCCACCGGCTGCCCGGCAACACGGCGCAGGAGCGGGTGGACGCCCTGATCGCGCGGTTCGGGACGAAGCCTTCGGAAACCTACGGGCTGCGCCGCGCGCGGTACGTCAGCGACGCGGGGATCGCCACCGGGGACATGCCGTTCCTGGCCAATGATTTGCTCGGTGGGGCGGGCCTGCCGGCCGTGGGGGGCGAATGGCTCGACCAGCACCCGGGCGAGGATGGGCCGGGACAGTTGCGCCGGGTCCACGGATGGTGCCGCGCGGCCCTAGCGGGCGGGTTGCCGCCGGTCGTGGAGGTGCGCGCCTTCTCCGCCGACTCGGGGGCATCCCGGCCGTCGTGGATCAACCTCTACGCGCATTGGCTGGCGCTCGTGGACGTGCATCCGCCCGAACTCCCCGCCAAGGCGGGCGGCTTCGAGTGCCAGTTCGCCGATTCCGTCACCGGGCGGGTGATCCCCGCGTTTGCCTACGTGGAGAGGTTCCGGCCCTATATGGCGACGCGGGGATTCACGCTCAAGCCCGACGGCAGCAAGGACTGGCACTGGCTCAGCGGCCAGCCGTTCGTCCTGCTGAACCTGCCCGACGTGCCGCTGGCGGTCCAGACGCGCCCCTGGCACGAGCGCACGGTGGTGGCGCTGACCTTCATGCTGCGTCGTCCGGCCGTGTAGCATCCTGCTCGGGATGGCGGATGGCGGATGCAGGATGACGGCCGGACGGAGGACGGAGGACGGCTGCCCTGCCGCGCCGCAGGCGCATCGTCAGCAAGGTAGGGCTGGGCGTCCCGCCCGGCCGAAGCTTTGCTGGCCGGGCTCTGTGCCACGGGTGACAGCGGTCCGGTGGCGGCTGGGTTTCCCCTGCGGGGCCGCTTTGCTGGCGGGAACGCGCCAAAGACAGCCAGACAGTGACGGCCGGGCGGGACGCCCAGCCCTACCCCGGTGACGACGCGCCTGCGGCGCAGCGTCCCTCCGGCCATCATCCGCCATCCGGTCCGAACGGCCGCCCGGCCGTCGCGGCGTCGATCACTTCAGGAAGCCGTCCATCGTCAGCAGGCGGTCGAGGTGATCGACGCAAATCTGCGACCACGTTTCCAACTGGCCGCGCCGGGCCGCGAGTTCGGCGGGGGTCAGGAAGGCGAGCTGGGTGATCTGCGCCTCGCGTTTGGTGACCTGCGCGCCGTCCACCAGCTCGAAGACGTGGACGATGCCCAGGTGGACGCGGCCGACCTCGTTCGAGTCGTCGTTGAGCAGCGCGCGGATGTGGTTCTGGTAGCCGCCGGTGACGATGAGCTCCTCGTCCACCTCGCGGCGCACCCCGGCGAGGTAGGACCGCTGGTCGAGCGAGAAAAGGTTTTCGTCGGCGTCGTTGAGGTGGCCGCCGACCCCGATGGAGCCCAGCGCGGTCAGCCGCTGCTCGCCGCCCTTCTTGCCCCGGACGTAGTGCAGCACCTTGCCCGCGTGGGTGAGGATGACGTAGGGGATGATCTGTTTGCAGGACGGGTCCTGCTCGGCGCGGGAACGCGGCACGAAGAAGTTGTTCTCGCGGGCGAGGAACGGGGGCAGGTAGCGCGCCACGTCGAAGTTCAGGCCCTGGAACGCGCCGAGCCCGTCGAAAAGACTGCGGCGGACCGCCAGCACCATTTCCTCTTTGCGCGCGGCGGTTGCCATAGGGCGCGCAGGATAGAGCGAAGAGGCGGCGGGTGGAAGGCAAAAGGAAGGAGGTTTCCGTGGCGGTCCCGTTTCGTGGCGGGATGAGGGATGAGGGATGGAAAACCCGGCCGCCCCCAGACCGCTGCCATCCGCGGCGCAGGGCCGGCCAGCCAAGCTTCGGCCGGGCGGGGACGCCCAGCCCTACCTTCGGTGACGAAGCGCCTGCGGCGCGGCCCAAGGCAGCCGTCCTCCGTCATCCCGCAGCAAGACATCCCTCCACGACCGACTCAAATTCTCCCCTCGTCCGCGTCGATGAACTGGAAGAACGTCTCGATGTCGTCCCGCTCCGCGAGGCCACCCGTGGCCTTGCGCTTGACCAAAGTGTCGCTGCCCTCGTCCTTCCAGCCACGTTTCCGCATGAACTCGTTCCAGACCTCGACTTCCTCCTCGTCGGGGTGCCGTCCGACGCGCAACGCCCAGTCGAGCAATTCCTCGTCGCTGGCGTCGGGGGCCGCTTTCACGCGGTCCACGAGGTGGCGGTAGGAAATGCGGAGAAAATGCACGCAACGCTCGTCGAAGCCGCCGCCCAGGTTCTCGACGTAATCCGGCGGCAGCTGGCCCGCCTGGTGCAGACGGATTTTATCGACCATGCGGCCGAAGTACACGAGGCCGCCGCCGGGGTCCGCGGGGCAGCGGAGCCCGGGGGTACCGGCGGGCCTGGAGCCCACCGTACCCGCGGCGCCCCGCCCCCCCGCCCCCCCCGACGGGGTCGGCGGGGCTGCGGAGACCGGGGATCCGGGAGGGCATGGAGCCATCCTAACCCGAAGCGGCAGGAGGCAGAAGCTAAAAGGCGAGGGACGCCCCAGCCATGCGCTCTCCTCAAGAGCCACCGAGCGTGCCTTCGGCCATCTTGCGCTGCACGTCGGGCGGCAGATCCTTGCTCGGCTCGAACCAGGAAAACAACAGCAGGCGCACCGCGTCGTGGACCTTCTCGTAGTCGGCCTTCGCCGCCGTGATCGACACCCGCACCACCCGGCCGGGCAGCATGTTCACGTACAGGCTGCTGTGGTAGATCGTCTGGCCATAGAACTCGTAGGAGCGCGTGATCTCCGCGTCCTTCCAGCCGAAAATCGGCAGCGGGTTGTCCTGGTCAGGCAGCGCCACGACGTTCTTCGCGCCGCCGGGCACCTCTGCGTCCACCTGCTTGCGCAGCAGCGTCTTGCCGGACTCGTCCAGCGGCAGCACCCGCGCACCGCCCACGTTCTCGATCCGCACCTTCGAGCCGGTGAACTCCGGGATGAGTTCAAGTGCCCCGGGGTTGTCGGCCACCTTCCAGTCACGCTGGATGCGCACGAAAATCTTGTTTTCCCCGTCGGTGATGTACGTGCTGGCGATGTTCGCGCCGTCCGCGGACATGTTGCCGTGCCGCAACGTGAAGTCGAGCGCGGGGGAGGGAGCCTCCGTTCCCGCCAGCACGGAGCAGAGAATGAGCGCCGTTCGCAGAGAGATTTTCATGGAAAGGGAAATTGGTGGAAGAGGCGTCCGGGTCCTAGTTGGTCCGCTGCCAGCGTCCGCGCATGAATTTGATGCCCGAGATGACGCCCGGAGGCGGGTGGGTGTCGAAGTTGGTGTCGTAGTTCCACATTCGGTTGGGCCAGGTGTAAACGTTGCCGGTCTGCCAGTAGCCGGTGTACTTCTCGCTCTTGAACGCCTCGACCAGCGAACCGTAGTAGGTGAAGTTCTTGCCGGTCCAGTTCTCCAGGAAGCGCGGGAAATTGTGCGCGCCGCCGGATGCGATCCCGGCGTAGGTGTTGGAGGGTACGTCGCCAGCCAGGATGGCGGTGTTGACCGTGGTCGGCGTCGCCTCGCGGCCGGTGGTCGTGCTGCCGCCGTAGACGCCCGCCAGCGTGTTGCCGGAGTTGCCGTCCTGCCAGTTGTTGGAGAGGATCGTCACCGCGTCGGCCATCACAGCGGTGGAGTGCCGGGTGTAGTCGGCCGTCTGCGGCGAGCCGGTGCCCGCGGCGTAGTTGGGGTCGCTGGTGTTGTTGGAAGGCACGATGCTGCCGTTGCCGCCGTTGGGATTGCCCGTATTAAAGTCGCCCTGGATGTAGACGCCGCCGTCGCTGGCCACGCTGATGTCGGTGCCCAGCCGGCCGCCGTTCTTCAGACGGATACCCGTCCGTGTGCTCGAAGTGGTCGGGGCCACGTCGTGGATGTATACCAGGCCGCCGACGGCTGTGCTGAGTATCCCCATGTCCAGGTTAGTCAGCTTGACGTTGGAGGTGCCCTCGCGCATGTCGGTGATGGTGCTGGTGGAAGGCGTGGAACCACCGAGAGCCAGGCGGACGACGGCGTCGGTGGCGAGCGGGAGCGCGGCACCCGTGTTGTCGGTGATGACGATCCGGCTGGGGTCCGTGTTGGCGAGCGACGTATTCACCGTGATCCGGACGGTCGCATTGTTGTAGGCAATTTGCTGGGGGTCGATGCCGGACGTGGCGGCAGTGGGCACCTCAATGATCTGGCGCAGGCCGTTGCCGGTCTGGATGGCACCGCCGAAAGGGTCGATCGTGCTGACCTGGTTAAGCTGGGAAGTGCTGCCGACGGGGTTGGCGTAGGTGTTGCCGTTGGCCCACGTCACCTGTTGGGAGTCCGGCGGAAAATATTTCTGGAAGTATCCGTCCCAGCCGTAGTACACGCTGGAGTCGGCGTCCTGGTGGAACGAGCCCACGTAGGACACGTTCTTGTTGAACTGGAGCTTGTCGAATCCCTGGGCCCACAGGTCCCCGTTGGAGTGGACGAGGCCCGTCACGGTCATCACCGAGCCGGGATGGATCTCCAGCTTGTTCTCGTAGAAGATCGCCGCCTGGAACAGCGGCAGGGAGGTCACCTGGAAGTAGCGCACCGCCGTCATGCTCGTGTCGTAGACGTTCTTGCCGTTGTTGTCCTTACCCGCGGAGTTGATGCCCATGTGGGGTCTGAGGAGGGACGCGCTCGCCTGGTTTGCCTGGTTGTAGGACACCTTGGCCGTGGCCTTGTAGTTGTAAGTGGTGCCGTGCCAACCCGGGTAGCCCGCGACGCTCTGGTTGCCGAGGCCGACCGGCTTGTCGGTGTAGTCGATCTTGGAGCCGCTGGCGTTGGGCTGAGGGGGCACCAGGACGTTGCCGTTGAGATCGCAGGCCTCAATGCTCAACTGGTCGCAGGTCACCCCGGAGTTGGCGAACGCGCCGTACATCTGGTTGAACGCCGTCATCATGACGTTCTCGGTGGCGGGCGAGGTACCCGAGTTCGGGGTGCAATCCTGGACGGCGGGACCGGGTTTGCCGTTGAGGATGACCGGAGTGGCGGCGATCTTCCACTGCGCGTAGGCGTACTCCAGCGCGGCGTCGCAGCACGTGGCCTCGTCGCTGACGCCCTGCTGGCGGGCGGTGTAGCGGCCGAACTGGCTGGTGATCAACGCCGCGATAGAGAGAAAAGACACGATGGCCGCCACGACCATCATCGTGGCCGCGAGGGTGCTACCAGCCGTGGTGGCGGGGCGTACGGGGAGGACGAACGGGGAAGCGGAGGTTTTCATGCTGGGGATCAGGTCAGAAAGGGTTGGTGGTGCCCCGTAGCAACACGGGAGAGCGGGGGCCGAAGCTGCTCTGCATCTGAGAAAAGGTATTGGCGGTGCCCAGCTTGCGGTTGTTGTAGTCGGGGCCCTCTGCGCAGATGCGGACGTTGATGGTCGTCGGGCTGCTGGTCACCGCCGTGGGCGTGGAGGCGGGCGAGGGCGAGGGCGAAGGGAAAGTGGTCTCCCCGGAACCATTCGCAAAAGGGAGGAGTTGGGTCGCGTCAGTCGGGCTGGCCACCAAGTTGGCGATGACCTTGTACTTGGTCTTGTCGTTGATGATGGTGGTGTAGTTGGCGCTGGTCGGAGCCTGGGGGAAGTAGCGAAGCTGGTTGTTGACGGTCACGAATGCCACCTGCCGGAACTGTAGGCAGGCATACTGGGTACCGGAGAAAAGGGGCAACGTGGGTGCCGTCTGGCAGCCCGCGTTGAGGGTGGCAAGGCTGCCGAAGGTCAGGGTCGAGCCGTTGACGGCGGTCACCTGGCCCTCGAAGCCGCAGGCTGGGATGGTCATCAGGTCGCCCACGATGGGGAGGCTGTCGCCCGTCGGCAGGGGCAGGGTGATGGTGAACGTGTTGGCGAGCATCGTGCCACCGTTGATCGGCAACGGGTTCGGGGAGACGCACTGGTAGAAGCGGATGCCTGCCGCCCGGGGCGCGGAGGTGGTCACGGCGGCGGCGGTGTAGCCGTCCGCGTTGATGAGCACGGGCAGGTGCCCGGCCGAGGACACCGCCCCGGCGATGCGGTCCATGGCGATGCGCGCCTCGGAGTACGAACGGTTGATCGAGACGTTGCGCGCGAAAGAGGTCAGCGATTCCGTGCCGACCACGTAGATGATGCTGCCGAGCACCCCGGAGAGGGCGACGGTGACGAGCATCTCGGCCAGCGTAAACGCGGCCGCTCGCCGCCGTGGGGATGGGTGGAAGTGCAACATGGCGTCGGCGGGCGGCATCAATCGGGGCTGCGCAACGTGTACATCGAGTAGCTGTAGCTCTTGCCCCGGTACGTATAGGTAACGGTGACGGTGAAAGTGACCACCCGCAGCGAAGTGCCTGCGGTGCCGGACGAGACCGCGTTGGTCAACGGGGCGAGGCTGACGGTGGTGGTGCGGGTCCCGGGCACGGTGCTGGTCGTGCCATCCTGCTGGACGTACACCTGCACGGTCTCGCTGGTGGTCTGCGCGGTGCCGGTGCCCGTGTATTTGCCCGAGGAGTCGTAGCTCCCGCTGGGCCCTAGCAGGTAGTAGTACGAGGTGCTCAGCTTCGGGTCGGACCCGGGGATGAGCACGTCGGGCACCGCGCCCGGCGGGTTGAAGGGCATCGTTTGCACCTGCTCGATGCGCTCCTGGCAGAGCGCCTTGGCCGAGGAAACGTTGCGCAGGCTCGACGCATACTGGTTCAGCAGCACGAAGCCCGACACCCCGCCCACGGCGGTGAGGGTCAGGACCGCCAGGGAGACCATCATCTCCACCAAGGTCAGGCCGCACGCGGTGGAAGCGAGGGCACCGTGTCTGGGCAGGGAGCGCGAACGAAAAAATGGACGGGCGAACATGCTGGCTCCACTACGAAGCAGCATCTGTACCGATCTTCCGGACAACCCTGCCCGAGCTTGGTCAAACCATCCTGCCCGGCCTCTGCGAACAACCTCTGGAGAGCGTCAATCGTAAACGTAATCGCTTTGTCTCGACCAAGGTACGCATTGCATCCTTGAGATTCTCAATAATGAGAATCTTACTTCTTCCGCGGACGCCAATTCTCCATCGTGGTGGTCTGACGCTGGCGGAAATCGTAGAAGGGAGCCCTGACCGCCAGGTTCACGCTGAAATCCAGCGGACCGGCCTCCCCGTTGGGCAGGGTCTGCGAGTGGAACTTGAAATCCATCCGCGTCACCGAGGCGATGAGCGCCACCGACACGGGCGACGCCAGCGAGCCGTCCACCTGGAGGATCTCGAAGGTGTTCTTGTCGATCCAATAGTGTCCCTGGAGGTTGTTGACGACCTTTTCCTCCCGGGTGGCGGCGGGCTGGCCGGGCTTGGGGTGGTACGTGAAGATGTTGCAATCGCGTCCGTGGATTTGCGCGCTGCCCGCCAGGGCGAACGTGTAGCGCGGCGAGAGGTGGCGCAGGTTCATGACCGCCACCAGGGACTGCGCCTTGACGGCCTCCTCGTCCTTGCCCAGCTTGCCGTCGGGCGAGGGGGTGGGGGCGGACCTGGATTCCACCTTGGTGGAATACGACAGGTCCTTGGTTTCCCCGCCGAGAAAGTAGATGGTCTTGGTGGACACGACCTTATCCTGGTCGTCCAGCCGCTCGGTCTTGACGGTCTCGTCGCACTCCATGGCCTGGCGGTGCTCGCGCCGTTGCTCGTCGCTGGCGACCACCCGCTGGATGCACTCGGCGACGGACAGGGGCGGGGTCGCCTCCGGGGCGGACGGCTGCTGGGCGCGCGCGACCGGGGAGACGGGGAGCGCGCCGAGGATCAGGGCGGCCAGGAATGAGAGCGCGGAGCGGGGAGACGACAACATTCCGCCCTTGTATCGCAGCCGCCGTACCCGCTTGGCCGCGAAAATATTGCCGGTTCCACCATCCGCCGGGCCTTTCGGCCCTGGTTCCCCCGTAGTATGTTGAGTCCGTCCCTCATGGATTCCCCGCTGCCCAAGGCCAAGGCCGATTTCAACAAGAAGCTGCGCGACGTGCCGCACCGCCCGGGCGTGTACCTGATGCGCGACCGGCTCAACCGCATCATCTACGTGGGCAAGGCCAAGGACCTGCGCAAGCGCGTGGGCAGCTACTTCATGGCCTCGCGCAGCCGCACGGCCGACCTGAAGACCCGCGCGCTCATCGAGAGCATCTGGGATTTCGAGTACCACGTCGTCAAGACCGAGCCCGAGTCGCTGCTGCTCGAAGGGCGGCTCATCAAGGAATTCCGGCCGCGCTACAACGTGTCGTTCCGCGACGACAAGCATTTTTTGATGGTGCGCGTCCATCCGGCGGACCCGATCCCGCGCTTCCAGTTGACCCGGATGCGCAAGGACGACGGCGCGAAGTATTTCGGGCCCTTCGCCCATTCCACGGCCCTGCGCGCGACGCTCAACCTGATGCGCGACAAGTTCGGCCTGCGCTCCTGCCGTCCCTACGAGCCGGGCGAGTACGACTACAAGCATTGCCTCGCGCCGGTCATCAAGAAGTGCCCCGCGCCGTGCGTGCGCAAGATCAGCCTGGAGGACTACCGCGCGCGCGTCCTGCAAGCGTGCGACTTCCTGGAGGGCCGCTCGCGCGACACGCTCGACGACCTGGAAAAGCAGATGAAGGACGCCGCGGCGAAGATGAACTTCGAGAAGGCGGCGCAGTTGCGCGACATGATCGACGACCTGCGGCGCACGACCGCGCCGACGCGGCGCTTCACGCGCCACTCGCTGCCCACGAGCATCAACCCGGTGTCGGACCTCAAGGCGCTGGCGGACGCGCTCCAGTTGCCGCACCTGCCGCTGGTGATGGAGTGCTTCGACATCTCCAACATCAGCAGCACGCACATCGTGGCGAGCATGGTGTCGTTCAAGAACGGCATCCCGGACAAGGCGAACTACCGGCGCTTCCGCATCAAGGGCGTCAAGGGGCAGAACGATTTCGCCAGCATGGCCGAGGTGATCCGGCGGCGGTACGCGCGCGTGTTGCTGGAGGCGCGCGAGCTGCATTCCGACGCGGCCGAGTACAGCCAGGAAAACCCGCAGGACGCCATCGAGCGCCTGCAACGCGAAAACGCCACGTTCATGCGGCGCGGCGAGCCGAGGGCCGAGGATGGGGCGGGCGACGGCAACGCCAACCTGGACGGCGGCGACACCATCGAGGGTCCCGGCTACGAGGCCGACGAGAACGACGCGGAGTTGGACGCCGAGATCGAGCGGGAGATGGAAGCCGAGGCGTTACAGGATTTGCGCGACGCCGCCGCCGCCAACGGGGAACCGGCGGATTTTGGCGGCGACGCGGTCGCCGTCACGGAAGAGGACCCGCAGATCGTGGATGACTCCGAACCCGCCGAACGCTCGAAAGGCCGCCGCGGGCGGCTGCCCGACCTGATCGTGGTGGACGGCGGCAAGGGGCAGCTCGGCATGGCGTGCGGCGAGTTGCAGAAGCTGGGGCTGCACGAGATGCCCATCATTGGGTTGGCCAAGGAGTTCGAGGAAATCTACCGCCCCGGCCGTCCCGCGCCGCTGCGGCTGCCGGAGGATTCGGGCGCACTGCGCTTGTTGCAGCGCATCCGCGACGAGGCGCACCGCTTCGCCAACGGTTATCATCAACTGTTGATGAAGCGCCGCATCAACGAGAGCATCCTCGACGACTGCCCCGGCGTGAGCGAGAACCGCAAGCAGATTCTCCTGAAGGCGTTCGGCTCGGTGGAGCGGCTCCGCAAGAAAACGGTGGGTCAGATCGCCGCCGTGGAAGGCATCGGCCAGAAGCTGGCCGAGGACGTGCATCGTTTCCTGGAGACGCATTGAGACTTGCAGCCCCGCGTTGACTTTCTGTCTGCGGGTTGGGATAATGCAAAGATGGTAATCCAAGAAGCTGAGCCGATCTTTCAGGCGAGGCTTGCGGAGGCTCTGTCACAGGCTGCCGCCAGGCCGGTGCCTCTACCCGAAGCGCTCCGGCCCGATGTTCGTTATGCAACGGACGAGGATTTTCGTCGCTGTCTGGCCAAAGTAATGACTGTACATGCGCGTCTGTTGGCCAAGCTCGCCGAATAGCTAATTTCCGTGCGAGCGGTTTCACCTTGCCGAGGCACAAGCCTTTCTGGACGGCAATAAACGCACAGGCATCTCGGCTGCCCTGATCTTCCTCGAGTTGAACGGGGTGAACACCAGTGGAGTGGATACCTATCTGATCGACGAGGATCTGCTCGCCATCGCTCTTCGCCGGATGACGAAGGCCGACTTGGCGATTCGTTTCCGCAGGCTGTTCGCGCCTGCTGACATGGATTTGCTGTAATGCGATTTGCACATTGCCCCACGCCCGGAACCGCGATACCGGATGTCCATGCGACCGTTGCCTTTCGCCCTGCTCCCACTGCTGGCGCTCGCCGCCGCCACCCTGCGCGCCGCCCCGCCCGCGGAGGACACCTTCCTGCGCGACTACGCCGAGACGCGCGGCTTCATGCTGGGCCGCCCGGTCAACGCCACGCCGACGCCGGACGGCAAGGCCGTCCTGTTCCTGCGCGCGAAGTCCGGGCGCGAACCCAGCCAGGAATTGTACGAGTTCGAAGTGGCCACCGGCCAGACGCACCGCCTCCTTGCTCCCGCTGATGCGCTCAAGGGCGCGGCGGAGCAGCTTTCGCCCGAGGAAAAAGCCCGCCGCGAACGCCAGCGGATCAGCGTGGGCGGGTTCACGGCGTTCAGCATCTCCAAGGACAGCGCGCTGGTGTTGCTGAGCCTGTCGGGCAAGCTCTACGTGCTCGACCGCGCGAGCGGCGGCGTGCGAGAACTCGCCACGGGCGCGGGGACGATTGTCGATCCGAAGTTCTCGCCGGACAGCCGGAGCGTCGCCTACGTGCGCGACTACGACGTGTGCGTGTTCGACCTCGCCACGGGCCAGGAACGCGCCGTCACGACGGGCGGCACGGAAAAGGTTTCGCACGGGCTGGCGGAGTTCGTCGCGCAGGAGGAAATGGCGCGGTTCTCCGGCTACTGGTGGTCGCCGGATTCGCGGAGCATCGCCTACCAGGAGAGCGACGCTTCCAAGGTGGAAACGTGGTATCCCGCCGACCCCGCGCAGCCGGGCAACCCGCCATCGCCGGTGTTCTACCCTCGTCCGGGCAAGGAGAACGTCAGCGTGCGCGTGGGCGTCACGTCGGCGGACGGGGCGGGCGAGACGACGTGGCTGGACTACGACCGCGCCAAATACTCTTACTTGGGCAAGGTGACGTGGCAAAAGGAAGGCCCGCTGACGCTGACGGTCCTCTCGCGCGACCAGCGCGATCTCGCCTTGCTCAAGGCGGACCCGGACACGGGCAAAACGAGCGTCCTGCTCACCGAGCACGACGACGCCTGGGTGAACCTGGAACAGGATGTGCCGGTGTGGCTCTCGCCGGAAGACGGCGGGGGCTTCCTCTGGGCGAGCGAGCGAGCGAACTGGCGCAACCTTGAACGGCGCGCAGTCGATGGCCAATCCGCCCCGGGAATCTTCATGAACTGGGAGGAAAATTTTCGCACGCTCTCGGGCGTGGCCGGGAGACGGGCCTATGGGATATTCAGCTACCGAACGCCGTTTTACGCGTTACCATCCTTCGTGCCGCTCGACGGCAAACCCGTCCCCGAAGGCTACGCCGACCTGATGTCTGACCCTGGATTGGCACAAATGACCTTCGGCGACTGCCAAACGGTCTTCGCCGAGATAGGGCAGACGCTGGACAAGATGCCTCGCATCGTCGTCAGGCGTGTGAGCGACGGGGCGGTGCTCGGTGAATTGCCTTCTGTTGCCGCCGAACCTGCGTTCGTACCGAAGACCACGCTCGACGAGTTGCCCATGGTCCGGCCGCAGCCGCGGCAGAACGACGTTTATTTTACCATGCTCGTGCGGCCCCGTGACTTCGACCCGGCGGCCAAGCGCAAATATCCGGTGATCGTAGATGTGTACGGCGGCCCCGGCCACCAGCAGGTCGTCGCGTCGATGCGCCCATACCTGCTCGACCAATGGCTCGCCGATCAAGGTTTCATCGTCGTGGCCATCGACGGGCGTGGTACACCGGGGCGCGGGCGTGACTGGGAGCGCGCCATCGCCGGGCACTTCGGCAGCGTGCCGCTGGACGACCAAGTGGAAGCCCTGAAGCTCCTCGGCGCGAAGCACCCCGAGATGGACCTGGACCGGGTCGGCATCACAGGCTGGAGCTTCGGCGGCTACATGTCGGCGTTGGCCGTGTTGCGGCGGCCGGACGTGTTCAAGGCCGCCGTCGCGGGTGCGCCCGTCACCGACTGGATGGACTACGACACCTGCTACACCGAGCGTTACCTCGGCGTGCCCGGCGACGGACGTTACCCGGAAGCGTACAAGGAAGGCTCGCTGCTCACCTACGCCGCCGACCTTTCGCGCCCGCTGCTGCTCATCCACGGCACGGCGGACGACAACGTGTACTTCCGCCACAGCCTGAAGCTGGAGGAGGCGTTGTTCCGCGCGGGCAGACAGGCGGAGTTCCTGCCGTTGAGCTCCTTCACGCACATGGTGCCCGACCCGGTCGTCCGCACGCGGCTGGAAGAGCGGATCGCGCAGTTCTTCCACGCGCATTTGGGGATGCCGGGAGAGCCGGGCAAGCCGTAACTCCGATTAGCCGCGTGCCGGAGGTCGTTTATAAGGTAGGGATCGCTCTCCGAGCGACTCCCTGACTGTCTGGACAAGACGCGCCATCCACCAGACAAGACGCGCCATCCACCAGATAGGCAGACAATTTGGGAGTCGCTCGGAGAGCGATCCCTACCAGCGTGACGATGGCCGCTACGCGGCTGACCGGAGGGACTTACCCTTCCGTGCCTTCCGGCTTCAAGGCCGAGGCGGGATCGGTCACGGGCCGCAACACCACGGCGGCTTCCGCCGGGATGCGCCAGGCGCCGCCCGGTTGCACCGGCGCCGGGCCCTAGCCGCCGTTGCGCGGGCGGTCGCGCGGGCAGGGCGGTTCCCACCGGCGCTCCCCCCGCCGGGCGAGCAGCGGCTCGGGCGCGGGTTCCAGGTTCAGGAGACGGCCGAAATTGACGACCAGCAGGCGGTCGTCGTCGCCACCCATCTTCTCGCCGAAGAAACGCAGCACGAACGCCTCGGGCCCGAGCACCGCGCCGTCCACGCCGCCGATGCGCTGCCCGGTGAACGCCGGGTCCTCGCGCCGCAGCCGCAGGAGGTCGCGGTGCAGCGTGTAGATCGCGGCGTGCTTGTCACGCTCGGAGAAATCCAGCTTGCAGCGCGTGAACGTGTCCGCGCCGAACGGATCGGCCAGCAGCGCCTGCGTTTCCTCACTGGCGAACGACGGGAAAATCTTCAAGCCCTCCGCCCGGCCCTTGCGGATGGGGTCGTGCAGGTCGTGGCCCATGTCGTTGAAGTACAGGAAATCCGCCGACGCCCCGAATTCCTGCCCCTGGAAGAGCATCGGCGTCCACGGCCCGAGCAACAGGAGCGCCGTCATGGCGCGGTACTTCGCGGGCGAGGTCTGGAAGCGCAGCCGCCTGCCGTCGCCCGTGTTGGCGATCTGATCGTGGTTCTCGATGAACGCCACGAACGCCGCGGGCGGCACGCCGAAGCCCGGCATCCCGCGCCGTTTGTCGTGGAAAACGTACCGCTGCCCCTGGTACAGGTAGCCGTACTTGGCCGCCGAGATGAACTCCTGCGGCGTGCCGTGGTAATCGCAGAAGTACGACTCGTGGCGGCCCGTCAGCGCCACGACCGCGCTGTGGTGGAAGTCGTCGTTCCACAGGCCGTCCAGCCCGTCGCCGCCTTCCTCGCGCGGACGCACGAGCTTGGTCGCCTGCGGCTCGTTCTCGGCGATCATGATGAGTTCGCGCCCCCTGGCCGCCGCGCGGGCCTCCCGCACGATGGCGGCGAGGATGTATTCCTCCGACGAATCGATGATGCTCTGCGTCGCGTCGAAGCGGAAGCCGTCGAAGTGGAACTCCTCGACCCAGTAGCGCGCGTTGGTGATGAAGAACTCGCGCACGGGCCCGGCGTCGGTGTCGTCGAAGTTGAGCGCCTCGCCCCAGTCGCACGGGTGGCGGTCGGTGAAGTAGTGCTCGGCGAAGGCGCGCAGGTAGTTCCCGTCCGGCCCGAAGTGGTTGTAGACCACGTCCAGGATCACGGCCACGCCCACGGCGTGCGCGGCATCGACGAACGCGCGCAGGTCGTCCGGCGTGCCGTAGACGTGCGCCGGGGCGAAGAAATCGACGCCGTCGTAACCCCAGTTGTGCTGCCCGGCGAACTCGTTGACGGGCATCATCTCGATGACCGTCACGCCCAGGCGCGCCAGCTCGGGCAGTTCGCGCGCGGCGGCGGCCCAGGTGCCCTCGGGGGTGAACGTGCCGACGTGTAGTTCGTACATCACCTGCCCGCGCAACGGGCGGCCCTTCCAGGCGGCGTCCGTCCAGCGGAACGCCGCGGGGTCCACGACGCAGGAGCTGTTGTGCGGGTCCAGCGGCTGCGAGCGCGACGCCGGGTCGGGATAGAGCTGCACGCCTCCGTCGAGCCGGAAGCGGTACAGCGCGCCCGCGCCCGCCACGGCCTCGCCGGAGAAGTAGCCGCCATCCTCCGGGTCCAGCGTGACCACGGCGGGCGCGGAGTCGCGGTTGCCGTCGGCCTGGACGGCGACTTCCACCTGCCTGGCCCTGGGAGCCCAGACGCGGAAGTGCGTCCGGTCCGGGGCGATCAGTTCGGCTCCGATGGGATAACGGCGAGAGGGGCGATCATGGGACATACACCGCATCAATCGCAGGGTTGCCGCGCCCCGGCTGTCCCGGGCGAAGGTGGAAGGATACAGGATGCAGGATGGTAGAGGGGCATGCACTCCCTTCTGCCCTCTGTCTTCTACCTTCTGCCCTCCAAATCCGCCCGGCGGTGCCAAAAGCCCACGGCCAGCACCACGAGCGTCAGGCCCAGCCACACCGGCAGCCAGGGCAGCGTGCGCCCGAACGTCTGCTCGGGGCTGCCGTCGCGCAGGGCGCGCAACGCCCCCGCGAACGCCAGGCTGACCAGCCCGTAACCGAGGTTGAACGCGAGTCCCTTGAACGAGAGCACCGTCGCGCGCTGGTGCGAGGGGACGGCGGCGTTGAGGTAGTACGACACCAGGTAGGCCACCGCCGACATCGCCATGCCCAGCGGCACGACGAAGACCACGCCCCATATCGGCCAGCGCAGCGCCACGCCCCCCAGACCCAGCCCGACCACGGCGGCCTGGGGCTGGCGGTGTCGCCGCTGGCGCGCCGATCAACCCGTAGCTGGCGGCGGGCAGGCCGCTCAGGCGGTAGTACGAACTGCCGAAGGTCAGGAACAGCCGGGCCAAGCTGT
>CALMAQ010000135.1 GCA_937859745.1 uncultured Verrucomicrobiota bacterium | reverse complement strand
GCGTCGTCGGCGGTGTTGTCCGCGTAGGGCGCGGCGAAGGCTGCCGGGGCGGCCGGGGGTTTCCCGTCGGTCCCGGCGGCGGGACCGGTGGCCCAGGTAATCGACGGAAACCCTTGCGCGTTCATCCCGCCGACCAGCGACACGCCGCGATCCTGGCGCAGCGGGTAGCCGTTGAGCGTCATGCCGCCTGTGGCCACCCCGCCAGCCACCAGCACGAGCGTCTTCGTGCCCGCATACTGGAGCGCCACCGACACGGCGCGATCCAGCTCCAGCGTTTCCTGCAAGGTCCGTTCAGCCTGGTTGGCAAGCGCGGCGCGGCCGACGAGCCCGGCGTCCACCACGAGCAAATAGCCGCCCGTGCGCCGCTGGAGCGTCTGGATGGCCGTGACGACCATGTCCGCCAGCGCAGGCTGCGGCGGGTTGTCCTCCTGCACCTGGTCGCGGAACGCCAGGGCGTCCGGCGCGAACAACCCCAGCAGCCGCGGGCCGCGCCAGGGCTGCACTTCCTGGAGGTCCGCACGCGTCCGCAGCAGGGTATACTTCCACTGCGTGGCCATCTCCCGCGCCACGTCCCGCGCGTCCGTCCTCCGCCCGCCGCTCGCGGCGGGCAGGAAGTCGCTGGCCCCGCCACCGAGGACCACATCGGGCCCGGCTTTCCCAGCGAGCTGGAGAGCCAGCGCCGCGTGGTCCCGCGCGTCGGCGGTGTGCGCGTAGAAGGCCGCCGGGGTGGGATCGGTCAACTGGCCGTTCGTGACAAGCCCCGTCGCGCGGCCCCGGCGGCGGGCGAGTTCCAGGATCGTCGGCAGGGCGTGCCCGGCGGGATCGACCGAGAGCGCCCGGTTGTTGACCGTCGCCCCGCAGGCGAGCGCGCTGGCGGCGGCGGCATCGTCGGCCACGGCGAAGTCGGCGGCGTGCGTGCTCAGCAGCGCCACGTTGGGCAGCGAGTCGATGGCCAGCCGGTGGTCTGCCCCCCCGCCGTAGAGCCGCGCCACCGTCAACCGGCCGGGCACGAGCCCCTCGCCGGTGAACAGGATGATCCCGAACGGCTTGGGCTCGACGTAGGCGCGGAAGTACCACACGCCCGCCGCGACGAACAGCGCGAGCAGCGCCAGCGCGAGCAGATTGTTGCGTTGTCTCATGGGGCGAACCGGCGGCCCGAACGTGCCAGAAGGCGGCGGACGCGCACAACGAAATATTCACGGCGCCTTGCGCGGCCAGCGGCTTCGCCGCATCCGTTTAGGGTGCGTCGTTCACCGTCGACACCTTTTTCCTGATCCACACGCCATGGCGAAACCTGTCATCCTCATCATCTGCGACGGCTGGGGCATCAACCCGGATTCCCCGGAGCACGCCGAGCGCGACGGCGACGCCACGGTCTTGGCGGACACACCCTTCCATGATGAATTGCTAGCGAAATACCCCTGGGGAAAGCTCAGCGCCAGCGGCCTGGACGTGGGGCTGCCCGCCGGGCAGATGGGCAACTCCGAGGTCGGCCACCTCAACCTCGGCGCGGGCCGCATCGTCTACCAGGACCTCACCCGCATCTCCAAGGCCGTCGCCGAAGGCCGTCTGCTGACCAATCCGGTCGTGCAGACCGCGTTCGAGCAGGCGAAGGCCCCCGGCCGGCGGTTGCACTTCCTCGGGCTCGTCAGCGACGGCGGGGTCCACAGCCACCAGGATCACCTCGCCGCCCTGGTCAACCTCGCGCACGCGGCGGGGGTGAAGGAAATCTTCATCCATGCGTTCATGGACGGCCGCGACACCTCGCCCACCGGGGGCATCGGCTACCTCGAAAAGCTGGAAACGGCGGTCAACGCCACGGGCGCGCGCATCGTGACGGTCATCGGCCGCTACTTCGCCATGGACCGCGACAAACGCTGGGAACGCACGAAACTCGCCTGGGACGCCATCGTCGAGGGCGAGGGGATCATCTGCGCGCAGGACCCGGTGGATGCCATCCGGCCCTTCTACGACAGCGGCACCACCGACGAGTTCCTGCCCGCGATGGTCTTCACCCCGCCCTCGGCGGATGCCCCGCACGTCCGCGACGGCGACGTGGTGTTCTTCACCAACTTCCGGGCCGACCGCACCCGCCAGCTTTCCGACGCCTTCCTGGACGAGAACTTCTCCGGCTTCGAGCGCAAGCACTGGCCGCGCGTCCACTTCGTCACGCTGACGCAGTACGACGCGAACTATTCCTGCCCGCACGCCTTCCCGCCGCAGACGCTGGACCGCATCCTGGGCGAGGTCGTTTCGGAGGCGGGCAAGACCCAGCTCCGCATCGCGGAAACGGAGAAATACCCCCACGTCACCTACTTCTTCAACGGCGGGGTGGAAACGCCTTTCCCGGGCCAGGACCAGCAGATCGTGCCTTCGCCCAAGGTGGCCACCTACGACCTCCAACCCGAGATGAGCGCCCGGGAGGTCACGGCCAAGGTGCTGGAAGCGTTGCCGCGCTACGATCTCGTGATCCTCAACTTCGCCAATCCCGACATGGTGGGGCACACGGGCGTCACGGCGGCGGCAGTCAAGGCGGTGGAGACCATCGATGACTGCGTGCGCCAGGTGGTCGAACGCACGCTGGAACTGGGCGGCAAAGCGTTGATTACCGCCGACCACGGCAACTGCGAATACACCCGCAACCCGGACGGCAGCCCCAACACGGCGCACACGACCAACCTGGTCCACGTCATCTACGCTGCGGCGGACGCGGACGGCTTCCGGGTGGAGGACGGCATCCTCGCGGACGTGGCCCCGACGCTGTTGACCCTGCTCGGGCTGGACCGTCCGCCGGAGATGACCGGGCAGAACCTCGTCGTGCCGCGTGACGAAGCGCGGGTCGTGAAGTAGGGCGGGGGCCCGCTCAATCCAGCGAGATCAACCCCGCGACGAGCGCGTAGCGCGTGACGGAAACGGCGTCGTGGACGCCGAGCTTGGTCATCATGCTGGTGCGGTGCTTGTCGAGCGTCTTGGCGCTGACGCCGAGGAGGACCGCCGCCTCCTTGGTCGTCTTGCCCTCGGCGATCAGGCGGGCGACCTCCTGCTCGCGCACCGTCAGCGTTTGCCAGCCCATCAGGTGCGTGGCGTGGCCGTTGAACTGCGCCACGGCGGGGTCGAAATACTTCTCGCCGCCGTTGACTTTGTCGATGGCTTCGAGCAGCCGCTGCAAGGGCTGCGTCTTGAGCACGTAGGCGTCCGCGCCCAGGGCCACTGCGCGGGCGATGAGTTGTTCCTGCAGACAACCCGAAAAAAACACGACGCGCAGGCCGCGCAGCTTCTGGCGCAACTGGGCCAGCACCTCCACGCCGTTAAATCCGGGCAGGACCACGTCGAGCACGATAAGATCGGGCCGCAGCGCCACGCAGCACTCCATGGCCTCCGGCCCCGTGCCCGCCTCGCCGACCACTTCGTAGCTGGCGGCATCGCGTCGCGCGAGCGCGTTGCGCAGCATGTCGCGCATGGATTGATGATCGTCGATGAGCACCATCCGCGTGACGCCACTGCGCGCGGGGGAAGAATCGGTCTTGATGGATTGACTACTAACCCTTGCGCGCCCAAATGACACTGGGGTGTTTACCCCACGGAAATTACGCGGTATACCCCCTGGCCCGGGGTACGTTTTCCGCTTAAACATCGGGCGCTGGCACGTTCCCGCCGCCCACCACCGCGCCCTTGAAAAAAAAGATCCTCGTCATCGACAACGATCCCGCCTCCACGCGGATGGTCCGCCTGACCCTAGAGCGCCAGCCTGCCTTTGAGGTGCGCGAACTCAACGATCCTTTAGCCGCCGTGCGGACCGCGCTCGATTTCTGGCCCGACCTGATCTTGCTCGACGTGGAAATGCCGGAGATGGATGGCGGCGAGGTCGCCCGCCACCTTCAGGCCGACAAAACGTTGAACGGCGTGCCGATCATCTTCATGACCAGCCTGGTCACCGACGAGGAATCCGCGAAGAACTCGCTTTACACTAACGGCTTGCGGGTGCTGGCCAAGCCTGTCACGATGTCCAAGCTCGTGCGGTGCGTGGCCGAGCGGCTGGATGTCCTCTGCGCCGACACGCGCAACGAGGCCACGGTGTCCGTAACTTCTTCGGCCAACCAGCCTTGACGCATGCTGGTCCAGCGTCAGTGTCGTGAACAGGTTTCCCGCGGTATTATGAGTGGGCTTTCACACAAGAACGAGACCGCGCGGCTCGCCAAGCTGCGCGAGTTCGAGATTCTCGACACCCCACCGGAACGCGCTTTCGACCGCATTGCCGGGATGGCGGCACGAGTTTTCCGGGTGGAGATGGCCGCGATCACGCTCGTGGACGAATACCGCACCTGGTGCAAGGCGAGCTACGGGCTGCGGGGAATCAAAGAAGTGTTCCGGGAGACGTCGTTGTGCAACTACACGATCCTATCTAAAGAGGTCCTGGTCGTGCCTGACGCGACCCACGATCCACGTTTTGCCTATTTTCCCGAGGTGACAGGCGATCCCGGAATGCGTTTCTACGCGGGTGCGCCGCTCACGACGCCCGAGGGGCATCGGCTGGGTGCGCTCTGTGTCTTGAGCAACGAGAAACGGTCTTTCACGAGGTCGGATCGAATGATCCTGGCCGACTTGGCGTCGGTCGTGGTGGACGAGATGATTTTGCGGCGTATCGCGGGCAGCCTGCGGACGGAGGTCACAGGCCGCAAGCACCACGAGCGGACCCTGGCCAAGCAACATCGCCTGCTCCAGCGCCTGAGCGGCTCGCTGGAGGATGGCATCCGTCAGCGGACCACCGAATTGACCCGTGCCAACGCCTCGCTCAACGCGGAGATCGCCCGGCGCGAACACAGCGAGCTGGAGCGATTCAACCTGTTCCGACTGATCGAGGAAAGTCCGGACTTCATCGGCCTGGCGAGCGTGGAGGGCGTACCGAGATATCTTAACCAAGCCGGATGTCGGCTCATCGGTCTGGAGAATTTGGAGCAAGCGGGGCAAACGACCATCCTCGATCATTTTTGTCCCGAGGATCGGGGCTTTGTCACTGAAACGGTGCTCCCAACGTTACGCCAGGCAGGCCATTGGGAAGGCGATGTCCACATCCGCCACTTCAAAGGGAAGCCGTCGGTCCCGGTCAGTTTGAACATCTTCTACGTGCGCGACCCCGGGACGGGCAAGCCCGTGAGCCTGGCGGCCATTGCGCGGGATATCACGCAGCAGCAGCGCGCCAACGCGGCGCTGCGCGAGAGCGAAGAACGTTTCCGGCACCTGGTCGAGCAGGCGGGGGATGCGATCTTCGTCTGCGACCTGGATGCGACGATCATCGACGTGAACCAGGAGGCCTGCGACAGCCTGGGCTACCGGCGCGAGGAATTGCTCGGACTGCCCTTGCAGACCGTGGAGACGACGTTCGATCCCGCCGAGGCCCTGCCGCGCTGGCGGGCGTGGCGGCCGGGCTTGGCGGCCAACATGCGCGGCATCCACCGGCGCAAGGACGGCACGACGTTCCCCGTGGAGTCGCGCATGAGTTCGTTCCAGACCGACGGCCACCGCTACATGCTCGCGCTGGTGCGCGACGTGACCGAGCGCCACCGTGCGGAGGTGGCCCTCAAACAGGCCAAGGAGGAGGCAGAGACGGCGAACCGTGCCAAGAGCGAGTTCCTCTCGCGCATGAGCCACGAGTTGCGCACGCCGCTCAACGCTATCCTCGGCTTCGGGCAAATCCTGCTCAACCAGGCGGCGAACACGACGCAGAAGGACTGTGCCGGGCAGGTCGTCCACGCGGGCAACCACCTGCTGGACCTCATTAACGAGGTGCTCGACATCGCGCGCATCGAGGCGGGCCGCGTCGAGCTTTCCGTGGAGCCCATCCGGGTGGAAAACCTCGTGGCCGAAACGCTCGACCTCGTCCGGCCGCAGGCCCAGGCGCGGAGGATCGTCTTTGAGGTCAACCTGGGCGGCTATGGCGGCCACCATCTCCGCGGCGATCGGCAGCGGTGCAAGCAGGTGCTCCTGAACCTGTTCTCCAACGCGCTGAAGTACACGCCTGACGAGGGCCGCGTGCGGATCGAGTGCGGCGCGGTCCGCCCGGGGCAAATGCGGGTGGGCGTGACCGACACGGGCCCGGGCATTGCCGCCGACAAGCTGGCGCGGTTGTTCGTGCCCTTTGATCGGCTCGGGGCGGAACGCTCCGCGATTCCCGGCACCGGCCTCGGGCTGACGCTCTCCAAGCACCTGATTGAAGCGATGGGCGGCAGCATCGGGGTGCGTTCGGCACCGGGGGAAGGGAGCACGTTCTGGCTGCAACTGCCCCGGCACCGGGGGCCGGTGCCGCCGGGGATACCCGCGCTGCTGCCCATGCTCGCCGGTCGGCCCCGGGAGGCGGCAGTTCCTGTCGTGGCGGCGGAGGCGGAGGTCTGCACCGTGCTCTACGTCGAGGACAATGCCTCCAACATCCGGTTGATTGAACACCTCTTCAGCGGCCTCGGGCGCGTGCAACTGCTCACGGCGCGCTCGGGCAAGGAGGGCCTCGCGCTCGCGCGGCACCACCGGCCCTCGGTGATCCTGCTCGACCTGCACCTGCCCGATCTGCCCGGCTGGGAGGTGCTCGCGCGGCTGCAGTCCAGCAAGCACACGTGCCAGATTCCCGTCGTGGCCGTGAGCGCCGACGCCACGCCCGGGACGGTCGAACGGCTAATCAACGCCGGGGCCCGCGCGTATCTGACCAAGCCGCTCAACATCAAAAACTTTTACGAACTCCTGCCCCGCCTCGGACTGCACACGGCGCGGGGTCCGGCCCGCGTGTCGGAACCGAGCTAGGCCACCCGTTTTCCCGCCATGATCCCTGCCGCTCCCTTGTCCGGGATGAAAATCCTCGCTGTTGACGATGAGCCCGCGAACATTTCGCTGCTCCAGTACATCCTGCAGGCCGCGGGTTACGACGAGGTGCGAACCACGACCGACCCCCGCCGGGTACTGCCGCTGTTCCGGGAGTTCCGGCCCGACCTGGTCCTGCTTGACCTGATGATGCCCCACGTCAACGGGTTCGAGGTGATGCGGCTGCTGGAGGCCGAGATCACGCCCGGCGACTGCCTGCCCATCCTCGTGTTGACCGCGGACGTGAGCGCGCCCACCAAGCACGCTGCGTTGGAGGCCGGGGCTTCGGACTTTCTGACCAAGCCCTTCGACCAGATCGAGGTTTTGCTGCGGATCCGCCACCTGCTGCAAATCCGCGCGCAACACCTCCAGCTCACGAGCCACAACGATTCGCTGGAGGACGCCGTGCGGGCGCGGACGGGCGAGTTGCGTCAGACCCTAGGTCAACTGGAGGAAACGGTGCAGCAACTCCGCGACACCCAGCAGCAGGTCATCCAGCACGAGCGCATGAGCGCGCTCGGCTCCATGGCGGCGGGGCTGGCGCACGACTTCAACAACTCGCTCTCACTAATCCTCGGCTACAGCGAACTGCTCATGAGCGACCTGAGCGACACGCCCTACGGCACGCACTCGGACGAGTTTCTCGGTACGGTCATCACGGCCGCGCAGGACGCCGCGAAGATGTTCAACCGGCTGCGCGGGTTCTACCGTCAGGCGGACCACGAACAGGAGTTCCGGCGGGTGAACATCAACCAGCTCACGGAGCAGGCCGTCGCGCTGACCCGGCCGCGCTGGCACGGGCAGGCGCTGGGCCAGGGCGTGACCATCGACGTGCACACCGAGCTGAGCGGGGAATTGCCCCCGCTCCTGGCCGACGCGGCGGAACTGCGCGAGATGCTCACCAACCTGATCTTCAACGCCGTAGACGCCATGGCCCGGGGCGGCACAATCACCCTCCGCACCCGCTTCGAGCCCGCGGCGCAGGCCATCGCGGCGGCGGAGGCGGCGGCCCGGGTGAGGGTGGCAGGCGAGCCCGGCGGCGAAGGGGATGTCCGCCAAGGTCCCGATGCGCGCCATCCCTACGAGGAAGGGGCCATCGTTTTGGAAGTGGCCGATACGGGCGCGGGCATGGACGAGGAGACCTGCCGCCGCTGCCTGGAGCCCTTCTTCACCACCAAGGGCAAGCAGGGCACGGGCCTGGGGCTGGCGATGGTCTACGGCACGATGCAGCGCCACGGCGGCAGCATCGACCTGCAAAGCACCCCGGGCGTGGGGACGACGTTCGTGTTCTCGTTCCCGCTGGGAGCGAAGCCCGAGCCGGTCGCCGCGGTGGAAGCCTGCGGCGCGCAGCGGCCCCTGCGGATCCTGGCCGTGGACGACCAGGAAGTGCTCTGTGAGATCCTCGTCGAGCACCTGGCGGAGGACTGGCACACGGTCGAGACGGCGCACGACGGTCGCGTGGCGCTGGAAAAGTTCCGGGCGCGGGCGGCGGCGGGCGAACCCTTCGACCTGGTCATCACCGACAAAGCCATGCCCCACATGAGCGGCGAGCAGTTGGCCGAGGCGGCGAAGGCGCTCGTGCCCGCCACCCGCGTGATTCTACTCACCGGCATGAGCATCCCCGGCAGCGAAACGGAAACCGCGTCGGCCGCCGTCGATCTGATCCTGCTCAAGCCGGTGACGCACGCCACGTTGCGCCAAGCCATCAGCCGCGCGATGACGGGCTACGGTCCGACCGCGCACAAACCCGCCGCCAAGCGCGAGCGCAGCCATCTCCCGGTGAAAATCAGCGGTCTGGCCGGGTTGAAGCGCTCACCGGGCCCAGGACCCATCCGGCGCTCCGGCCGGCCCCCCAAGGTGGCCGGCGACCGGACTCCGGTTTGAGGGCTCAGCGTGGCGCGGGTGCGTAGCCGTAGCGCGCGTCGAGGCGCGCCAGGGCGCGGTCGAGGTACGCCAGGTCCCCGCCTGAAAGATAGTCCGCGTAGCCGCCGACCTTGCCCCGGCGCACCTTGTAGCTGTCGGGATCGTCGGCGTCCCGGGGCCGGAGCGCCTCTTTGTTGAGTTCTCCGACCAGTTCGGAGCCCGGTGCCTGCCGGTCGCCTTTTTCCAGGCGGCGCATGTTCTCGAAGCTGGAGATGTCCACCGCCCGGGCCAGGATTTCGGCGTCCACCCCGGCGTCCGGCAGCAGGAAGCGGATCGCCGCGCCGAACGCGGCGGGGGGATCGCACCGGGCGTCCTCGTAGCGCAGCAGGTGCAGGGGCGTCTGCCCGCTCCACTCGGCGAGCCAGCGGTTCATGATGTCCACGACGCGGTCCACTCCGAGCACCGGGTGGCGCAGCAATGCGGGCAGGTCGCCGCCGAACGTGCCGGCACGCTTCTGGAGGTGGAAGAACAGGGAGACCATCACGTCGCGCGGGTCGCGCGCCACGAGCAGGATCGGCTTGCCCAAGGCCTCGCCGCGCGGGATCAGCCACTTGCCGCGCAGCCGTTCGCCCAGCCGCTCCTTGGAGCCGTGTTCCCACAGGTCGTGCGTGTAGGTCAGCCGGGGCACCGCGTGGGCTTTTCCCCATTCGGCGAGGTAGGCCGTCAGGAACACGCGCACCCACGTCCGGCCGCTCTTCTGGATGGACACCACGAAGGCGTCGGCGGCGCGGAACGTCCCGGCGTGGCGGCTGAAGTTCCAGCGCGGGTAGCGCCACCAGGACGGCGCGGGACGGGGCGGGGCGGGCTCCATGGGCCGCCAGCATCGCGCAGACTTCCGCGGGGGAGCAACGGCAAAAGC
>CALMAQ010000134.1 GCA_937859745.1 uncultured Verrucomicrobiota bacterium | reverse complement strand
CCTCACCACCTTTATCCAAAAGATGGTCAATCAACCTCACAGTGCGTAACTCCTGTTCCAGGTAACCTTTGTACCCCCTGTTCACGAACGTATCCGGCAAGCGAATGGAGACACCGTGCCTCGTTGCTCCATAGTTGAATTTATCGAGGCTTTGTTCCTCTGTCATCACTGTAGAACGTAACGGATCGTCTGGACCGTACACGGCGATGTGCTCATTATGATTTTTGTAAAACGCCTTCATGAGCTGATCGAAGTCCGCCTGCCCCCCGTCTCGCGCAAGTACTCAGTGGAAAAGCTGCAGTGCAAGCCCGACCCATTCCAATCATCCTCAATCGGCTTGCTGTGCCACTCCGGGTTTACCGAGTACCTCTCGCACAGACGCTCCAGCAAATAGCGGCAGATCCAGACTTGATCCGCGGCCAATTTTGATCCTTCGCCGAATATCTGAAATCCCCATTGCCCTTTAGCCGCCTCGGCATTGCTGCTTTGATAATCGACGCCCGCAGCTAGACATAGGTCCAAATGCTTCTCGACAATCTGACGGGCAAGGTTGCCTACGTTCTGATAACCGACACTCCCGTAGTGGCCAACCGGAGGATCGTGCTGATCACCATCATCGCAGTCAGCCGCACGGCCGTCGCGCATCAGGAAGTACACCTGCTCGAAGCCGAACCACGCGCCGGGATCGTCCAGGATGGTGGCGCGCGAGTTGGAGGGGTGCGGACTGCCGTCGGGCATGAGCACCTCGCACATCACCAGCGCGCCGTTCTTGCGCGTGGTGTCCGGGAACACGGCCACGGGTTTGAGCAGGCAATCCGAGCTGCCACCCTCGGCCTGCTGGGTCGAGGAGCCGTCGAAGTTCCACATGGGCAGCTCTTCGAGCGTCGGGAAACTTTCGAAGTCCTTGATCGTCGTTTTGCTGCGCAGGTTGGGCACCGGCTCGTAGCCGTCCAGCCAGATGTATTCGAGTTTATACTTCGACATAATGATCTCAGCGATAGATGATCACTTCATGTGGACACTAACGTCTGTCTATCTAGGTCAAGGGTCGTGTGTTCGGTAACGAGTCTAATCATTAGAGGAAACGGGATCGGCAGTACCATTAAAACCAGTGGGCGGTTGTAGCGATGGCGGCCTCTCGAAATGGAGCCGCTCAATCCGGCTTCTGTCTACCTGCTCAACGGTGACCAAATACTCATCGATCTGGATTTGCTCGCCTTGACTCGGTAGGTGGCCGAACCGTGCGGTGATGAAGCCACCCACGGTGCTCACATCGGCGCTCTCCCAGGTGACGCCAGCCAAGTCGCGCAACTCGTAGAGACCCAATCCACCCTCGACGCAAAACTCGTTGTCACTCACCCGGTGGAACTCGCGTCGCTCCGACCCGAACTCATCGGGTTCTTCCCCGATGATCTCGGAGACCACGTGCTGCAAGGTGACGATGCCCACGTTGGTTCCATACTCGTCCACGACCACCGCCAAGTGTGCCTGCTGGCGACGGCAGAGGGGTAGCAGTTGCTCCAGGGGCATGGATTCTGGCACGGCCACCAAGTCTTTTTTGATCGTCGCCAGATCGGGTTCCCTTTCCTGGACCAAGACGAACAGATCACGCAGATGGATCAACCCGGTCACATGATCCAGGTCACCTTCGCAGAGGGGATAGCGGCTATGCCCACCAGCCTTGATCCGTTGGAGGTTATCCGGGAAAGGAAGTTGTGTGTCCAAAAAGACCACTTCCGCCCGAGGCGTCATCACCTCGCGCACCAACAGCTTGCGCATGTCGAAAGCGTTAGTAACGATCTCTTTGCTGACTCCAGAAATTTCCTCCGACTTTGCGCTTTCGGTGACGATGAGCCGCAATTCTTCCTCTGAATGAACCTCCTCTCCTTCCTGCACCGGCTCCATCCGGAACACGTGTAAGAGCGTCCAGTTGGTGATCGTATTGAGCGTCCAGATGAAGGGTCGGAACAGTCCGTAGAAGAGCCGGAGCGGTCGGCTGATCAGCAAGGCGGTCGGCAGGGCCTTGCGGATGGCGAGCGACTTTGGCGCGAGTTCACCCAGAACGATGTGCAGAATCGTGATGGAGGTAAAAGCCAGCACGAAGGAAACGGTGTGGATGACCGCGGTCGAACCAACGTGCACGAGCGCGAAAAACGGCTCGATCATGCGGGCGACGAACGGTTCCCCGACCCAGCCGAGTGCGAGGCTCGCCAAGGTGACACCCAACTGGGTGGCGGAAAGATACGCGTCCAAGTTCTCGATCACCTTGCGGGTAGGCTTGGCTCGGCGATCACCCTGGTTGAGGATGGCATCGAGTTGGCTGGCACGCACCTTGACGATGGCGAACTCACTGGCGACGAAAAAGCCGTTCATCAAGACCAAGAGCAGCACCGTCAGCAGTTTGAGCACGAGAGTGCCCGGCGATTCCCACTCGATGGCTGGTGGGTCGATCGCTGCCGCCATGACAGCCGAGAAAGAAAATGTTTCCACGAAGATAATTTACGTTGTCGTCCGCGACCGCAGAGTCGAAGCGGTGTGTCTGCCTTCAAAATTCATGAACGCAATGTTGCAAAAGACTTTGCACCCAGTGTGAATTCCTCTGTCCGTTTGGTTAATGAGGTTCGTCGATCGAAGTCAAAGCGAAGTTCGATTCTAGACAACAACCAGATCGACATTTTTGAGTTCTTGCAGCAGCTTCTCGTGCAGCGAAGGCCGCAGACGCCACATGGACCGCTTGGCAGGACGACCGACGACGAAGTGAGTAACGCCATACTCGCGCGCAAAGTCGATGAGCGCAGTGGCTACATCCTCGCGTTTGAGCACGATGACCAGGCCGCCCATCCGCTGGGCGGCCTCCAGCGTGTCTGTGATGGCACGCTGCAACTCGGCCGTGATGACCTGCGGTGCTTCGCCAAGCGTGCGCACGTACACGGCGTACCACGGAGCGTTGAGCTGCGCGGCCAAGCGTGCGGCTTTGCGCAGGATGGCCCCGGGTCCGGCCCGCCGCTGCTAAGCGCCACGGCCACTTGGCCCACCCCGCCCGGCCGGTGTTCCTCGGCGTCATGTTCCTCGGCGCGCTGCCGACGGTCAAGGAAGTTGGCGCTCTCGCTCAGGGCCAGTTCCCGCAGCCGCGTGAGGTTCTGCGGGGTGAAGTAATTCGATCGCGACTGCGCCACCCTCTCCTGCGGGTAGATTTTGCCCGCTTCCAGCCGCTCGATGAGGTCCTCGGCGGGCAGGTCGATGTTCACGATCTGATCCGCGCGGGTCAGGAACTCGTCCGGGATGCGCTCCTTCACCCGCACGCCGGTGGCCCCCCCGACCACGTTGTAGAGGCTCTCCAAATGCTGGATGTTGAGCGTGCTAATGATGTTGATGCCAGCGGCCAGGAGATCCTCCACGTCCTCGCAACGCTTCTTGGTCTTGCCCCCCGGCGCGTTGGTGTGCGCGAGTTCATCCACCAGGGTCACTGTCGGTGCGCGGGCAATCACGGCGGTGGTGTCCATCTCGCGCAATTCGACCCCTTTATATTGGGTGACAATCGGTGGGATGATCTCCAACTCGCCGATCTGCGCCGTCGTCTCCGGCCGCGCGTGCGGCTCGACGTAGCCGATGACAACGTCCAGGCCGCGCTTCTTGAGTCGGTTGCCCTCCACCAGCATTTGATAGGTCTTGCCCACGCCCGGGCACGCGCCCAAGTAGATCTTGAGCTTGCCCTGTTTTTGCTGGTGGATGAGGGCGAGGAACTCCTCCGCGTTACGGCGTGAAGGGTCGCCGAAGCTGGTGGAAAGGTCAATGTTCATCGCGGGATCGCTGCGGTGTCTAGCGATGCGACTCCAATCGTTTATTATTCACCCTTATTTGGGTTAGTAGCTTCTTGTCCTTGTAGCAGTAGCGGACTCCGGCCAGCGTGGGCCAGAGTTCGAGCGACGCATGGATCTGGCTGATCACAGCATCAACGATGCGGCTGACATTCTGCTGGAAGAAGTCCGGCTCGAACCCATAAAAAGCCTTGGACAAGTTGTCGGCGAAGAGACGCAGGGCTTGGTGGCGTTCCTCTCTGGCGGCTTCCTTCGCAGCAGCCAGCATCTGGTCGTGCACGGCGGAAACCCGAGCCAGGATTTCCTCGGAGTCTTGCAAGGCCACCTCGCCCTCGTAGTAAAATTTGATCGTGAGATCATCCCTCTGGCACACACTGTCCTGGATCCAGCGCACCGGCGATTCGTTGCAATCCGGGCACCAGCAGGAGTCCAGTCCGATGGTTCAATCAGTACACCAGACACAAAGCCCTCTTTGCTCGGATGGCGGACGAAACTCACCTGCTGTTCGGCACTGAGATTATTTGCCGCCGCGCAAATAAGCACGCCGCTATCCCTTTGCCTTTTCACGAGAAGCAGGTTCTCGGGATGGTAGAGGTAAAACTCCGCTGTCCCTCTCGTCTTTCGCCTGCGAAGCAGCGGTCGCATATGCCATTGCCGAGCACGCTCAAAACAGTGGCAGCCTACTTCGCGGTGGTGGCAGGCAGTTTGCCGTCCAGGGCGAGGTTGAGCAGCAGGGTGT
>CALMAQ010000133.1 GCA_937859745.1 uncultured Verrucomicrobiota bacterium | reverse complement strand
TGCAGCAAGGTGACCTCGTCCGCCGTTATGTTGTGGTGGCTACGGCTGTACGCGCTTATTATCCCGAAGGGCAGCTTGCCTTCGGTGTAGATAACGGTGGCCACCCTGCTCCTCACGCCCAACTGCAACATCGAAGCGGGTGCCTCGAAACGACTCTCCTCGTGCAGATCGTTGGTGACCACGGGAGCATTGGCCAGCGTGTAATGCGCCATGGAATCAACGTCGTCACCCAAATCGACGACGGCTCCGAGCGCGCTCGGCTGCCAGCCGTAGGTCGCGCGCCAGCGATAACGTCCCGGTTCGGCCATGCATTCCACCACGTTGCCGATGTCTGTTTCCAGAGTCTGGCACACGAGGTTGATCGCCTCGGCCAGAAGGGTGTTGAGTCCGTCCTCCCCTTGGGAAGCGGTGTCGCGCAGAGCTTTCAGGCCCAGGTGCGAGATGACCTGTTGCTGCCGGGCGCGGTTGGCCAGCAACTCGTGATGCCGGGTCCGCTCGGTTGTGTCGCGCGCCAGACCAAGGATGCGGCGGCCCTCGGAGGTCTCCAGCGCGCAGAGACGTACTTCGGCAGGGAAAATGCTGCCATCCTTGCGCCGATGCCGCGCTTCGACGGTCCATGCCTCGCCGGGCGGGATCTCCCGCCACACCCGGTGCAATTCCTCCGGCACCCCGTCGGCGATGAACGAGCCGACGTTCATGGTGAGCAGGTGCTCACGGGTGTGGCCGAGCATTGTGCAGGCCGGGGAGTTCACGTCGACGAGGCGGCCCCAGGCATCGTGCAGAAAAGCGGCGTCGCTCATCTCGTCGAAGATCTGCTGAAAACGCCGTTCGTTGTGCAGTGACTCCTCGTCGGCCAGATCGCGCTGCCGGATAACGGCGGAAAGCTCCTGGTTCGTCCGGGTGAGGTCCTCGGTGGCTTCGGTCACCCGCTTGGCGATAGAAGCGTGCAAGTCCCTGAGCGTTTCGTTTTGCACGCGCGACGTCATCGCGGCGACCACCATGGCCGCGAGGTCCCTCAAGGTCTCGCGCTGGCGTTTGCCGAACCGCCGGGGTCGGTGGTCGGCCACGCAGAGTGCCCCCAGTGCTTGGCCCGCTGGAGTTCGGAGGGCAGCACCCGCGTAGAACCGGAGGCGATCACCCGTCACCACGAGGGGATTGTCCACGAAGCGAGGGTCTGCCGTCGCGTCCGCCACCACGAACACGTCGTCCGCCAGGATGGCGTGCGCACAGAACAAGACAACTCTGGGTGCTTCGCCGGAGGCCATGCCTACCGAAGCCTTGAACCATTGGCGGTCGCATTTCACCAGGGACACCGCCGCCATGGGCACGCGTAAGACCCGGCAAGCCAGGTTGACGATCCGGTCAAAAGCCATCTCGGGCTCCGTATCGACGATATGGAAGTCCCGGAGCGCGGCGAGTCTGGTAGGTTCGTCGAGGGGGAGGGGGGCTTGCATCAAGAGAAGGGAGCCTACTCCACAAGAAGCAACTCCCGCGCCCTTGAGGCGGGGGAAAGGACCCCACTGCCCCTTGCCGCCACGCTTAGTAATCCTTCGTCAGATGGTTCTGGTGCAATGAAACCCTACGATCAACGAACCATTTTCACCAAGGCACTTACATTACATGACGAGGTATTACTATCTGCTCCTGGGAATAGCAGCAGATCACGCGGCCATCCTCGGTCCCCTGGCTTTCTTGGACCAACGCCCACTGCGTTTGCTGCTCTCGTCCTCGCGCCGGGCCGCCGTGGGTGGCCGTCGCGTTTGCGTTCCTCATGATGGCCTGTCTTCTTGCGCCGGGTTTCGCGTGCCTTCTGCCATTTGGGCACCGGTCGCTTTAGGACTTGGAGAATTGCCTGGCAGGTCGCCCGCCGGGAGTTCCACGGTGAACGTGCTGCCACGACCTAGCGTGCTCTCGCAAGACACCGTGCCACCCATTGCCTCTACCAACTTTTTCACGATGGATAGCCCCAGGCCGGTAGAATGTTCTCCGGCGGTCGCCCGTGCCGAAAGCCGGACGTACTTTTCAAACAAATGAGTTTGGTCCGCCGCCGACAAGCCGGGGCCGGTATCGCGCACGATCAAGCGCACCATGCCAGAGGACAGTGCCCCGTCTCCGACGCTGACTTCGACCGTCCCACCAAGAGGAGTAAACTTCACGGCGTTGGAAATGAGGTTGTCCGCCACCTGCACTACTGCCTTGGCATCCGCTGCCACGATAGCGGTCGGCGGCGGAGCCGACCATACCAGCCGGATTTGCTTGTCCGCCGCGCGCCGCCGGTAAGATTCCAACGCCCGGTCGATGGTCGCGCCGAGGTCGATCCGGGCAGGGTGCAAGTTGAGTCGGCCCTGTTCGATGGCCCCGAGGTCAAGCAGATTACCCACCAGTTCAAACATGAACTCGGAAGAATTGAGAATGTCCGCCGCGTGTTCACGCACCTGAGCGGCGTCCTCCGCATCGGTTTCGAGCAGGCCCGCCAGACCGATGATGCCGCTGAGCGGATTCTTGAGGTCGTGACTGCAAATCCCTAGAAAAGTGTCTTTTTCCGCGTTGAGCACCACCAATCGCTCGTTGGCGGCCGAGAGTTCGCGCGTACGCTCCTCGACTTTCTGCTCCACCTGGTCCTGCATCGTGTTGAACACTCCGGCCAGTTCCGCGAATTCATCCCCGGAAACGTCTTTTCTGTCCGCCTCGCTGACCGGCTGCGAGTAATCGCCTTGCGAAACTCGTTCTGCGGCGGCGCGTAGTTCCCGCAACCGCCGCGTCAGATGACGGGCCACGAACACGGATGCCACGATGGCCAACCCGAGCATTCCCATCATCCCGAGGATCAGCAACACGTTGGCGAGGCTGAAAGCGGCCTGCGCACGGGAGATACGGGCCGCCTCGTCGCCGATGCGCTCGGAGACGGCGAGGATGCTGTCGATACTTTTGGTGGAGAGGGCGATCCACTCATCGGTCGTCAGTGGATAGGGTTCCCGGTGGGCCGAAGCCAGATAGATCGCCGTGCGCGCCTTCTGGTAGTCGCCAAGGAAAACGGTCTCCATGTTGTCGATGCTCTGGAGCACCGGGGCAGACATGGCGGGGTTCGCACGTAGTTGGGCGATGGCAGCCAGGTTCTCCTCCACCACGCCACGCCAGCGTTGTAGCTCGTCCAGCCCCTCGGCTGAGATCGGTCGGCCGCTGGCGATAAAGCGACCAATCCGGGCACGTTCGCGTCCGGCGAATTCGCTGGCCTCAAACACGTTGGCTTTGATGGAGCCATTGTACTGGATCACCAGTTCATAGGGGTTCTGGGCGAGGAAAAGAGTGCTGCCGAACGCGCGTTCTGCCCCGATCAGACGGGTTTGCGCATCGAACCATGCTTGCACCAATTCTTCGTCCGCGCGCTGTCCGCGCGCGAGGGCGGTATCTACCTCGGCGCGACTGAGGTCACGTTGCCGAAGGGTATCCCGCAAGGTATCGTATGCGGCGGAAAGCACCTTATTGCCGCGCAGCGCCCCCTGCGCTTGGCCCAAGGCGGCATCCAAGCGGCGATCTCCCTCCAACCGCATCTCCTCGACCATGCGCCGCGCGGCGGTGGCGTGGGGGTCGGCCAGCGCGGCGGAGGTGAACCCGCGTTCCTTGGCCTGGATGGCGGCAGCCTGGATCAAATAGCTGCTCGCAGCGTTGGCTTCCTCCAGCACGCGCGCGCGGTCGTAGCTCATGACCACCCGGCTCAGCGCCAGCAGGCTGCCCAGCAGCGCCACCAAGCTTGGGACGCCGACGATCAGCGCGAGTTTGCGGCGGAAGGGCATCCGCGCGAGCCAATGCAGGCGAGATGGGGTGAGCGCGGAAGTTGCCACGCCCGACAGCGAAACACGGTCGCCCCGGCTTTTGCAAGAATTTGAGGGGCGCAACGCTCTCATAGGCCCAGATTTCCTCGGGGGCAGGGTGACGCGGCTTTCACCTTCTGATCGCCGCGTTTTCATCGGGCAAACCGTCTATGCCGCGTGAAGTTTCGGTCGCACAAAGAGGAAACTTCAACAAACAACCATGAATGGCTTGGTGCTCGCCGCAATCAACTCGTTGCCTCTGTCATCTTCGAGGATGAGCAGGTGAACGCCTTTCCGTTGTGCGATGGCTTTGACCGCCTCGAGTCCACCGCCGCGCTCTTGGATGGAGGACAGCTTGCGCTGGCTCATGGTGTTCGATCCGTCAGCTACGGCGGAAAGCCACTCGGTAGCCCATTGTGTCGCGGTGTCATTTTCGGATTTGCTCATGGTTGTGTTTTTTTAGGTTCATCATCGGGTTGGAGGATTGGGGTGGAACTTCGATCCCCTTGGGATACTCTGCCCGTTGTGCGATGAAGCGGCAAGGAAGGAGCAAGGACCAATTCTTTGCCGCGCTTTTGATGCTCCCAACCTACCGCCCGAGCCAGCGAGAGCCACGGCCATCTTGCGGCAACGTGCCCGATCTGCTCCGAGGTCTATCTGAACCCCACAAACGCCATCGCAAATTGCAAGATGGAATGGTGATGTTCCAAGCAGATAGCCTCCGACACGCGCTCATTGAGGGCGGGCAACTCAACCTCTTCTACAGGCAGCTTCAATGGTCCTCTGGCATGATCTGACATTTCTTTGCTCCTACGATTTTAACCTGGGTCACGTTCGCGCGAGGATTCTCTTTACCTGCGTGAGATGCCAGCGGGCCGCCGTGCGTGGCCGCCGGGTCCGCGTCGAGCAGGTGGCGGTAAAAGAAGTCGGCCCCGAGCTGCCACGGCAACTTTTCAGTATGAATCCACCAGCCCGCGAACCACATGCGCGCGTGGTTGTGCAGGTAACCGTCCACGCAGAGTTCGCGCGCGAAGTAGTCCATGATCTCCACCCCGCTGTGGCCTTCTTCAATTCCCTTGAGCCGTTTGGCTTGATAACCACGCAACTCCCCGCGCAACTGTCCCACGTCGGCCTGGTAGTCGCTCCACACAGCCAGGCGCAGTTCCAGCCAACTCTTCCAGTAGCGCCGCCACATCATCTCCTGCACGAACTTCTCCACGCGCCAGAAAGGATGGCCTTCCAAGGTGGACGCGATCAGCTAGTACTCGGTGACCAGCCGGCGGCGGATGGCGGGCGCGAGCCGCGACACGGCGCTGTGGCCCGGGCGCACGCCGTTGCGCGCGTCCGCGTACGCCGTGACCCGCGGACGGAACTCCTCCCAGGCGCGCAACGCCTCGGCGCGGGTATGGGGGAAGCGGGTGGGCTGGTCGGCGGTGACGGTTTCTTCAGCAGTGCTCATTAGGGGCCGACGTAGAAAACGGATTATAAAGCACGTTAAGGTATGGGGAGAGGTCGAAGCGGTCGGTATTTTCCCGGTCCGACGACGCGGTTCTGCTTCCAGACGTAGTCGCCCGTCAGGTTGATGTGTTCCCAGCCAAGCGGCGACAGGTGCTTGCACAGCGCCTCGTCCAACTTCTGATCGTGCCGCCGCAACGCACGCACCGCCCGTTCCAGGTACACCGTGTTCCAGAGCACGATGGCCGCCGTCGCCAAGTTCAGGCCGCTGGCACGATGACGCTGTTGCTCAAAGCTGCGGTCGCGGATTTCACCTAAGCGATTGAAGAACACGGCGCGGGCCAGTGCGTTTCGCGCCTCGCCCTTATTGAGGCCGGCGTTGACGCGCCGGCGCAGTTCCACGTTCTGGAGCCAGTCCAGGATGAATAACGTGCGTTCGATGCGTCCGAGTTCTCGCAAGGCGACGGCCAAGCTGTTCTGGCGCGGGTAGCTGCCGAGCTTGCGAAGAATCAACGAGGCGGTGACCGTACCCTGCTTGATGGAGGCTGCGAGCCGCAGGATTTCGTCCCAATGCGCGCGGATCACCTTGAGGTTGAGAGGAGAGCCAACCAACGCGGCAAGCGCCGGGAACTGCCTGCCGTCAGCCGGTGTGTACAGTTTCGTCTCGCCAAGGTCGCGGATGCGAGGAGCGAAGCGGAAGCCAAGCAGGTGCATCAGCGCGAAGACATGGTCGGTGAAGCCGGCGGTGTCGGTGTAGTGCTCTTCGATGCGCAGGTCACTCTCGTGGTAGAGCAGACCGTCGAGCACGTAGGTCGCATCGCGCACGCCGACGTTGACGATCTTGGCATGGTAGGGCGCGTACTGGTCGGACACGTGCGTGTAGAACATGCGCCCGGGTTCCGTGCCGTACTTCGGGTTGATGTGGCCGGTGCTCTCGGCGCGGCTCGCCGCCTTGAAGCGCTGCCCGTCCGAGGAAGAAGTGAGGCCCTCGCCCCAATGCACGGCGAAAGGCTGGCGGAACTGCGCGTTGACCAGTTCTGCCAACGCCGCCGAGTACGTTTCATCACGGATGTACCACGCCTGTAGCCACGAGAGTTTCGCGTGGGTCGTGCCGGGGCACGACTCCGCCATCTTGCTCAAGCCGAGGTTGACCGCGTCCGCGAGGACGGCGGTTAACAACAAGGTTTTGTCCCGAGCCGTCTCGCCACTTTTGATATGGGTAAAATGCTGCGTGAAGTCCGTCCAGCCGTCTACCTCCTGGAGCACTTCAGTGATCTTCACGTGCGGCAGCAGGCCCGCGCACTGGTCGATCAGCGTTTGTGCAGCCTCCGGCACCGCCGCGTCCAGCGGGGTGATCTTCAAGCCGGAAGTGGTGACGATGGCGTCGGGCAGATCGTTTGTTGCCGCCAAGGCGTCGGTGGTTTCCAGCTTCAGGCTGAGCAGTTCCATCCGTTCACGAAGGTACTCGGCGCAGTCTGGAGCCACAGCGAGCGGCCACGGACCGGATCGGCGCAGAACGGTAAAGCTCGTCGGTGGCAGCAGGTACTCCTCGAAGTTCTTGAACTGACGCGAGCCACGCACCCAGATGTCGCCCGAGCGCAGAGCGTTGCGAAGTTCCGACAGCGCGCAGATCTCGTAGAAGCGCACGTCGATGCCACCAACGGTGAACACCAGCTTCTCCCAACGCTTTTTGATGAAGGCTGTCGGCGCGTCTGCCGGTAGCAACCGATAGCTGCTGGCATACATCAGCCGGAGCGCGCTTACGGCGTCGAGCACTGCCTGCGCGGCCGGCGCGGCGCTGAAGTCCAAGGCTGCCAAGAAAGCCGGGGCGTAGCGGCGCACCATGGCATGGCTGTCCACCACCCGGGGCAGGTAGTCAAAGTCGTCCGAGGGCGCGAGCGTTTGCGCTTCGGTCACGCTGGCGACAAACGCCTCCCACGGGATCACCGATTCGATGGCCGCGAACGCATCCGTGCCGCTCTGCCGTGCCTCTAGCAACGCTCGACCGATTTTGCTGTACAAGCGAACCTTGTCATTGATCGCTTTACCGGCTTTCCGGAACTGCTGCTGATGACGTTGCTTGGCCGCATTGAAGATCCGACCCAGGATGCGATCGTGCAGGTCAACGATCTCGTCGGTCACGGTAGCGACACCTTCGACCACCAAGGCAACCAGCGTGGCGTAACGGCGTTGCGGTTCGAACTTGGCCAACTCAGCCGCACGCATCTGGCCGCCCTCGCGGCGAGCTTGAGCAGACGGTTTTGGTGCAGGCTGCGCCCGATCCCGTCCGGGAGATCGACCGCCTGCAAATATTTGAGGCGCTCGATGTGTTCGAGCATGTGACGTGAGTTCGGCCGCCCGGGCGACTGGCGCACCCATTGAAGCTGCGTCTTTTTGTTGCCCTCCTTGCGTTCGAGCAAGCCATCCAAGCGCCGCCGGTGCGCGTTGACGAGCGACTCATTGAGCACACGGTAGATCCGCCGGTTGCCGCGCGTGATGGCCTCAGCGCAAATGCGCTCAATGACGGACGGGGTCGGCAGTAGGATCGCTCTTTGGCGGAGGCTCTCAACCAACGCGCCCGCCAGCACGATGCCTTTGTCGGTCTGCCATGCCAGTTCTTCGAGGCCATGCACGGCGGAGCGGTAGTGTCGCTTGCCGAACAGTCGAAACCCAAACACCGTTTGCAGTTCGACGAGGTGCTCGCGGCGGGTCTGCTCCCGCTTGCCGTAGGCTGCCCAGTGTTCCGGCGGGAGCTTCAACTGCGCCGCCACCAGCCGCAGAAGCGATGTCGACGGCGTGTCACCAGCAGCCAACACGACACCCGGGTAGCGCATGTAGCAGAGTTGTACGGCGAAGCCCAGGCGGTTGGCGGGGCCACGGTGTTGTGAGATGATCGCAAGGTCGGCGTCACTGAAGGTGTAGCGGCGGATCGCTTCTGCCTCTGTGTCGGGCAGGGTGAGCAAACTGGCGAGTTCGGTGTCGGAGAAGATGGTACGGCGGGGCATGGTCAAGCGTCCTTACGGACGCATGACTACCAGCTTTCATGCAGATGCTGAACTGGACAGGAGGCCTTCCATGAAAACGCTCCGCTCACCGCTGATGGATGAACCCTGGGACGATGGACGAAAAACAACCTCCCATCACCTTAACGTGCTTTATAGTCCGTTTTCTACGTGGACCCCGATGATCATCCTCAACGCCTCGACCACCAGCATCAAAGGCAGCCCGGCTTTCAGCATCTATAGCTCGATCAAGGCGGCCGTGCGTAACCTGGCGCGCTCCTGGGCCATGGACCTGAAAGGGCGCGGCATCCGCGTCAACGTCGTCAGCCCGGGCATGGTGCCGACGCCCGGTTACGATGGCCTCGGTTTGAGCAAAGAACAGAAGCAAGGCTTCATCGACGCGGGGATCGCCGCGATCCCCCTGGGCCGCGTGGGCACGACGGACGAGGTAGCCCGGGCCGTGGTGTTCCTGGCCTCGGAGGACAGTTCCTTCGTCAACGCCGTCGAACTCTTCGTCAATGGCGGCATGACCCAGGTTTGATCCACACCTGCTTGATCTTTAAATCCCAAGACCGGCGGGGGTTCTGGCGACCCGATAAAACTTTGTCTCTCCGAACAACCGAGCGGTTGTGCGACAAAGCCGAAGTCGACAACAGCAGTGGACTGGTCTACGGTACCTTCACAGTTTACCGGAATATTTCGCCACACAAAAGGTCGGCACGCCTCGCCGCGAGATGAACAAATCGGAAATCACCAGGGCGGAACGAGAGCTCCCCGGACCGGGAAGGCCCACGGAAAGCAATGCACACCCCGATGGCCGCCACTGACTCCACCACCCGTAACGCAACGACAAAGTCACACATCCTCGATACGGCGGAACGCATCGTGGGAACCAAAGGCTTTTCAGCCGTAGGTTTGAACGAGATCCTGGCAACAGCCGATGTGCCCAAGGGGTCGTTCTACTACTATTTCGCGTCCAAGGAGGCTTTCGGCACGGCGTTGCTGGAGCACTATTTCGCCAGCTATTTTTCCGAGATGGAGAAATACTTGTCGGCCCCGGGCCGGAGCGCCAGGGCGCGTTTGGTCGCGTACTGGACTTTCTGGCGAGAGAAACAGGAGTGCGGCGATCCCGAAGGAAAGTGTCTGGCGGTCAAACTCGGGGCCGAAGTCTCCGACATCTCGGAGGAGATGCGTCTCGCTTTGAAGAACGGCACCTCGGAGATCATCTCGCGGATCGCACGCGTCATCAAAGAAGGCAAATCTGACGGTTCTATCCCGATCATCGCCAGCCCGAAGGCGACTGCCCACGCGCTCTACGAGCTGTGGATGGGCGCGAGTGTCATGTCAAAGATTTCCCACGAGCGCGCGGCGTTCAACACCGCCCTTGCGGCGACGGAGCGGATTCTATCTGGCGAAGCATTTTAAGGCTGGCCGGAACGGTGATCGTCAGGCGGGCAAACCAAACCTTTTTGAAGTAATGCGCTGGTCTTCGTGCCTCACACCTAGGTAGGGAAAGGTATCCAAAAAATAGGCGTTGCGATTTATAGACGACTGGTCTAATATCGTATCTCGCCCGCTCAAACACATTCACAGGAGAACAACAAAATGAAAATACTGATGGTTCTGACTTCACACGACAAACTCGGCAACACGGGCCGCAAAACGGGCTATTGGTTCGAGGAACTGGCTGCACCCTACTACACGTTCAAAGACGCCGGCGCGGAGGTCGTGCTGGCCTCACCCAAGGGAGGACAGCCCCCGCTCGATCCGGCGAGCACCGCGTCGGAGTTCCTGACCGACTCCACCAGCCGCTTTGAGGCCGACGCCGCGGCAAACGCGCAACTCGCCGCTTCGGTACGACTGGACGCGGTCTCGCAGACAGACTTCGATACGGTCTACTATTCCGGCGGACACGGCCCTATGTGGGATCTCGCCGAGGACGCCAACTCGATCCGGTTGATCGAGTCCTTTCTCGCGGCCGGCAAGCCCGTTGCGCTGGTTTGCCACGCGCCGGCCGCCCTTCGCCACGTCAATACCCCGGAGGGCAAGCCGCTGGTCGCAGGCAAGAAAGTCACGGGCTTCACCAACTCCGAGGAAGCATCGGTCAAATTGACCGACGTCGTCCCGTTCCTCCTGGAAGATATGTTGACGGAAAAGGGCGGCGAATACTCAAAGGCCGGCGACATGAAACCTTACGTCGTCAACGACGGCCTGCTCATCACGGGACAGAACCCGGCGTCCTCCGGGCCTGCGGCGGCCTTTCTCTTGGAGCAACTTGCGGTCGGGACGAAATCCTGATCGCCTGCACGCCGATCCCTGGCAGGACACGCCATCGCGCCGATGACTTTCCGAGGCGCGATGGAACAACCTGAAACCCCGTCGTCATCTTCTCGGCACCCCCGCGATGATCGAGAACCAGCATGGACTCAAGCGTCACCTGACCGACGACGCCTAGCCTCGCTCGCTCCAACGATGAACACGCGGTTGCGGTGCTTAACTTCTATCCTCCATGGCCACGAAAGAACTGCAAGCCATCGTCCGTGCCGGTGAGCAAGCCCGCGACCTCGGCCGCACGGCTGCACTGATCACCGTCTTCAAGACTTCGGGCAGCACTTACCGCAGGCCCGGCGCGCGGATGCTTGTGCTGGCCGAGACCGATCAGCCGGCCGATTCCATCGGCGCGGCTGGTCTCGGTTCGATCAGTGGCGGCTGCCTGGAAGACGACGCCCGCGAACGCGCTCTCGAAACCATTAGAACCGGGCGGGCCGTGAGCGTCTGCTACGATACCACCGCCGAAGCGGACACCCTCCTGGGATCTGGCCTCGGTTGCCGAGGGGTTGTTCATGTTCTGATCCAGCCGTTGACTCCCACCGCGTCCGCGGGCCCGCTCGGCTATTTGGCCTGTGCTCTGCGCGAGCGGCGTGCCGGGGCGGTCATCACGGTTTGCGCGTTGGATGGGTCCACGTCGGTCGAACTCGGTCAGTTCTTATGGCTGGATGAAGCCGGCAACCTTGCTGGAACACTGACGGACCCGGCACTCATCGCGGCGGTTTCCAACGATGCTCGGACTGTCTTGGAGCAGGGCCGCTCCGCGCTCCACGCCTACCATGATCTCGAAGGCAGGCGCGTCGAAATTTTCATCGACGCCGTGTACCCGCCGCGCTCGCTGCTGATTTGTGGAGCGGGCGAGGACGCCGTGCCGCTCGCCCGGTTGGGCAAGGAACTCGGTTGGTGCGTCCGGGTGGTCGATGGCCGCCGTGCTTACGCCACCCGCGAACGATTCCCTGAAGTGGATGAACTCGTCGTTTGTCCACCACAGAAATTCGCCACCCGCTTGCCTGTCAGGCAAGGTGAAGCGGTTGTGCTCATGACGCACAACTATTCTCACGACCTGGAATTTTTACGCACGGCGCTGGCGTCCTCGGCGGCTTACATCGGCGTCCTCGGCCCACGTGGCCGCACAGAGCGCCTGCTCTCCGACTTGGCCGAATGGCAGGGCAGCCGATGCCCCACACGCGTCCACGGACCGGCGGGCCTGGACATCGGTGCAGAGGCACCCGAGGAGATTGCGCTCGCCATCGTGGCGGAAATCCAGGCGGTCGCGGCGCATCGTCAGGGCGGCAGTCTCAAACTTCGAAACGCCCCACTGCACGGCGATCCCGGCAATCTTTCAAGGTTCCTACCATCAGGCGTTCCGGCGCTCGCGGGATCGATTCGCTTCTCTGGAGCAGAAAGGTGAGATTCACGAAATCCTCCGATGACACGACACACTTTGCCGCCAAGCACCTCGTCCGTTACCCGATTATGAACCTTGCCACCGCCAACGCCAGCCCGCCCGCCACGCAGTTCGTCACTCTGACCATCAACGGCCAGCAACGCCATCTGGAAGTCGCCCCGTGGACCACGCTGCTCGACCTCCTGCGCGAGTACCTCGACCTGACCGGCACCAAGAAAGGCTGCGACCATGGCCAGTGCGGGGCCTGCACGGTGTTGCTCGACAGCAAGCGCGTCAACTCCTGCTTGGTGCTGGCCGTCGCCAAGGATGGTTCGCAGGTCACCACCATCGAGGGCCTTGCCGCTCCCGGCTCCGAGCTTCACCCGATGCAGCAGGCCTTCGTGGATTGCGACGCCTTCCAGTGCGGCTACTGCACGCCCGGCCAGATCTGCTCGGCCGTCGGCATGATCCGCGAGGGCCACGCCGAGACCGCCGACGACATCCGCGAACTCATGAGCGGCAACCTCTGCCGCTGCGGAGCTTACCCCAACATCGTTGCCGCCATCGAAAAAGCAATGGACGCCACCCGCGCCAGGCTCTCCGTCTGATCCGCTTCTTCCCTCCACCTCACATTGCTATGATCAATTTTGCCTACACCCGAGCCACCGGCATCGCGGACGCCATCAAGGAGAAGGTCGAGGCCAACGGCGGCGGCCAGTTCCTCGCAGGCGGCACCAACCTGGTGGACCTGCTCAAGGAAAACGTCGCCCGTCCCGCGCGGCTCATCGACATCAACCGCCTGCCGCTGGCCGCCGTCGAACCTATGTCCGGAGGCGGCCTGCGGCTGGGGGCGCTCGTCACGAACGCGGACACCGCTTATCACCCGGAAGTGCAGCGTCGTTACCCCATGCTCTCGCGCGCCATCCTGGCGGGGGCGTCGGCGCAGTTGCGTAACATGGCCACCAACGGCGGCAACCTGCTCCAGCGCACGCGCTGCTACTACTTCTACGACGTGGCCACGCCCTGCAACAAACGCCAGCCCGGCAGCGGCTGCCCGGCCATCCGCGGGCAGAACCGCGTCTGCGGGGTCTTGGGCACGAGCGCCCAGTGCATCGCCACGCACCCGAGCGACATGTGCGTGGCGCTGGCCGCGCTGGAAGCCGTCGTCCGCGTTAGCGGGCCGCAGGGTGAAAGGTCCATCCCAATCGCGGAGTTCCACACGCTGCCTAGCAACACGCCGCACATCGAGAACACCCTTTCTCCCGACGAACTCATCACGTCCATCGACCTGCCGGAAAGCCCCTACGCGGCGCACTCGGTGTACACGAAGGTGCGCGACCGCGCCTCCTACGCGTTCGCGCTGGTGAGCGTAGCGGCGGGGCTCGAACTGGACGGCGACACGATCAAGAGCACGCGGCTCGCGCTGGGCGGCGTGGCGCACAAACCCTGGCGTCTGCCGGCGGCCGAGGCGCTGCTGACCGGCAAACCCGCGACGAAGGAAAGCTTCCTGCCCGTCGCCGAGGCGCTCTTTGCGGGCGCGCAGGGCTACGAGCACAACGCGTTCAAGATCGAACTGGGCAAGCGCGCCGTCGTGCGCGCGCTGACCCTCGCCGCCAAAGGCACGGCGGCGATCCACGACGTGAACGGCCAGACGGCAGACGCCTGAAGCACGGTGCCCACATTCTCTCCTTTCTTATCATGAGTCTCCTAAAATCCATCCTTGGAACCGCGGTCAACACCGATGCCGCCGAGCATCTCGGCAAACCCACCCGCCGCGTGGACGGCCCCGCCAAAGTCACCGGCGCGGCGAAATATGCCGCCGAATTCAACGTCCCGAACCTCGCCTACGGCGTCATCGTCTCCAGCGGCGTCGCGCGCGGGACGATCACGAGCATCAACGCCGCGGAGATTGAGGCCATTCCCGGCGTGCTCAAGGTGCTCACCCACGAGAACGCGCCGAAGACCGCGTGGCTCGACCGCAGCCACCGCGACCAGATCTCGTCCAAAGGCGGCTCGCCTTTCCGCCCGCTCTACCAGGCCGAACTCCAGTACAGCGCCCAACCCGTTGCCCTGGTGGTGGGTGAAACCTTCGAGATCGCGCGCTTCGCCGCCTCCCTCGTCCGGGTGGAGTACGACGAGAAGCCCCACGAGACCGACCTGCACGCCAACCAGGCCGCGGCACATCCGCCCACCGACAACAGCGGGGGCTACACCCCCGCCCCCAAACCGCGCGGTGACGCGGAGAGTGCCTTCGAGAAAGCGGCCTTCAGAGTCGAGGCAGAGTATTCTCAGCCCTCCGAATTTCACAACCCCATGGAGAGTTATGCTTCCACCTGCGTTTACGGCGAGGACGGCAAGCTGACCATTTACCAGAAGACCCAGGGGGTGCAGAATTGCCAGGCATACGTTTGCAGCGTGTTCGGCCTGTCAAAAAAAGACGTGCAGGTGATCTCGCCCTACGTGGGCGGCGGATTCGGCTCCGGGCTGCGGCCGACGTACGAATTGTACCTCGCGGTCATGGCCGCCACGGCGCTCAAGCATTCCGTGCGTGTGTCCATGACCCGCCAGCAGATGTTCAGCTTCTCGCACCGACCCGAGGCGGTACAACAGATCAAGCTCGCCGCCAACGGCGACGGCCTGCTGGATTCCGTCACCCACCATGCCTTTGAGGAGACCTCACGCAAAGAGGAATTCCTCGAAACGGTGGTGAATTGGTCGGGGCTGCTCTACACCTGCCCGAATGTTTCCCTGGTCCACCAGCTGGTGAACCTGGACGTTGCCAGCCCCGAGAGTATGCGCGCCCCCGGGGCCGCCACGGGCATCTTCGCTTTCGAGAGCGCCATCGATGAGCTGGCTTATCAGGCAAAAACGGATCCGCTGGAGTTTCGGCGCAAGAACTACGCGGAGAAGGACCAGAACCTGGACAAACCTTTTTCGAGCAAGGAGCTGCGCGCCTGCTACGACCAGGCGTCTGAACGGTTCGGCTGGCAGGGCCGCCCGCTGGAGCCGCGCTCCCTGCGTAAGGGCAGCGACCTCATCGGCTGGGGCGTTTCCACCGGTTGCTGGGAGGCGATGCAGCAGAAGGCGGAGGTCAAAGCCGTCCTGACGGCGGATGGAAAGCTGACGGTTTCCAGCGCCACCAGCGACATCGGTACGGGCACCTACACGGTCATGACGATGATCGCCGCCGAGTTCTCCGGCGTGGCGATGGAGAACGTCAGCTTCGAACTGGGCGACTCCAGCCTGGTCTACTCTCCCGTGGAAGGCGGCTCGTGGACGGTTGCGAGCGTGGGTTCGGCGGTCAAGAGCGTGTGCGAGGAGTTGCGCGCCAAACTCTTCAAGCTCGCCGGCAAAATGGACGGCCGGCCCCTCGGCGGGGCGGAACTCGCGGACGTGACCTTCGTCAACGGCGAGGTCCGCGTCACCAAGGACCCCGTCAAAAGCGTCACCTACGCCGAGGTTCTTGAGGCCGCCGGGCTCGACAAACTGGAACTCGACACGACCGAGCAGCCTCAATTGATCAAGCGGGCCACCCACGGGTGTTATTCCCACTCCGCCGTCTTCGCGGAGGTCAGCGTGGACGAGGACCTGGGGACGATCCACGTCACCCGGGTGGTCAGCGCGATTGCGGGCGGACGCATCCTCAATCCCATGGCGGCCCGCTCGCAGATCCTGGGAGCCATCGTCTGGGGCATCAGCATGGCGATGGCGGAGGAGGGCCTCATGGACCACGGCCTGGGCCGGTGCATGAACCACAGCTACGCCGAGTACCACGTGCCGGTGAACGCGGACATCCACGACATCGAGGTGATCTTCGTGCCCGAGCACGACGAGATCGTCAACGCGCTCGGCGCGAAGGGGATGGGCGAGATCGGCATCGTCGGCGTGGCGTCGGCGGTCGCCAACGCGGTGTGGCACGCGACGGGCAAGCGGGTACGCAGTTTGCCGATCACGTTGGACAAGCTGCTCTGATTCCTGCCGTCGGGCAGCCGTGGAACATGATCGACCGCCAGCCAACGGAGACTGCCCCGGAGCAGACCCAACGGGGGGTGGTATGCGTCGTCGCGGGTCTTGATGAATTTCTCTCGCGGATGAGCCACGAACTGCGCACTCCGCTCAACGTGGTCCTCGGCTTCGGACAACGTGAAATTGCTCCGCCGCCGACCTGCCACCCTCCAGCCGGAACTATCCCTGTAGATGACCACAGTTGCGAGCACTGTTGCTCGCCTGCGGACGACGCTACTGGCCAAGTGCTTCCCGGCGCTCGATAAACCATTGCATCGCGACCGTTCATTCTTCGCCGCGTGGAAAAGCCTAACCCGCAGAACGTCAAGAACATTGTGGGCGTTCGCGTGCGGCAGGCCCGACAACGACCGAGTTTGAACCTTTCGCAGGTGGCACTTTGCGAAAGTCTGTGCCTCGCCGGTCTTTCCGTCTATCGCACGACGGTATCCCGTATCGAGAGTGGCGCGCGCCACGTCACCGACTACGAGTTGGTCATCCTGGCCAAATGCCTGAACGTCTCGACGGCTTGGCTGCTGGGAGAAGCTAAGTACTATCAAGGTCACAGGAGCACACGTCGATAGGAACGTGAAGGTTGGGTCCTGCGACAGGTATACGTCATCGGAACCCAACGCATGGAACGACTGCGCCCTCCTCCCGCAGCCACTTATTTCCCGCAACCCTGGTTTTCGCTCAAGCGCGAATCGCCCCGGCTTTGTCCGTGCCGGGCCCGGGCGACCACCACGGCGCTGCCGCGACCTTGCAAGAATAAGTGGCCGCTCGTCCTACTTGTCCATTGAGTTCCGAGGCTGCGAGATCGTTCCCCTGTAAAATTGGTGTACAAAAATCTGTTAGCGGTTGCGGCCTTGAAGAGAAGGCTGTTTTCCTCAATGATTATGGCCGACCGGCAACTCGACCTCTTCGATTTTGCGACCAACCCGCAGGAGGCAGCAGCCACCACGTATGACCGAGACCTCTTTGACCCAGTACGGATTGATGGCCGAGCGCCACTGGCGACAGTTCCGGCCCAAGATGGTGCGCCGCCTGGAAGCGCAGGGCAAGCTGGAGGAAGCACTCCTGGAGGCGCAGGAGCGGACGATCGAAGAAATGGAAACGCTTTACCGCCGCTTCAAGACGGAGGGCTTGACGGAGCAGCAGGCGGAGACGCAGGCGTGGGAGTTGACCCGGGAGAAATATATTCTCCTGGAGCCGGAGCCGGGCGTCGCCCTCTAAACGCAGCCAACTTCCGCTTCGACGCGGAGGTGAGCTGCCTCGTCGGCTCGGGCTCGCTCAAGCAGAAGACGCGCGATAACTTCGCCGCCATCGAACTTTCTCGGCTCCTCGACCGGGAGGCGCGCCCGGCCACGGACGAGGAAAAGCGCGTGCTCGTGCGCTACGTGGGCTGGGGCGGCATCCCGCAGGTGTTCGCCTCCTGGCAGGAACCGGACGCTTCCGACTGGCGCGAGGAACGGCAAACCATCGAGCGGCTGCTCACGCCCGCGCGGTACGAGGCCGCGCGCGCTTCGACCCTCAACGCTCATTACACGGCTCCGGCGGTCGTCAGCGCCATGTACGACGCCGTCGAGCGGCTGGGGTTCACCGGCGGGCGGGTACTCGAACCCGCCGTGGGCCTGGGCCACTTCTTCGGCCTCATGCCGGAGGAGATGCACGCGCGCTCCAAGCTCACCGGCATCGAACTGGACCCGGTGACCGCCGGCATCGCGGCCAAGCTCTACCCGGACGCCGACGTGCGTGCCCAAGGCTTCGAGCGCGCCGCCCTGATGGATGGCGCGTTCGATCTGGCGATCTCCAACGTGCCCTTCGGTGACTACCGGCCGATCGACCCGCTACTGGCTGACCGCCGTTTCCTGATCCACGACTATTTCTTCGCCAAGAGCGTGGAGAAGGTGCGCCCCGGCGGCCTCGTGGTGTTCATCACGTCGAAAGGCACTCTGGACAAGCTCAACTCTGCCGTGCGCGGCTATCTGGCCGAGCGTGCCGATTTCCTGGGAGCCATCCGGCTGCCGAACACCGCCTTCAAGCAGAACGCGAACACGGAGGTGACGACCGACATCGTGTTCCTGCGCCGGCTGGGCATCGGCGAACGGCCGAAAGGCCCGGCGTGGCTGGACCTGGCTGAGCATCGCAACGCGGACGGCGTCCCTTTCCAGATCAACGAATACTTCGCGGCCAACCCGCACATGATGCTGGGCACCATGCGCAACGCCGGCACGATGTACCGCGCCAACGAGCCGACGCTCGCCCCGGACGGGCGCGATCTGGCGGTGGCTTTGCGCGAGGCCATTGCCTCCTTGCCCGAAGGTGTAGTGCGTATCGAGACAGCGGCCATGAGTTCGGCGGGTGTGGCTGTCAGAGCGGCGGAACAGCCGATTCTCGCCCCCGAGCACGTCAAGGAGAATGCCTTCACGACCTTGGAAGACGGCCGGATCGCGATCCGCTCGGGCGGCGTGCTGACGCCGGTCGCCAAGCTTTCGGAGGATGGCGCGCGGCGCGTCCGCGGGCTGATCCGTTTGCGGGATGCCGTGCGTGAGTGCCTACGCACTCAGCTCGACGGCACGGACGAAAGCGACGTGCTGCTCGCCCGCCGTCGCCTGGACGAGCGCTACGACCAGTTCATCGTGCGCTTCGGTCCCGTCAACGACCTGGCCAACGCCCGCGCGTTCCGCGGGGACCCGGACTTCCCGCTGCTGCGCTCGCTGGAAAACTACGACGAAGAATCCAAGCGGGCGACCAAGACCGCCATTTTCACCGAGCGCACCATCCACCAAGCTCAGGCCCCGCGCGCGGCCGAGAGCGCGCAGGATGCGCTGGTGCTCACCCTCAACGCCACGGGCCGCGTCGATCTGGGGCACATGGAGGGTTTGCTCGGACGGCCTGCCGAAGCGTTCCTGCCGGAACTCAAAAGTCTGCTCTACCGCAACCCGCAGAGCGACGCCTACGAGACCGAGGACCAGTACCTCTCCGGCAACGTGCGCTTGAAACTTGCCGGCGCGCAGGCCGCGGCGGCGAGCGACCCCGCCTACCGGGAAAACGTCGTGGCGCTGGAGGCGGTGCAACCCGAGGATCTGAGCGCCAGCGAGATCGACGCGCGCTTGGGGGCGGTGTGGATTCCGCCCAAAGACATCGAGGAGTTCGCCCATGCCATCGTGCCAGACGGTGGGGCGATCACCGTCTCCCATGCGCCACAGGTCGGCGCGTGGTTCGTGGAGTCGGGTTACGAGGCGCGTTCCTCGGTCGCCAACACGACGGACTGGGGCACCACGCGCTACCGCGCCCTCGACCTGATCCAGGACGCGCTCAACCTCAAGACGCCCACGGTCTACGACAAAGACCCGCTGACGGAAAAGCCGGTCGTCAACGTGCCGGAAACGGAAGCCGCCCGTGACAAACTCGAAAAGATCAAGGAACGCTTCAAGACGTGGTTGTGGGAGGACGATGCGCGGCGCGAACGGCTCTCGGCCAAGTACAACGCGGAGTTCAACAGCACGCGGCTGCGGGTCTTCAACGGCAGCCATCTGACCTTGCCCTCTAGCAGCGAGCAGATCCAGCTGCGTCCACACCAGAAGGACGGCATCTGGCGGGTGGTCCAGAGCGACAACACGCTCTTGGCCCACTGCGTGGGAGCGGGCAAGACCTACACGATGGTCGCCGCCGGCATCGAACTCAAGCGCCTGGGTCTGGCGCAGAAGCCCATGTTCGTCGTGCCCAACCACATGCTCGAACAGTTCGCCAGCGAACTGCTGACCCTCTATCCCACCGCCAACATCCTGGTCGCTGGCAAGGAGGACTTCGAGGCCTCCAAGCGCGCCCAACTTTTTAGCCGCATCGCCACGGGCAACTGGGACGGGGTCATCGTCACCCATGCGAGTTTCGAGAAAATCCCAATGTCCTTCGACTCGCGCACCCGCTTCATCGAAAGCCAAATCCGCGAGGTGGAACTGGCCATCCGCCAGGACCGCGGCGCGCAGCGCGGCACGCGGCTGGTCAAGGAACTCGAACGCATCAAGAAGAAGCTCAAGGCCAAGCTGGAAACCCTCTCCGCCAGCCACCGCAAGGACAACACGCTCACCTTCGAGGAACTGGGTATCGACCGGCTCTTCATGGACGAGGCCCACAAGTTCAAGAACCTGTTTTACGTCACCAAGATGAACCGCGTAGCGGGCCTGCCGCAGACTGCCAGCGAACGCGCGTTCGACCTGTTCTTGAAGGTGCAGTTCATCCAGGAGCGCAATCAGGGTGGGGGCGTGGTGTTCGCCACGGGCACGCCGATCTCCAACACGATGGCGGAGATGTTCACCATGCAGCGCTACCTGCAAATGCACACGTTGCGCCGCAACCAGATGCAGCACTTCGATTCCTGGGCGGCCACGTTCGGGGAAGCCGTTAGCTCCATGGAACTGAGCCCCGACGGCCGCGGCTACCGGCTCCAGACCCGCTTCGCGCGCTTCGTCAACGTGCCTGAGCTCATGGGTCAGTTCCGCCAGGTGGCCGACGTGCGCACGGCCGAGATGCTCAAGCTGCCGGTGCCGAAGCTCGAAGAAGGCAGGCCGGTCACCCTCAGTGCCCCAGCCAGCCCGGAGTTGAAGCGTTTCGTGGAAAACCTGGTGGCGCGCACCGAGGACATCAAGAATGGGCGGGTCGATCCGCGCGAGGACAACATGCTCAAAATCACCAGCGAGGGGCGTAAAGCCGCGCTCGACCTGCGGCTCATGGTGCCGCACCTCCCCGACAACCCGGATTCCAAGGTCAACCAGGCAGTGGCCAACGTCCACCGCATCTGGGAGAAAACCACCCCGACCAAAGGCACCCAAATGGTCTTCTGCGACTTGTCCACGCCTTCGGCGGGGAGCCGCGGCCAGTTCAACGTCTACGACGACGTGCGCGCGAAACTCGTCGCTCGGGGCGTGCCCCGTGAGGAGATCGCCTTCATCCAAGACTACGATGACGATGCTGCCAAAAACACGCTCTTCAAGGCCGTGCGTGAAGGAAAGGTCCGGGTGCTTCTGGGCAGCACTCCGAAGATGGGGGAGGGCACCAACGTGCAGCGCAAGCTCGCGGCGTTGCACCACCTCGACGCTCCATGGCGACCGGCGGACATCGAGCAGCGCGAGGGCCGCATCGTGCGCCAGGGCAACCAGAACGAGTTCGTGAGCATCTACCGCTACGTGACGGAGGGCAGCTTCGACGCGTACATGTGGCAGACCTTGGAGAACAAATGCCGCTTCATCGCGCAGGTGATGAACGGTGACGCCGCCGTGCGCCGCGCGGAGGACGTGGACGCCGCGGCGCTGACCTACGCCGAGGTCAAGGCCATCGCGTCGGGCAACCCGCTCGTGATCGAAAAGGCAGGCGTGGACGCCGAGGTCGCGCGGCTGACCCGGCTCAAGAAGCAGCACCTCGACAGCCAGTACCAGGTGCGCTACCGCCTCAGGAGCCTGGGCGAGAGCATTGAGCATTGCGAGCGGGTCATGGCTAACCTGCGGCTCGATCTGGCGGCGCGCGTGCCGACCCAGGGCGACCGCTTCGTGCTCAAACTCAAGAAGGAGACCTTCACCGACCGCGTGAAGGCGGGCCGCGCTCTGGTGTTCCTCGCGGAGTCCATGCGGCCGTTTACCACGACCCATCCCCTCGGGGAAATCGGTGGGTTCCCGTTCTCGATCCATAAGCTGGATGGCAGTGCCAAGGTCATCATCCAAGGCAAGGCGGACCACGAGGCGTACATCAGCGAGAACGCGCTCGGCACGGTCGCCTCGATGGAACGGGAACTCCAGAGCATCGAAAGCCGTCTGGAGGGACGCGCGGAGGAACTCGCCGATCACCAGCGCAAGCGCGAGGAACTCGGTCGCCACGTCGGCGTGGCCTTCGAGTACGAGGACAAGCTCATGGCCGCCACGGCGCGCCAGCAGGAGATCGTCGAGGCGCTCGATCTCACCAAGAACCAGGCGGGCACCCAGCGCGAAGACGGCGCGGCGGAGGAAACGACGGCAACGTCAGCGACCCAGGCGGTCAGCCAAGAGATCAGGCAAGGGGAGCAGATCGGCAACGCCGCCTCGCTGCGGCCGGCGATGGCGGCATAGAATTACAGCATCCCGCCATCGCCTTGGTTTAGCGGCACGAAGTCGATGGAGGTGATGATCGGTTCGCTCGGCGTGCCGGCGTCCCGCGGGCGCGTCCCGGCGGCGACCACGTAACGCACGTTGTGGTCGATCAGAGCCTCGTACAAAGGACGCAACCGCTCGCCTTCGATCTTCACCAGGTGCGTGCTGAAGGTGAGGATCACCGACCGCTCCCCCTCGCACTTGATGAGGCTCAAGTGGGCGTACGGCAGGGCGAATGCCTCTGCGTCCAAACGCACGTCCAGCATGGTTTCTCGCCAGGCATCACGCGCCTTTCCCAACTGGTAGGTTTTCTCACTCGCGTTTTTCTCAAAGCTGCCACGGCGTTCCATGCCCGGTAGCTTGGAGGGGCATGCCAGCTGGGCAAAGCGAAATGACCCGGGCATACACCACGAGACCACCTCCGGTAGCGTCACCGGACGGGGAGACGCCGGATTTTATCCGAGGTCGTGGTCACGGTGAACGTCGGCCCGCTTTTTCATCTCGCGCGCAAAAAGTTCCACGGCCTCCGGGTCGAGCATACCGCGCACCTGACGCGCCATCGCCTGCTCCACCCGATCTCGCAGGAAGGCAGCGGTCAGTTCAGGAAGAGGGATCTGCTCGGTGCCCACCAACCGCAACTCGTCACCCTCGTATCTGCCGATGCTCAAAGCATTGGTGAACCGCGGGGAGATGAACCACTCCTCCGGCGGGAGGTTGAGCGCTACGGCATCCATCCCGTGGGTGGTGGCAACGCGGGTCTCCTCGCTCAACTCGACCAACAAGTCTCTCAGCTCCTCCCAGGTCATGGCGTCCATCATGCATCACCCCTCCGGCTTCGGGCAAACGCAAAAAAGAGCCGTGTAGATGGGTTAAAGGATCATTGTTTCTGGCAACGGAAATGACAATCTTTGGAATCATGCCACCTCAAAGCAAGCCGTCATCTGAGAGAATCTGTTCGACCATGGTCCGTACATCGGGACCCGTGATTTCTTTTCCTTTCATCATGCAGGCGAACGCGAAGATTTTTCCTGCCGACTCCACGTAGCCAACGTACCAGGCCACGCTGTCGCCGGGGGGAGCCAGGTCGCCCGTGCCGGTTTTGCCGTAAAGGATGCCCCGGTCCGTTTTCTTGAAGGTCATCAATTCCTTGAGAACAACCCGGGTTTGCTGGGAAAGCGGGAGTTCTCCATCGACTAATTTGCGGATCAGCTCGGCCTGTTCGTCCGGGGAGATCAAGAGAGGTTTGCGTCCGGCGTCAGGCAGCCAAAACACGTCTATCCCGGCAGAAATGTCACGGTTCCCGTAACCGAGTTTATCCAGCCATGTCTGCATCCGCGACGCGCCGATCTGGCGGGCGAGCACTTGGTAGGCAGGGTAACAGGAAACCGCGAACGCTTCCCCGAGCGTGAGGTTGCGGTTCCACTCCTCCCGCTCCCGCTTCTTGCCGTCCCAGGTCCAGAAAGGCTGGGCGGGAGTCGAGAGGATGCCCAACTCCAGCCCGATGGCAGAGTTCCAGATTTTGAAGGTGGAACAAGGAGGCTGCTGTTCCTGACAAGCTTGAGGATTGTAGCGGAAAACCTCTTTCGTCGCGCAATCCACCATCACAAACGCACCATTGCGCCCGTGGAAGGCTGTTTTGACGGAGTCCGCAGGCACCGGAAACAAGAAAGCCGCCAGCAGCAGAAGGGGGAAAAGCACAAAGTGATCTTCTATCGGCGAGGCTGGCGCGAAACAAGCAGATTAGCGCCGCCGAACGGCTCTCGTAGCTTGGCTCGCGGTTGAGGTGGTATTCAGGAACCCGAGCCCAAGTCAGATTCACAGAGTTGTGAACGTTCTCTAGCTCGCGTCGTTTTCACGCGGGATTTCGACCATCGGCAAGATCGCTTCGATGAACTCGTGGGGGCTGGCTTTGCAGGCGACGATGATCTCCAGCCATTCGAGTAAATCCACCCGCCGCAGACCGGATTCACACCGGCTGACGTAGATCTGCTCGCGCCCCAAGCGCACCGCCAATTCCTCCTGGCTCAGGTCAGCGGCGTAGCGGGTCTCGCGGATCAAGGTGCGGATGCGTTCGTAGGCAGGGGTATGAAGCGACTTGGTCGGTTGCTTGCCCTTTTTGTTCGGACGAAATGGCTTGGGCATGGATGGCCGCCACCACACCATCGCGTTTGGAATAAACAAAAATCGAATAGTATATAACTGTTTGGAACAGACTGCGTTCCTATGGCTCCGAAGCGGCTGACAGAAGCGGCGCAAAAAAGATTTTTGCGCATTTACACACTTTTCCGGAACCATCCAAACACTTGCCAGACAATCGCTAAGTAAATGGGCCGGGTCTGTGTGATGTGCGGGTTTAGCACGGGTGATTTGAGGAGGCGGAAAGGCTCGTTTTAGTACCGTCGCCATGCGCACAGGTAAAATCAGAACCATCGACGGAAAGGAGTGGATCGAACTGTTTTCAGAGACACCCCGCGACATCATGTACACCATGCGAGTGCTCCTGCGAGCACGCGCCACCCGGGCGGAGCCTACCCGCTACAACAACATGCGGGACCTGAAGAAATACGCCCGTCAGGACCAGAGCCCCATCCTGGCCAAACTCGAGGTTTGGCAGGCGATGGAAAGGCACCTCGTGGTCCGGGAGGAGCGCGTCCAGCGCATCCGCCTCTTCAAGCACAAGCAGCGTCTGGACGAGCTGCGAGGGCGATTGGCGCTAAGCCCCCTGGCCGGACACGCGGCGGACGGCGACGGGGCGCAGAAAACGTCACCGGGAAAAATGTCAGCTTGCCCACTGGCTCTGGCGCACCCTGCCGGCCACGAGGCGACGTGAGCGTTCGAGTTCTTGGTCCATCGTCAGCGCCAGCCCCTTCTCTTCGTCGAACTGTTGCCCGAGCCAGAAGGGTGCTTCCACCACGCGCTGGTCGAGTTTGGTGAGACCCTCGCGCCGACGCAGGAGGTTGACCAGCGGCAACAAGTTGGAGATGCGGCTGGAAGTCTGGAGCGCGTCGCCATACTCCTGCCGGGGCACCTCCGGCCGCTCGCGGGTTCCGAAGGCGCTGGCGTTGAGCTGGGATTCAACGAGGAGCCGGCCCACGCGGCCGTTGCCATCCAGGAACGGGTGGAGCATTTCGAAGCGGGCGTGGTGGAACGCGATGACGCGCAGAATGCTCTGCCGATCGGCCTTGGCGAGCAGTTCGGCGGTCTGGCACTCCAGCATCCGCAGCTCGGTTCCCAGCCGCTCCGGCTCGCAGGTGACGAAGCCGCCCACCCGCGGCGGCAGGCGACCGGGCTGGCGGATTTCTCCCGCCCAGGGATGCACCTCGTGGAAGACCATGCGGTGCAGAATCCGCATGTAGTCGCCGGATGGGTTGAGCGTCGGGAACTGCCGCACGAACTCTTTGGCCGTGGTCAGGGCTTTGAAGACCTGCTCATCGTACTGCCGCAAGGTTTTGACGCCGGGTAGCAGGCCAATCTTCTGGATGCGTTCCCAATCGAATTCTGCGCGACTACGATGCGTTTCGATCATTGCTTCACCAAAGCAAATCAGATAAAATGTTCAGATGGCGCTCACCGATGAACAACTCGCCCGGATGCGGGCCGTGCAAGCGTCGATGGCCATCGAAGGGCATGAGGTCAGCGATGAGCAGGCGCGGGCCTGGATGGAAGCATACCTCGCCTCGGGCCGGCCGGAAAAAGTCGGCGCTTTGCGGATCGAGGCCAACATGAGCTACGAAGCGATGCGCGCGGAGCTGCGGCGCGTGGGCTTGGAAAACTGAAGTCTCTGCCGACGGTAGTCGCTGTAGCGGACCCAGAGGCGCATGAGCTTGCCGGTCTGCGGACGTTGGCCGCGAGGCATCCATACTGGCGTCAGCAGCGCGCGCACTGCTACCTTTAAGATCCGCAGGCTGGCGAAGGGGCCGTAGATCGCCGCCCAGTTCGCCAGGCAAACGGCCACGCCGTCGAATTCGTTGGGAAGCTTGCGGCTCGCCTTGAGGGTGGTGGCGCACTCGATCTCGGCGACCCGGTCGAGGAGTTCAATGCTGGTGAGCATCACGCGCGACCGCACCATGCACGGCTGTAGCGCGGGGGACCCCGAATCAAGCGCGGAATTTTGCGGGGGGTTGCTCGCACGCATAGCCGGGGAGCGAGCATGGGCCTGTGAGCGCCGTTTTCAAGGATAACCTACCTCTGCGTACATCGATTTCTTCAATTTGGAACGGCTGCAATCAAGATTGAATGCAGCAATCTGTTTTGGTGGCTGAATGCACAGTCGCTCCAATGGTGCGGTCCAACGGACGCCCATGCGTTGTGCTTTGGGTCGGCACTAACCTCGGGCTTGTAGGCTTCACCTTGACGCCTCTTTTTACGTCCGTAGGATGCCTGCGACCTGCCAGGCATGAAGCAATCTAGAGCCAGCCGCTTGTATTTGGGCAGCAGCCTGCTGTTTGTGCTCCTGGTGTTCTGGGCGTTCGCGCGTCAGTTCTACCTGGCCGCGTTTTCCGGTGCACCCACGCTGGCGATGTGGCTGCGCATCCACGGCCTCGTGATGACCGGGTGGGTGGTGTTGCTCGTCGTGCAATCCGCCCTGATCTCCGTCAAACGCCTCCAGTGGCACTGCTGGCTCGGCATCGTGGGCGTCGGCTGGGCGGTGTTAGTGGTGGCGATGGGTTCGGCGACCACCCTGCGCGCTTCCATGCGAGAGGTGCGCGGCCAGACCGACTTTGCTCCGATCCAACTCACCATCACCGGTCTGGAGTTGATGCAAATGTTGTTGTTTGCCGCCCTGGTCGCTGGGGCGATGTGGTGGCGTCGCCGCGGCGACTACCACAAACGCCTGATGCTGCTGACCATCATCACCATGCTCCCCTCGGTCATCCCGCGCCTGCCGGTCAGCTTCTTCCCGTCCAACGCATCGATCCTGCTCGCGGTGGATGCCGCCCTCCTCCTCCTCATTGGCGTCGACACGGTGCACCAACGCCGTTTGCACCCGGCCTTCGGCTGGGGCGGGGTTTTGATCATCGCGGCTCTGCACCTGACCTTCCTCGGTGCATATACGCCTGCCTGGCGGAATTTTCTGTCCCGACTGTTATCGTAACCACAGCCTCTTTAATTTGCAGGACAACAGGTATCCGCTGCCTTTTCCGCTTCCCGCCAAATGCGGTAGGCTTTCAGGCCGGCAACCAATCTCTTGTCCCCTTCGTTGCGCAATCCTTCCGCTTCCTTTTTGGGCAGCCATTCCTTCTCATACCAATGGATTTGCTGAGGCGAAAGGTCGGCCAGGACCAGCCCACAGTTTTTGCCGAAGTGGATCGGCGTCTGGCGAAAATCCATCGCAGGGATTTCGGAACCGTCCGTCGTGTCGGTCGGTTGAGACGAGACACCGGCGAGCGCGGTGGCCGTCCGCGTGGACGAAGGTTCGACCGCCGCAGGCACCGCGGGGTGAGCCGATGCTGAAGGAAGCACCTCGGCCGCAGGCTTCATCGTGGCGAGGTTCGCGCTGATGTCCTCCAGATCCTGGGTGAAGATGTCGCTCGCCGCGGTCGTCGTGAGCACGGCGTCCACCAGCGCCCGCTTCTTGGCCATCTTGAGCACCGTGTTGTAGCTGTCGGCGGGATTGTCAGTCTCCATTTTCTCACCGCCTTTGGCGATCATCCAACCTTGCCCATCCACTTTTTTGACCGTGAATCCCTTGCCGCCGATCAGTTCCTGCGCTTTGACCGGGTCTTCCTGACGAATTTCCCAGTAGGCGCGCGGCACGGCGCGGTCAGTAGGCTCCGCTGCACTGGCGCGGAATCGGTACTTGCCCTCCAAGGTCGAGCAGGAACCCACGCCTTGGCCGATGACAACCTGCGTGGTGATGCTCGTCAAGGTGGCCGTGACACGGTACTCACGGTGGCGGCGTTCGAGTTGGCGTTCCTGCACGTCGTAGGCGGGAGCCAGCCGGAAGATCAGGCAGAGTTTTTCCGCTCCGGGCTTGAGCAAGGTCGGCCTGTCACCGCAGCCGGGAATGCGGCCATAGTGTTCGCCTTCCTTCATCGCGGCCGTCATGATCCGCTGGATGAGGGCCACCTGTCCGAGAACCTCCTCGACGGTGAGCGCGGAGGTTTCAGGAGATGCGCCGAGCGAGACGGCGCGCTGGTCGGTTTGCGCGGGGACGATCTGGGTGTTAGTCATGGGATGCTATCTGTCAGAGGGTAGTGTTGTAAATCTGGGCCTCCGCGTGGCTTCAACACGCGGGGGCTTCTTTTCTTTTGGCTTAGGGTTGCTGCGTTTTTTAGTTGCGGCCGAACAAACCGACTTCCGTGTCGAGCAGGGTGTGGAGCGCCTGGGTGCGCGCCGGCAGGCTCCAAAGCCCGCTGCCCTTGGCGGCCTCGGTGACGGCGTTGAAGAACCGCCACGCGGTTTTACCGTCCACGCGGAATTCCACGTGCCGGGGCGCGCGCCACTCGGTCAGGATGCGCGGGATCTGCGTGAGCGTGATGGCCCGCGCTTCTAGGGCGCGCAGGATCAGGTCGTGGGCCTGCTTGTCGCCGATTTCGTGCGAGCGGTAGGCGGCGATGCGCCGGGCCTGCTCGTGCCAGCGGTCGGCGAGTTGGCCAACCGCGCTCGAAACCAGCCGCGGCAGGTCGCGGTCCAGGTGGCGAGTGTGTTTGCGGCCGATCTTGACCTCCCCGCTAAAGGAGAGGTTGTCGCACACGAACACGCTGGCACCCACGGCCAGCCCGGCGGGAAAGCGCTTGTCGTGGGAGTTGCGCAGGCCAAGCACGTAGGCGTAATCCTCCGTCTGCTGGCAGTTGGCAACTTCGAGCAGGCCGAAGTAGCGCTGGCCATCGGCGGACAGACCATGCGCTTGGTTGACGACGCGCATGTTGGTGGCCGCGAGGGTTTGCTCGACCCGTTCGATGAGAGCCGTATGCGGGATCGGGAACCAACTTTCGGTGGGCTGGGGCGTCGGGATGGAGGCGAGCGCGCCGCGTTCGATCTTGGAAGCGCCGCAATGGAGCATTAGGTTGGTCATATGGTTGGGCTTGGATTCAGGCTTTTTTCGGGTTCGGCTCCGGTCGGCTTGACCGGCGTACCAAACTACCCAAGAATATAGATTACATGTAATCATAATGCAACCGAAAAAGAGCGCAGCCAGCAAAAAAGTTTCGGGTGACCCCGCGCCAAATCCATTGGTCGCCGCAAGCCAGGACGCCGCGACCCAATCACGGGTAGGACGCCCGCCGACCTCCCTCCTCGACCGCAAAAGTCAGGTGAGGGAGAACGTCCGCGCCCACCGCGCAAAGCTCAAAGCCTCCGGTCTGGAAAAGGTGGAAACCTATCTGCCGAAGGCGTGGCAGCAGTTCCTCCAGAACTCCGGCGAACCGATCCAGCAGCTCGGCCTGGAGGCCTTCGCGCTGCTCCTAGAGAAACGTGGTGCCTCCGATCTGGTGGAGACGGCCCGGAAGACGATTGCCCAAGACGACAAAGCAACCTGATTGGCCAAGATCGCACCCACGGCAGACTTGGGTGCATTTTCCCAAGGCGAAGGCCCGCTAGAAAAGCATTCCCTGCTTCAGTGGACCGGCGGGCTTGCGGACGGGGCTGGGAGCGGCGGCAACTTGTCCCAACCGGCGACGCAGCCGCTTGGCCGCCTTCGGCGCGAAGTCCCGGGCGTTGTTGTTGAAGACCACGTGCACGGCGTCCGAAGCGGCGGCCAAGTGCTCGGCCCGCGCCAAAACCTCATCCAGTTCGCCGTCGGTGTAATCGTAATGGAACCTCTCGGCCACGGTTCGTCCGGTGAGATAAGCCTTGGCGTCCCGTCCGTGGAGGCGCAGATAAGTCAACCGCTCGTTGGTGATCTCGTCCACGGTGGGCATGATGGTCGGATGTTTCTGACCGTTCGACGGGGGACCGTCGATGCTGGCCAAGGCAACACCTTGCTCCCGGAAGAACGCGACGGTGTCCTGGCGGCGTGCGCCCTCCAGCCAGCCGCGATGGCGTAGTTCCACGATGATCTGACGCGCGGCTTTCCCCTTGCCCCGGAGCAAGCGCAGGAGGTCTTCGAGCTGGCCCAGGTCACAGGCACACGGCGCGAAACTCGGCGTCAGTTGCAGCAGCAACGCTCCCAATTTACCCGCACGCTCCAATGGCTCCACGGCATCGAGCAAACGTCCCACCATCTCCTCTTCCAGCATCGGCGTGAGCACGACGTTGCCACGGTCGGTGACTTCTACCTGGTCGCGCAGGTCGGCAGGGAGTGCGTCGGGTTGCGTCGCGTGGCGGGAAAGCAGCCGGTGGACCTTCGCGTCGAACAGGAACCCGGGCGAGGTTTCGGTGACCCAACCGCTCGCACTGCCGGGCCTGCGGCAGCGCGTAGAAGGAACTGTTGAGTTCGACCAGATCGAAGTGCCGCGCGTAGACGGCCAGCCGCTGGCCAGCGGCCAAACCGGGCGGATACCAGCCGGCGCGGACGAACTCCGGCTCGCTCCAAGAGGCGGTGCCGACACGGACCTGGGTTGCCCATGCGCTCATGCGTGCAACTTCGTCCACATTCGGACCTTTGTCCGTCGCTTTGTGCCGGGCTTGGCGACGCGCCGTTGCGCGGGCTTTCTTCCCGTTATTCACAGGAGAGTGGCGGCAGCCGCCTGCCGGTCGCCGGAGCCCGGCACGGACAAAGCTCAAGGCGATTGGCGTTGCCTTGAACGCCAAAGGCAGGCCGACTGTGAAGAACGGCTGGCCCCTTGCCACCTATCTGTCAAGCCGCCCTCTTGGCGGCGGCTCCGCCGTTTATGGGCGTATCCGGCTCGGCGATGACGTTTTCTCCCCGGTGCCTTGCTGCTGGCTGCGACCGAGTTTGCGTGCCGTAATCGCGTTGCTGCGCCGGTCGCTCAGGAAAAGGTCGAGCGCCGCCGACTTGATCTGCGCCTCGTCTCCCGCGCCCAGGTTCATTTTGCTGGCGAGCTTCTGCGCGCGGACCATGTAGGCTTGCAGGAGCGGTTCGTCCGCCATGAACCGGCTGGCGATGGCTTCGCGCGCCGCCTCGCGTTGGCGTTCGGCGCGCATGAGCCGCAAAGAATAACTATTCTCCAGCCGCTCGCGCGGCAAGCTTTTGACGTACTCGACCTGCTTGGGGTTGCGCTCGCGCCAGTCGGCCAGGTCGGCTTCCACCTGCGGGTTGGTGCGGTACTTCGAGCCCGAGGTCTCGGCGGCGTCGACACGGGCACCGTCTGCATCGGAGGCGTTCTGCGCGGGGGTCGGTTTGCGTTGCATGGAAGGCGTTTTCTTTAGGGAAGCGAGATGCGGTTGCGCAGGTAGTCGAGCACCATCTCGTCAGCGACCTCAATGGTCTGGATGGGATCAGTTGTTTGCAGGGCAAACGCCAGGAGCCAGCCCACGTCAGGCACAATGCCCAAGGATTCCTCCCACTGATCACGGGCAGACTTGAAGTCGTCGAAAGTTTTCCGGTCGAGGTCGAAAGTGACCTGGATCGTGTCGGGTGCGGAGGCTTGGGGCATGTTGGGTGGATGCGTGGTCTCTGGTGTGGGCTGCGGTTAAAACGAGGAGAGCGTTGGCGCTGCGCACCGATTTCAGGGCGACTCGAAGTTGTCAGGCTTCTGTCCGTCCGCCGTTGCCTTGGGCAGGGGCGATGGCGTCGCGGGCAAGTCCACGGTGCCGCCCGAGGACGTGCGCTCCACACGCTCCTTTTCGAGCTGCTCGATACGTCCCTGCGCCCGGGTGAGATCGGCCTGCATCCTTTGCTGCTCCTGCGCCATGGCGGCCGTCTGGTTGAGCGCGCCCTGGAGTCGGTCGATGCTGCCGCCGAGACGTTCGCCCTGCGCGATCACTGTGCGGGTCGCCTCCTTCTGGCGCGTCAACTCGGCCGCGAGTTCGCCGGGCAAGGGACCAGGATGAGTCGCCGGGTTGCCGCGGACAGCCACGGTTGGCCCGAGCGGGACGGCGACGGGCTGGTTGGGACGCAAATTCCAACGCGCACTGGTTTCCACGCGGTAAATGGTGTGGCCCTCGTGCATGACGCCGCGGTTGGCGGGATCGACATAGCGGTTGACCGGGTACGCCTTGATGTTCTCGGCGTAGCGCACGCTCTCGATGCCGTCGCTGGAGAGTGTGGTCCCCGGCACATCACGCGGCAGTGGGGACACCACCACCGTTTTGGGATGGGAGGCACACCCACCGAACAGCGCGAGGCTGGCTAGTGAGACGCAGCACAACAGGAAAGAGTTCGGGAGCGAAGCGGCAATCTTCATCGGAAGAGTTCTGTGGAAAGGGTGGGACCGGTATTGGTGCGCGGCAGTCCGCCGCCGTTGAGGAGCGAGGCGCGCAGGCGCTCGATCTCACCGGCCGCGCCTTCGCCGCGCCGTGAGCCGCCACTGGAAAGCCCCTGGTTCTCGCGGCGCTGCGCCTCGGCTTCGCGCTTGGCCACGGCCACGTTGCCGACCGTGGCTTTGCCCACGTCGAGCGTCTGGGTAACGTACACGTAGAACGCTTTGCCGGCAGGCACGCGCACGTACACGCCGTCTCGGTTGATCGAGTCGAGGATCTGCGCGGAGTATTGGTCGAGCACGCTGCTCGTACCCGCGAGCGCCGCCGTCTTGGCCGTGGCCTGCGCCACCGGCACACCCAGCAGATTGTTGTCGTTCGTGTTGATAAACGCACGCGAACCGGCAGAGAGAAATGTGGCCGCGAAGAGTTTGAGTTCCGCCGTGTTGTCGGCGCGCAGGATGTCGCCCTTGAGTCCGGCGCTGCCGTCCGTGATCTCGAAGGTGCCGTCGGTCTTTTTCTCCAGGTCGAGCGCCAGCCCGGAAATCGGCAGTTCGAGCCCGCTCATCCAAACCAGCGTCCATTCGCCTTCCGAGGCAATGCGCTCGCGCATCCGGTCAAGCCGCGCCTGGCCGTGGATTTCCGTGCCGGCGGGCACGATGAGCCGGCCATCGTGCCAGAGGTCCTCGGTGACGAGCCCGATGATGGGCGTGCGGATGGAGGAGCTATCTACCGTGACGACCAGCTTGCATTGCAACAGGCGGCCGAAAGGAGCGTAGTTTTCCGAGACCACCGTCGTTTCGTCCTCGGCTCCTTCCGGGGGCGCGTTGTAATACAACGACAGCGGCGGGATCTGCATCTTCTGCGCGCCTGGGGTCGGTGTCGGCGTGGCTTCGGCCACGACCGGCGCGGACATCGGACTCGGCGCGGGTCCCGGCGTGGGCTTCGGATCAAAAGGCACCATGGGTTCCGTGGTTTTGACCGGGCCGGCAATGCCTGTCGCCTTGGTGATGCGCGTGGTCAGCTCGCCCGCGTCGCGGCGGCAGGATTTGAGACCCGTGCCGGCAAACGCCAGCCCCAGGCCGAAGAGCACCAGAAAGCCCAGGAGCTTGCCCGTAGGGGTTTTGAAAAAGACGACGATCTTGCGCGGGTTCATCCCGAAAAAAGAAGGAAGGGTATTAGACTAATAGGTTATCGACGCGGCAGCGGAGCCACGACCGATTTGCCGTCCCCACGCGAGTTGCCGTTGCCGTCATTGCGGGCGGGAAAGAGCGAGGGCGCGGGCGCGGGCGAGGAAACGACCACGTAGAAGGGGTTCTTGACGCTCAGGTCATTGCGTCCGCCGGTGGGCGTGCCGGTGATGGCGATGTAAGCCGGCTCGGTGCCGTTGGGCGGGATGGTGCCGCTGGCGTCGCTGATCGCGTTGGTGTACACGAGGTCGCCCGCGCGGATGCCGAGCAAATTGGGCGCGTAGGTGACGGTCTCCGCCGTCTTGTTCTTGAAGGTCAGCCGGAAGACGAGCGTGTCGGCCTGCGGGAAGCGGTACACCTCGTCCACCGTCACGACGAACTGCGGGTAGTCGGTCGGCGTGCCGGGCTTGGCCACTTCCACGTCGGCGACCGCCTGCGGATAGTTGGCGGCGAGCAATGGGAAAGATTTCGCTTTGTCCATCATGCCCAAAAGCCGGTTGGGCGTGACGGCCGCCGGCGAGGCTGCGCGCCCCTTGACGCCGCCGTAGACGAAGATGGCCGAGAGCACCGGCTCCGTGCTGTCCACCACGTCGAGCACGTAAGTCTTGTGGTTCCAGACCACGTTGAGGTTCGCCCGCGCGCCGCGCTCCAGGGTGCGCAGGGACAGAAAGTAACTGCCCTTATTGTAATCGACCTGGAAAAGGTCCTGTCGCCCGCCGCCGGTCGTAAACCGGCTGCCCTGGATGGCCGTGATGGGGCCGGGAAAGCTGACGGTAGTCACCGTGTCGCGCGAGACGGGGATCGTCTGCACGGAATACTCGTCCAAGGGGTAATTACGGATCGAAGGGTTTTCAGGCGCGGCATCGACCTGGCCGGGAGCGGCGCCAAGCGCCAGGGTTGCGACGCACAAAAGCAGGGGAAAGGGTCGTCGGGTCATTTCTCGTCGTAGCGGAAGGCGCTGACCACGGTGGGAAAACGCGCGTTGGAGAGCATGTCGGGGTTGCGCAGCATCTTGAGGGAAAGCGTGAAGGGCAGCGCCTCCGTGAACGGCCGGTCGTTGAAGATGCCCGCGCGGATGAGCTGGCCGCGCACGCGGCAGAGCACGAAGTCGCTGCGGGTTTCGAGGATCGTCACCTCGGCCACCTCGGGCTTCTGGTGGATCTGCTTGCCACGAAATTCTTCCTGCGCCTTGGTCTGTTGTAGGTAAGCGGCCTGGAGCGCCGTCTTGCCGAAGAGGCGCTGGAGAAGCTCCTTGTTGTCGAAGCTTTCCGGGTTGCGCTCCAGGAACGCGGCGGCGGCCAGCCGGGCCTGCGCCGTGTGCAGGGCGGAGGCTTCCTCGAACTCCAGGGTGGGGGAAACGAAGTACGTGTTGCTCGGGTCGACGACCACGACGCGCTCACGTGCCTTGAGCACGGGCACGAGGAAGAACGGCTCGGCCACGGCCACGCCGACGCCGGCCACGGCCACGAAGAACCAGAGGAGCGCCGTGCGGTCCTTATCCACGAAGATTTTCGTGGGATCGAGCGAGCGGCGGCGGAAGGCCGGTTCAGGTGCCGCCGGCAGCGTGTCGGTGATCTCGTGTTCGTAGAGAGTGGCGGTAGGAACAGGGTCCATGATGGGGGACGAAAACTTTGGAGCGAAATGGTTAGTTGCCCGGTTTCGGCAGCGAATCACTCGTGATCGGTTTGCCGGTGTCGAAGTCGATGATACGGGCGACTTCCCCGTCGAGTGAGGTGTCCACGGTGCCCCCGGCAGCCGGCACGTTCTTCCTGCCGGCGGCGGAGGGGCCTCCGCCCCGGGAGCCGGCAGCCGTCGTGCCGCCCGCCATCGTGCTGCCGCCGGTGCTCGTGGATGCCGTGGAAGTCGCGGGCGCGGGGGGCGTTCCCACCGCTGACGCGCCGGTGGCGCGCCACGGATGGTTTGGCGTCTGGGGAGGCATGACTACGGGCGTGCCGCCCGCCGAAGAGATGGGATTGCTTGGCGCACCGCTGCTTGAGGGGGGAGCAGGAGGAGCGGCGGGG
>CALMAQ010000132.1 GCA_937859745.1 uncultured Verrucomicrobiota bacterium | reverse complement strand
GGCGTTAGAGGCCAAACTTTGCTCTACGTCTTGCCGTCGGGCAACGCCAACCCATGCACATGAAGATCATCGCCATCGCCAACCAGAAAGGCGGGGTGGGCAAAACCACCACGGCGGTGAACCTCTCCGCCTGCCTGGCGGCCCTGGGCTGGCGCGTGCTCCTGCTCGACCTCGACCCCCAGGGCAACGCCACCAGCTCGCTGGGCGTCGAGCGCGGCGAGGGCCTGAGCCTCTACCGCGCGCTCCTGGGCGAGGTGCCCGTGGCCGACCAGGTCCTGCCCACCCGGCTGGACAACCTCTTCCTCATCCCGGGCGACCTGGACCTCGCGGGCGCGGAGGTGGAGGTCGCCCGGCTGGACAACCACCTCGTCCGCCTGCGCGAGATCATCCAGCCCCTGCGCGACGACGCGCCCTTCGACTTCGTCCTCATGGATTGCCCCCCTTCCCTGGGCATCCTCATGACCAACTCCCTCGCCGCCGCCGACGAACTGCTCGTGCCCATCCAGTGCGAGTACCTGGCCCTCGAAGGGCTCTCGCAGATCGTCGGCGTGGTCGAGCAGATCCGCGAGGTCGAGGCCAACCCGGACCTGCGGATCGGCGGCATCGTCATGACCATGTTCGAGGCGCGCAAGAACCTTTCCCAGCAGGTCGTCAGCGAGGTCCGCACGCACTTCGACCTGCTCACCTACCAGACGGCCATCCCGCGCACGGTCCGGCTGGCCGAGGCCCCCAGCTTCGGCAAGACGATCCTCGAATACGAGAACAGCGGCCCGGGGGCCAAGGCCTACCGCGCCTTGGCCGAGGAGTTCATCCGGCGGCAGCGCGGCGAGGCCGTGCCCACCGCCGAGGCCGGGGTGTCCGTGCCCGGGGAGGAACCCGACCCCGACCCGTCCTTTCCCACGGGCGGGGGCGCGCGGATACCCGTGCCGACCCGGGACGCGCCCCCCTTGCGCCACCGCGGCTTTTTGCGATAATCCCCTCACGCCCTTTACCCGGCGTCTCCTTGTCCCGCTCCCGCTCTCTCAGCCTCTCCGCCCCGCTCCTGCTGGAGGGCTACCGCCGCGGGCTCTTTCCCATGGCGCTCGACGACGGGGAGATCGGCTGGTTCTCGCCCGACCCACGCGGGATCATCCCGCTGGAGCCCGACGGGTTCTACCTGCCCCACGGGCTGAAGCGGCGGCTCAAAAAGAACCCCTTCGAGCTGCGCTTCAACGGCGCGTTCGAGGCCGTCATGCGCGCCTGCGCCCAGCGCGAGGAGACGTGGATCAGCGAGGAGATCATCCGCTCCTACCGCGACCTGCACCTGCTCGGCTACGCGCATTCCGTGGAATGCTGGCAGGAGGGCGAACTGGTCGGCGGCCTGTACGGCGTGGCCCTGCAAGGGGTTTTCTTCGGGGAAAGCATGTTCCACACGGTCACGGACGCCTCGAAGGTGGCGCTGGTGCGGCTGGTGGAAACCCTGCGGCTGCGGAACTTCAGCCTGCTGGACATCCAGTGGACGACGCCGCACCTCAAGACGTTCGGGGCCCTCGACATCTCGCGCACGGAGTACCTGCGGCGGCTCGGGATTGCCTTGCAGCAGGAGCGCAGTTTCGTGTGAGGAGCGTGCCATGAGCCGCGCTTTCCTGCTCCGGCTGGCGGTCCTGTGCGTGGCCGCTTCGGCGGCGGCGGCCACGGGCGGTCCGCCGGGGAAGTATTACTTCGAGATGGTCGCCGTCCCGAACACCACCTATGCCGTCGCCAAGTACCCGGTGACCCAGGCGCAGTACGAGGAAATCACGGGCGACGATCCGAGCGCGTTCCCCGACCCGAAAGCCCCGGTGGACAGCGTCAGTTGGGAGGACGCCGAGGCGTTCTGCGCGACACTGACGGCGCGCGAGCAGGCGGCCGGGCGGCTGCCGAAGGATCGGGGGTACGAGCTGCCCACGGATGAACAGTGGGACCAGTTCGCCGCCGGGACCGAGGTGGCCGGGGCCGTGACTTCCATCGAACAGCCCCACGAGCGCACGGAACCCGTCGGCCGGGGCAAGCCGAACCCGCTCGGGCTCTACGACGTGGTCGGCAACGTCTGGGAATGGTGCCTGGACTGGTACGGCAACGCCATCCGCAAGAAGGACGCCAACCCGGACATGCCCTACGTGATGACCGACGCCGAGGCCGCCGCGCAAGGCCCCGAGGAAACGTTCAAGGTGCTGCGCGGCGGCGCGTGGGACACCGGACCCTCGGACGGGTTCAAGCTCGCCAGCCGCCTGCGCTACGCGCCGAGCATGGCCAACCGGCGCACCGGCTTCCGCTGCGTGGTTGAGCGGCGTCGTTGAAAGGTGATTTCCGAAACGGCTAGGTGCCGTGGCAACCAACGACGGCGGTTGCGTGATGCCGCCGCCCGGATGTTGCCCAGGGCCACCCCGTGTTGTGCCAACATCGGCGCTGGCCATGGCTTTCGGCACGTTCGCGCGTGCGAACCGTCGAGCTGGCTGGGGCGGCACCGTCCGTGTCCTTCTATCCTGGGTCGCATCACGGTCGGGCACAGTGATTTCTGCAAAACAAAGCGGCTTGACATACGGCTAATTATTTATTCAAGTGCTGCTCTGAGCAGTAGTTAAAGATGAATATGCGCCCCCGTATTCTGTTCTCACCGGTGCTCAAGCCATCATCATCCCAACTCTGAAACGCGAAGATTGTACCTGCGATATGAGAAAAAGACACGGAAGCCTGCTGCGTGGACTGACCGAAAAAGCCATCGACAAGAAACTGGCACCTCCGCCGCCCTGGACGAGCCGGTTTGGAAGGATGTTCCCGGATTTGCCAGCCGCCCGGTACGGCTCGTCGGCGGAGGAAGAACGCGAAAAGCTCGCGAAGCTGGCCAAAGCCATGATCGCGGAGTTCGACGGACCCAAGGACGGGCCGGACGACGAGGAAAGCGCGATCCCGGCGCTGTACACCTACTTCGGCCAGTTCATCGACCACGACCTGACGTTCGATCCGGACGGGAGCTTCCAGAAGCAAAAGGACCCGGATGCGACCATCGATTTCCGGACGCCCGCGTTCGACCTGGACAACGTCTACGGGCGCGGCCCCGGCGACCAGCCTTACCTGTACGATGAGGACGGGAAGAGCTTCCTGCTCGGCGATCCCCTGACGCTGGGCAATCCCGGCGCACGGGACCTGCAACGCAACGGCCAGGGACGCGCCTTGATCGGGGACCCGCGCAACGACGAGAACGCCATCGTTTCGCAGCTCCAGGGCCTGCTCCTGCGGTTCCACAACCGGGTGGTCCGGGAGCATTCGCACTTCGACTTCGAGGAAGCCCAGGCCTTCGTGCGAAAGCACTACCAGTACGTCGTGGTGAACGACTTCCTGGCCCGCATCGTCAGCGCCCCCGTGTTGGATGCGCTGAAGACCGATGGAGCCTACGACCCCGCCAAGTTGCGATTCTTCCCGGTGCAGGCCTCTCCCTTCATGCCGGTGGAGTTTTCGACCGGCGCCTATCGGCTCGGGCATTCGATGGTGCGGCCCGGCTACCGGCTGAACGGGGCCACGCTGGTCCCCATCTTTCCGAATCCGCCCAAGGCCACCAACGAGTTTCCCGAGGGGCTCACGGGATTCCGCCGGCTGGTTTCCGATTGGGGGATCGACTGGGCGCGTTTCATCGACATCGAAGTGAGGCCGTACGACGGCGTCGCGGGTGCCGCGGGCAATCTCACGCGGCAACGGCGGCTGCAATTTGCGTATCGGATCGACACGTCGATGGTGGACCCGCTGAGCAACCTGCCGATGTCGGTCGCGGGCAACCATCCGCTTTCCCTGGCGCTGCGTAACCTGGAGCGGGGCACCCAGTTCGGGCTGCCCAACGGCCAGTCCGTCGCGGCGGCAATGGGCGTGACGCCGCTGACCGACGCCCAGATCCAGCTTGGACAAGGGACGACCGTGCCGGACCCGAATGCGAAGCCGATCACGGCGGTGGACCCGGTCTTCGCGGGCAACTGCCCGTTGTGGACGTACGTGCTGGCCGAGGCCATGCAGAACATGGTCACGAGCGAAATTCCCGTGACGATCCCGCCCGGCGTCCCGGTGACGATCCCGGTGAACAACGGCGTCGCCACGAACACGACGCCGCAGCTCGGGCCGGTGGGCGGGCGGATCGTGGCGGAAGTGTTCCTCGGGTTGCTGTTCAGCGACCAGGGCTCCTACCTGAGCGAAGACCCGACGTGGCAGCCCGAGAGCGGGCCCGACTACCGGTTGAAAGACCTGGTCGAGTACGCGCTCGGAGATTAAGGAGGAACCGAACCCGGGCCGGACGAAGCGACCGGGGAGACGGTCTGCCGCCGCAACAGGTGGTAGACCGTTTCCAGCCGGCCGACCTCGGCCCCGGCGTTGAACGCGCGGCGGTACGGCTCGCCCCAGATGGCTTCGAGTTCGAGCGGGCGGCCCGCGCGGTGGTCGAGGAGCGTGCTCGGCAGGTAGGCTCCCATCTCGGCGGTGCGCTTGAACTGCGTGTCGGCGAAGTCGGCCGGGATGGCGTGGCCGAGCTGGCGCGCGGCGGCGATGACCTCGTCCATCAGGCGGCGCGCGAGGTAGGACAGGTCCGGATCGGCGAGCAGGTCGGCGGTCGAGACCGGCGGGCTGCCGGGCGGGCGCGCGGCGTCGGCGAGGATGGTCAACCCGTTGAAGGGCACGTTCCAGACCAGCTTGCGCCAGCGGGCTTCGGCGAGGTCGGCCACGACGCGGGCGTTGATCCCGCACCGCTTGAACTCCCAGGCCACGTCGTGCGTGCGCGGCCGGGGCCAGCCCGCGAACTCGCCCAGCGAGAGGTTGCCGTAGCCCTGGTGCGCGATGACGCCAGGCGCGGTCTTGTGCAGGCACACGAAGCAGAGGCCGCCCAGGACGCGCTCCGCGCCGAAGCGTTCGGCCAGGAACTCCTCGTTGCCCAGGCCGTTCTGCAAGGTGAGCAGGAGCGTTTCCGGCCCGAGCAAGGGCGCGAGCAACGCGGGCAGGGCGTCGTTGGCGGTGGCCTTGAGGGCGATCAGGACGAGGTCGCACGGGCCGATGGTGTCCGTGGCGGCGTGCGCGTTGACGCGGGCGACGCGGAACGCTTCCTTCTTGCTCTTGATCTGGAGGCCGAAGCGTTTCACCGCGGCGCGCTCCTCCTCGGAGCGGATCAAGAAATGCACGTCGCGCCCGTAGTAGGCCAGCTTGCCGCCGTAGTAGCCGCCGACCGCGCCCGTGCCGACCACGGCGATGCGGTAGCGCGGCAGGACGTGGGTGGTGGGCATCCCGCGAGGTCCTCAGACGGCGGCGAGCACGGCATCGTACGAAAGCACGAGCACACCGCGCGCGGCCTGTCGGCTGACGGTCGGAAAGCACCCAGGAAATTCTTCGAGCGTATCGTTGTCGTCCAGATGTTCAAACAGCGTCCTGGCCGGAACGCGCGTGCCCTTGAACACGGGAATGCCGCCAGGGAGTTCCGGGTCGATGACAAAAAGTTCGGCGGAACTCATCGCAAGATTCTTCGCACGTCGCTGGAACCGGGTAAAGCCTGCGCCGGCCGGGATGCAGGACAGGTATGCCCGAACAATTCTGCCATCCTGAGCGGAGCGAGTCCGCGAGCGCAGCCGAAGGACCTTCCGCCTCCGGAGGCAATGTCGCCCTCAACACGGACCGCACAGAATTAATCCTCGCTTGGCTGCCGCCGGCCGGAAGGTCCTTCGGCTGCACTCGCGGACTCGCTCCGCTCAGGATGACAGAAGTTGTGAGGGGCGTGCGAGCTGCCTGCGGCCGGCAGAGTGTCACGCTGGTGGATCGTGCCGCGTGCTTCCGGATCAATCCCCTTCGCGCCACGGGCGGGGCAGGTCGCGCACGCCGAAAAAATCGCCGCCCTTGGCGGCCGGGTCGTCGGTGCCCCAGGGGATGTCCTTGGGGCGCTTCATCAGCAGCGGGATGTGCTTGGAGCAATGGATGTAGGCCTCCTCGACGTGGACCACGACCCATCGCTCGGGCTGGCGGCCCCCGGCATCCGGCCCGGCGGCGAGGCGGGCGGCCTCGCGGAGAGTTTCGGGGACGTGCGGGTCGGCGAGAAGGTCGGCGTGCTCCACGACGCGGGCCTCGCCATTGACGTGGCAGCCGACCGTCGCGCGGAAGAAATCCACGAACAACAGGCCGACGTGCGCGTTCTCCACCATGTTGCCCAGGCTCGCCATGACGCCGTTGCCCCGGTATTCCGGGTAGGCGAGGGTGCGGTCGTCCGCGACGCAGACGAATCCCGGCAGCCCGGCGCGGATGGAGCAATCGCAGTGGCCCCGCGCGTCCGCCGTGGAGACAAACATCATCTCCTGCGCGGCGATGAACTCGCGCATCGTGTCGCTGAGATGGTCCAGCACCTGGTGGTCGTAGAACGCGCGGGCGCGGCGCTCCGTGCCGTGGAGCGCCTGGAGGCGGTGCTCGCCGTCGGAACCGGGCAGCGGGTGTGTCATATGGCTGGTGTGCCTGGTGGCACGGCCGCTGCCGCGACGGAGTTGCGGTGCAGGCGCGCGGTGTTGGCGAGTTCGCGGTTGTAGCCGCCGCCGTAGAGCACGGCCACGGGGATGCCGCGCGGTTGGAAAAGCGAGAGCACGAAGGCGTCGCGCTCGGCCATGTCGCGCACGGTGAGCTGCATCTGGCCGAAGCGGTCGTTCTGGTGCGGGTCGGCCCCGGAAAGCCACACGGCGAGGTCGGGCCGGAACCGGTCCACCGCCCCCGGCAGCGAGGCGCGCAGGGCGTCGAGGTACGCGGCCCCCGGCACGAACCGCTCCAGGCCCACGTCGAGCGAGCCGGGCACCTTGCGGCTGGGATAGTTCGCGGCGACGTGGATCGAATAGGTGTACACGCGCGGGTCGCCGCCGAGCAGCGCGTGGGTGCCGTTGCCCTGGTGGGCGTCGGTGTCCACGACCATGACCCGCAGCCGGGAGTGGTCGGTTTGGAGGTCGCGCACGGCCACGGCCACGTCGTTGAGCACGCAGAAGCCCTCGCCGCGGTCCGCGAAGGCGTGGTGCGTGCCTCCGGCGAGGTTCGCCGCGCAGCCGTCCGCCAGCGCCGCGCGGCAGGCGAGGCGCGTGCCCTCGGTCTCGCGCGCCGAGCGCACGAACAGCTCGGGCGAAGGCGGCAGGCCCAGGACGGTGGCCTCGCGCGGGGAAAGCTCGCCGCGCGCGAGACGGTCGAGGTATTCGGGCGTGTGGACGCGCTCCAAATACTCGCGCGCGGCGGGTTCGACGAGCGTCACCTGCTCCTCCGAGAAAACGCCCGCCGCGCGCAACATGTCGTAGGCCATGGGAAACTTGACCATCGGGAACGGATGGCCCTCCGGCAGCGGCAGGTAGTAACCGGGGGAGTAAAAGAAGCGCATCGTGTCCCCAGCCGGTACCGGCCCGCCGACGCGCCGGCCGCGCCAGCTACGGTTTGGAGTGGCCGGGCACGGTATGCACCGCGTTGTCGGGCGAGCATTCCGGCTGCGAACCGGGCGCGGGGTAGCGGAGGGCGTCCTGACCATCACTGGTGCCGGTGATCAGCCGCGAGCCCTTGTAGAAGGTCACATAGTTCCAGATCCATTCGCCCATCACCGCGAGGCGGTTGCGGTAACCGACCAGGTAGAACAGGTGGATGCCTGCCCAGGCGATCCACGCGAAGAACCCGCCGAAGCGCACGAAGTTGAGGTCCGCGACGGCCTTGTTGCGCCCGATGGTGGCCATGGTGCCCTTGTCCCAATAGTGGAAGTTCATCGGCTGGCCGCCCGAGAGCGTTTCCAGGATGTTGCGCGCCGCGTGACGGCCCTCCTGCATGGCCGTGGGGCTGACGCCGGGGAGCGGCTTGCCGGTTTGATGCGTGAAGCAGGCCAGGTCGCCGATCACCTGCACCTCGGGATGGCCCGGGATCGTCAGGTCCTCGTTGACCACCACCCGGCCCGCCTTGTCCACGGGCGCGCCGAGCGTCTTGCCCAACGGGGAGGCCGCGTTGCCTGCCGCCCACACGACCGTGCGCGCCGGGATGAACTGCCCGCCCTTTACCTCGACGCCCTCGGCCGTCACGTTCGTCACCTGCAAGCCCTCGTGGACCTCCACCCCGATGCTTTCAAGCTGCCGCTTGCCGTTGGCGGCCAGGTCCGCCGGATACGAGCCCAGGATGTGCGGCGCGCCCTCGATCACGATAATCTTGGCGCTCTTGGAGTCGATGTGCCGGAAATCGCGCGTCATCGTGTGGCGGGCGATCTCGCTGATGGCCCCGGCCATCTCGACGCCGGTCGGGCCGCCGCCGACGATCACGAAGGTCAGGGCGGCGTCGCGCTCGCTCTGTTCGATGGCCTTCTCGGCGACCTCGAAGGCGACGAGCATGCGGGTACGGATGTCCACCGCGTCGGCGAGGTTCTTCAAGCCGGGCGCGAACTTTTCCCATTCGTCGTGCCCGAAGTAGCTGTGGCGCGAGCCGGTGGCGAGGATCAGGTAGTCGTAGGGCAGGACAAGGTCCTCCGTGATGACCTTGCGCGCCTCCACGTCCACCCGCTGCACCTCCGAGAGGATTACCTCCACGTTCTCCTGGTGGCGGAAAATTTCGCGCAGGGGCCGGGCAATGTCCGCCGGGACGAGGCCCGCCGTGGCCACCTGGTAGAGCAGCGGCTGGAAAAGATGGTGGTTGGAGCGGTCCACGAGCGTCACTTCCACCTCGTCGCCCTTGAGGGCCTTGACGGCTTCCATGCCCCCGAAGCCACCCCCGATGACCACGACACGCGGCCGGCCCTGCGTGCGGCGCGGGGTGACAGGGTTGCTTCGGGCAGGCGTCAGCTGCGGCGCGGCGGCCGGCTTCTCGATGGTGTCGGTGCTCATATATTAAGAACGCTCCGGGGGGTCGAGTGGACTGTTTGTGCATGGATATCGTGCCTCGCCGGCTCCCTCAGCTTGTGAAATATTTCACAATATCCACTTGCACGCCTCCCCCCTCAGAAACTACTTATGAAGACGTGTTCCGCCCGGGGGGAACACGTCGCTTCCTTCCCCGTCGCCCATGGCTGCCCGCACCCAAGAAATCGAAGCTCCCGACACGCTCGCCCGTTCCCAGGCCGCCCTCGGCAACCTGCGCGAGACGACCGAGGACATGATCGGCGAGAAGCTCATCATCAACATGGGCCCCTCGCACCCGGCCACGCACGGCGTGCTGCGGATCGTCCTGGAGCTGGACGGCGAGATCATCACCAAGGCCACGCCCGACGTGGGCTACCTGCACCGGGGCGACGAGAAGATCGCCGAGAACATGCAGTACAACCAGTTCGTGCCCTACACGGACCGGCTGGATTACCTCGCGCCGCTGGCCAACAACGTGGCCTACGCGCTGGCCGTGGAGAAGCTCATGGGCTGGGAACTGCCCCCGCGCGGCAAGGCCATCCGGGTCATCTGCTGCGAGATGGCGCGCATCTCCGCCCACCTGCTGGGCCTGGGGGCGTTCGCCATGGATACGGGGGCCATCACCGTGTTCATGTACACGTTCACGGAGCGCGAGAAGATCTACAACCTGACCGAGCAACTGACCGGGGCGCGCTTTACCACGAGCTACACGCGCGTCGGCGGGCAGGTGCGCGACATGCCCGAGACGTTCATCACCGGTCTGCGGCAGTTCCTCAAGGAGATTGTCCCGGTGATCAACGAGGTGGAAGGCCTCTTGACCCGCAACCGCATTTTCGTGGACCGTACCCGCGACGTGGGCATCATCTCCCGGGAGGACGCCATCGCCTTCGGCCTGTCGGGGCCGAACCTGCGCGGCTCGGGCGTGGACCACGATGTCCGCAAGGCCAACCCTTACCTCGACTACCAGAACTACGACTTCGAGATTCCCGTGGGCACCGTGGGCGATTGCTACGACCGCTATGCCGTGCGCCTGGAGGAGATGCGCCAGAGCGTGCGCATCCTCGAACAGGCGCTCGACAAGCTGCCGGACGGCCCCATCAACGTGGTGGACGGCAAGAACATCCTGCCGACCAAGCAGGCCGTGCTGATGAAGATGGAGGAGTTGATCCACCATTTCATCCTGGTCACGCAGGGCATCGAGGCCCCTCCCGGCGAGGTCTACTTCGGCGCGGAGAACCCCAAAGGTGAACTCGGCTTCTACATCAACAGCAAGGGCGGCGGCGTGCCGCACCGGCTCAAAATCCGCGCCCCGTCCTTCGTCAACCTGAGCATCCTGTCCAAGCTCCTGCCCGGCCACATGATGAGCGACGTGGTGTCCATCCTCGGCAGCATGGATTTCGTCATGGGCGAGTGCGACCGCTGACCGTTTTTTATTCCAGCCTCCATGCCGCACCCTTCATGAAAAACCGCTTCGTCTCCCTCACCACTTGCCTCGCACTCGGTTCGTTCGCGCTCCTTGGCCTTGCCGCCTGCGACAAACAGGGCAACGCCGTGGTCACGCCCGGCAACGTCAAGCTGACACCTGCCAACGTCGCCAAGATGCAGAAGGGGATGACGCGCTCGCAGGTGGTGGCGCTTTTCGGCCAGCCGACGAACCCGGGTGAGGTGAAGGAGTACCCGTTCTTCAAGAAGCAGACCGCAACGTATGTCGAGGGCAAGGAATCGCTTTCCGTGACGTACAAGAACGACGAGGTCGAGGAGTTCACGAGCACGGTGCCGACGACCACCTCCACGACCACGGCCGACGGCGGCGCGCAGAGCACGACGACCACCACGACGAAGTCGAACTAGCCAGCCGCCGATGGATATCCCCGCTGAACTGGAGCAGAAGATCGACGAAACGATCACCCATTACCCGGTGTCGAAGCGCAGCGCCGTGCTGCCGCTGCTCCACCTCCTGCAGGAACACCTCGGCTACATCAGCTCCGAGACCGCCGATTGGGTCGCCAAAAAGCTCGACCTCCAGCCCATCAACGTGCTGGAGATCGTGACCTTCTATCCGATGTTCCGCGCGGCACCTCCCGGGCGGCACCACATCCGGGTGTGCCGCACGCTCTCGTGCGCGATGGCGGGCTCGTACAAGCTCCTGAACGACCTGTGCGAAATGGCGCACATCGAGCGGCCCCAGCACGCCGGGCACGGCACGCCGTTCACGGTGGGTGAGGACGGCAAGTTCTCCATCGAGTTCGTCGAGTGCCTGGCCAGTTGCGGCACCGCGCCCGTGTGCATGGTCAACGACGACTTCTACGAGGGCGTCAACAAGGAAGCCGCCGCCGAAATCCTCCAGAAGTATCAGTAGCCACCGCCGAACCGCCTAGAACCCATGGTTTCACTGATCAAACAGCCGCATCCGCGCGAGAAGCGGATGATTTTCAAGAACGTTGACCGGCCCGGCTGGAAGACGGACATCGACACCTACCTGGGTGACGGCGGGTACGAGCAACTCAAGAAGGCTCTGACCATGTCGCAGCCCGACGTGGTCAACGAGGTCAAGGCCAGCGGCCTGCGCGGGCGCGGCGGCGCGGGGTTCCCTTGCGGCGTGAAGTGGGGCTTCATCAAGCAGGACAGCCCGAAGCCCATTTACCTGATTTGCAACGCGGACGAATCCGAGCCCGGCACGTTCAAGGACCGCTACATCATCCACCAGGACCCGCACCAGTTGGTCGAGGGCATGGTGATCTCCTGCTACGCGGTCAACGCGCGGCTGGCCTACATCTACATCCGCGGCGAGTACCCGGAAGGCGCGAAGATTCTGGAGACGGCGCTGGCCGAGGCGCGGGAACGCGGCTTCCTGGGCAAGAACATTCAGGGCAGCGGGTTCGACTGCGAAATCTACGTGCACCGCGGCGCGGGGGCCTACATCTGCGGCGAGGAAACGGGCCTGATCGAATCGCTGGAGGGCAAGCGCCCCTACCCGCGCATCAAGCCGCCCTACTTCCCGGCGGTGCTGGGGCTCTACCAGTGCCCGACCATCGTCAACAACGTGGAAACGCTCTGCCACGTGAAGCACATCATCGCCATGGGGGGCGCGGAGTACGCCAAGATCGGCCGGCCCAACAACACGGGCACGCGCATCCTGTGCGTGAGCGGCGACGTGCAGAAACCCGGCTACTTCGAGGTGGAGGTCGGCTCCGTTACCATGGGCGAACTCATCAACGACATGTGCGGCGGCATGAAGGACGGCCGCAAGCTCAAGGCGATCATCCCCGGCGGCAGCAGCGCCAAGGTTTTGCGCGCGGACGAACGCTACAAGATCAAGGAGAAGAACGCGGAAGGCGTGACGGTGGACAAGGAAATCGGCATCGAGGACATCCCCATGGACTTCGACACGCTCGCGGCGGTCGGCTCCATGGCGGGCTCGGGTGGCGTGATCGTCATGGACGATTCGCGCAACATGGTCGAGACCCTGGCCAACATCAACGAGTTCTACGCGCACGAAAGCTGTGGCCAGTGCACTCCCTGCCGCGAGGGCTCGCTGTGGATGCAGAAGATCACGCGGCGCATGGTTTCGGGCGAGGGCGCGAAGCAGGACCCGGCGGTGCTCAAGAGCGTGGCGGACAACATCGCGGGCAAGACGATCTGCGCGTTCGGCGAGGCGTGCGCGTGGCCGACGCAGAGTTTCGTGGCCAAGTTCAAGGAGGAGTTCGACGCCAAGGCGCAACGGAACGTGACGCCGCGCGAGGTTTCGGATGGCGTGGCCTTGCAGGCGGGCCGCCCCGTGCTGGTCCATGACCACGAGGTCGCGGCGGCCTCGGCGGGCGGCGTGCCGAAGCCCGATGCCCCGTGGGAAGTTTCCAACGACAGCAAGTCGGGTGAGGTCTGACGGTCAACCGGACAACCTATGGGCTTAGTCCACGCAGAGCTTACGCTGAAGAATCCCAGCGATGGCACCCTCCGACCGCTAAACGTGACGGCGCTGGTAGACTCCGGAGCCACTTTTCTCTGCGTACCGCCACATGTCGCACTGCAACTCAAGCTACCGGAACTACACAAGCGCGAGACTACCCTGACGGACAACACCAGGCAGCTCTGCCCGTACGTTGGACCCGTGTATGTGAGGTTCCAAAACAGAGAGTGCTTAGTCGGAGCGATGGTGTTGGGCGAGCAAGTGCTGTTAGGTGCTCTCCCGATGGAAGACTTGGACGTACAGATTGATCCGAGGAATCGGCGATTGATAGCAAACCCTTCCAGTCCGAACATCCAGACCGCCATCGTCGTTTAATCAAAAAGTTCAGATTTCCTGGCAACCATGAGCAATCCCACCACGACCACGGCCCCTCCGCCCGTTCAAATGCTGAACGTGCAGGTGGACGGCGTCTGGCACCAGTTCCCCAAGGGCACGCGCGTCATCGAGGCGTGCTCGCAGGCGGGCGCTTACGTCCCGCGCTACTGCTACCACCCGAAGCTCTCGTCACCCGGCAACTGCCGCATGTGCCTGATCGAGATGGGCATGCCCAAGATGGGCGCGGACCGCAAACCGGAGATGGGGCCGGACGGCAAGCCGGTCATCAACTGGATTCCCCGCCCGCAAATCTCCTGCGCGCAGGACGTGGCCGAGGGGATGGGCCTGCGCACGGATTCTCCCATGGTCCAGGAGTGCCGCAAGGGCGTGATGGAGTTTTTGCTCATCAACCACCCGCTCGACTGCACGATCTGCGACCAGGCGGGCGAGTGCCGCCTGCAGGAGTTCAGCGTTGAATACGGCCAGGACAGCTCGCGCTTTCTGGAGGAGAAGGTCCACAAGCCCAAGCACGTCGATCTAGGGCCGCGGATCACGCTGGACGACGAACGCTGCATCCTCTGTTCGCGCTGCATCCGGTTTACCAAGGAGATCGCGCACGACGACGCGCTCGGGTTCGTGGACCGCGGCAGCTACTCGACGCTGACGGCGCACAAGGGCGTGCCGTTCGACAACAACTACTCGCTCAACACGGTCGACATCTGCCCGGTGGGCGCGCTGACCTCCAACGACTTCCGCTTCAAGATGCGCGTCTGGTTCCTCAAGGAAACCAAGAGCATCTGCACGAGTTGCGGCACGGGCTGCAACACGGTCGTGGGCAGCCGCCAGGATGTCATGTACCGCCAGACGCCGCGCGAGAACAACGAGGTGAACTCGGTGTGGATGTGCGATTACGGGCGGCTCAATTTCCACTTCTTGCACGACGAAAAACGGCTGACCAACCCGCAGGTGCGGCTGGCCGACCACACGATGTCGGAGGTGGACTGGAAGGACGCGCTTTCGCGCGCCGTGGGCCAGTTGCGCTCGTTCAAGGGCGAGGAGATCGCCATCATCGCCAGCGCGCGCATGACCAACGAGGAGCTTTACCTGACGCGGCGGCTCGCGGACGCGCTCAAATGCACGCTGATGGACGTGGTCCCGCGCCAGGGCGAGGGCGACGACATCCTGCTGAGCGCCGACCGCAACCCGAACACGGCAGGCGCGAGGCTGCTGGGCGTGGCGGCGGCGACGCCGGGGGCGAAGCTCCGGGAAATCATCGAGGGGGTCAACGCCAAACGCATCCACGCGCTGGTGTGCCTGGGCGAGGATGCCGCCGAACAGGGTGCGACGGCCGAGGCGCTGCACGACCTGCCCTGCCTCGTGACGACGAGCATCCTGCCCAACGGCACGACGGCGGCCTCCACGGTGGTGCTGCCCGGGTCCGGGTTTGCCGAGAAGCGCGGCTCGATGATCAACGTCAAGGGGCGCTTGCAACGGCTCAACCGGGCAATCAACGCGCCCGGCAACGCACGCGACGACTGGGAAATCCTGCGCGACCTGATCCTCGGCCTGACCGGGAGCAACGGGCTTTACATGGTGGAGGACTTGTTCCGCGCGATGGCAAACGACGTGAAGGAGTTCGCGGGCCTGAGCCTGAGCAAGATCGGCGACCTGGGCGTGCAAATCATCCAGGAAGAGGAAAAGAAAGCCGTGCCCACCGACGTGGAAGAAACGCGGACCGGTACTTTACCAACTCCTCCGTAACCGGCCTCGTTTTACCCCAACCGTTTACATGGACTGGACGTTTACCTTCATCTCCCTGGCCAAGATTCTCGGCGTGATCTTCGTGATCGTCCTGCCGCTGGTGTCGTACACCGTGTACGCGGAGCGGCGGATCAGCGCGATCATCCAGGACCGCGTCGGGCCGAACCGCACGGGTTTTCCGCTCACCGTGCTGGGCTTCAAGAAGGACCTTGTCCTGCCCCTGGGCGGGTTGGGCCAGCCCATCGCCGACGCGATGAAGTTCATCCTCAAGGAGGATTTCACCCCGGCGTCGGTCAACAAGTTCTATTACTGGCTGGCTCCCTGCCTCGCCATGGCACCGGCGATGCTCACGATTGCCGTGGTGCCCTTCGGCAGCACGCTCTTTGGCGTGCCGATGGTCATCGCCAACGTCAACATCGGCGTGCTGTTCGTGTTCGCCATCGCCTCGCTGGGCGTATACGGCATCGTGCTCGCCGGGTGGTCGTCGAACTCGAAATATCCTTTTTTGGGCGGGGTGCGCTCGACCTCGCAGATGATTTCCTACGAGTTGTCGCTGGGCCTGTCGATCATCCCGCTGTTCCTGGTCATGGGCGAGTTGAACCTGACCAAAATCGTCGAGTACCAGATCGCCCACGGCTGGACGATCATCCCGTTCTCAAATCTGCCCAACTTCCTGCCGGGGCTGTTCGACCATCGCGCGCACCACGTCATGGCCTACGTGAACTGGCGGCAGATCCTGTTGTGGGTCCCGATGTTCATTTCGTTCGTCGTGTTCACGATCTCCATCTTCGCGGAGACCAACCGCCTGCCCTTCGACCTGCCCGAGGCGGAGACCGAACTCGTGGCCGGGTACCACACGGAATACTCGTCGATGAAGTTCGCGCTGTTCTTCCTGGGCGAGTACGCCGCGATGATCACGGGCTGTTCGATCATCGTCACCCTGTTCCTGGGCGGCTGGTACGTCCCCTTCATCCCGGACGGCACGCACGGCTGGGTCTGGGGGCTGGTAAACATCGCCGTTTTCTTCGGCAAGGTCAGCGCGCTGCTGCTGTTCTTCATCTGGATCCGCTGGACCCTGCCGCGCTTCCGCTACGACCAGCTCATGCGCCTGGGCTGGATTTACCTGTTCGAAATCGCGCTGGTCAACGTCATCCTCACGGCCGGCATCCTGGCCATCCCGCAGAGCTGGTTCTCCTAAGTTCGTCACCGACCCTTTTATGGCTATCACGATCCAACGCCCCAACCTGACGCTCAAGGAGAAGATGTACTTCCCCGCCATCCTCGGGGGGCTGGCCACCACGATCCGGCACGCGTTCCGCATGCTCACCGGCAAGACGCACGTCGCCATGCAGTACCCCGAGGAGAAGTGGGACAGCCACCTGCCCGCGTACTACCGGGGCGCGCCCGCGCTGGTCAAGGACGAGCACGGCCGCGAGCGGTGCGTCGCCTGCCAGTTGTGCGAGTTCATTTGCCCGCCGCGCGCGATCAAGATCACCCCGGGCGAAATCCCCGAGGGCGACAAGTTCCGCAAGGTGGAAAAGTATCCCGAGGCGTTCGACATCGACATGATCCGCTGCATCTACTGCGGGTTGTGCGAGGAAGTCTGCCCGGAAGCGGCCATCTTCCTGCAAAAGGACTACGCCATCACCGGCGAGAGCCGCGGCGAGATGGTCCACCACAAGGAAAAGCTCTACGAGTTGGGCGGCCTCAAGACGGGGCTGGTCCACAAGTGGAACGACAAGAAATAGCCGCTCGCGCCCGAGGTACTGCCATGAGCCCGTTTCTTTTCTGGACGTTCGCCGTGTTGATGGTGCTGTTCGGCATCTCGGTCGTGGCGCAGAGCAACCCCGTGGCGAGCGCGCTGAGCCTGGTGGTGAGCTTCATCGCGCTGGCGGCGCTCTACGTGTCGCTCGACGCCTTCTTTCTGGGCATCATCCAAATCCTCGTGTACGCCGGGGCGGTGATGGTGCTCTTCCTGTTCATCATCATGCTCCTGGACCTGCGGGCCGGGCACCAGGAACACGCCCGGCCGACAACGATTGCGGGCGGGGTGCTGATTGCCCTGTTGTTCGTGGGCCAGCTCGCGACCGTACTGAGCCATTTCCCGGCGGGCCGCGGGATCCCGCCCGCGCTGTCCGCACCCGTGCAGGACGTGCAGAGCGTCGGCCACCTGCTCTTCACCAGCTACAACCTGCCGTTCCAGATCGCGGCGACGCTCGTGCTGGTGGCGACGATCGGCGTGGTCGTGCTCAGCAAGCGGGAGTTGCAGTAGCCGTTTTTCTGCCTAATCTCCCCGCCCGTGGTCACGCTCAACGACTATCTTTTCGTCAGCGGCCTGCTGTTCGCCATCGGCTTCGCCGGGGTAATGGTGCGGCGCAACATCCTCATCATCTTCATGTGCCTGGAGTTGATGCTCAACGCCGCCAACCTCTCGCTGGTGGCGTTTTCACGCTTCAACCTGACGCCTGCCGGGACGCCCAACTACAACGCGCAAGTGTTGGTGTTCTTCATCATCACCGTGGCGGCGGCGGAGGTCGCGGTGGGGCTGGCCATCATCGTGGCGCTGTACCGCGCCAAGCAGACCGTGCAGGTCAACGACATCAACAAACTGCAATTTTAGACCTCTCACGGCTCCCATGCACCCACAGCTTCCCTGGATCGTCCTCTTCAGTCCGCTGGTAGCCGCGCTGCTCATCACGGTCTTCACGCGCGGGCAACGGCAACTGAGCGCCTCCCTTTCGGTGGCGGCCGTGGCGGTGGCGTTCCTGGGGAGCTGCCTGCTCTTCGGCGGGCACGATGTCCACCAGGGATTTCCCTGGATCGACTTTCCCGACCTGCACATCGGCTTCGGGGTGGATGTCACGCCCCTGAGCAAGACGATGCTCATCGTGGTCACGTTCGTCGGCCTGTTGGTCCACGTCTATTCTCTGGGCTACATGCAGGAGGACCGCGACATGTCGCGGTATTTCGCGGGGCTGTCGCTGTTCATGTTCTCGATGCTGGGCATCGTGCTGGCCAACAACCTGGTGATGACGTTCATCTTCTGGGAACTGGTCGGCGTGAGCAGCTTCCTGCTCATCGGCCACTGGTACGAGCGTGCCTCGGCGACCAACGCGGCGAACAAGGCGTTCCTGGTCAACCGGATCGGCGACTTCGGCTTCATGCTGGGCATCCTGATGCTCTGGCGGCTGACCGGGTCCGTGGATTTCGGCACGGTCCAGCACTCGCTCGACGAGATCAAAGCCTCGCCGCAGGGTCTGGCGCTGATCGTGCCGCACCTGACGGTGGCGACGCTGCTGCTCTTCTGCGGACCGATGGGCAAAAGCGCGCAGGTGCCGCTGCACGTCTGGCTGCCCGACGCCATGGAAGGCCCGACGCCGGTGTCGGCGCTCATCCACGCGGCGACGATGGTCGCGGCGGGCGTGTTCCTGCTCGTCAAGATGAGCTTCCTGCTCGACCTGGTGCCTGCCGCGCGCGACGTGATCGCCTGGGTGGGCATCGTGACCTCGCTCCTGGCCGCCCTGATGGCCACGCAGCAGAACGACATCAAGCGCATCCTGGCCTATTCGACACTCTCGCAGTTGGGCTACATGATCTGCGCGGTGGGCGCGTCGGCGGGTGGGGCGGCGATGTTCCACCTGTTCACGCACGCCTACTTCAAGGCGCTGCTGTTCCTCGGCGCGGGCGCGGTGATCCACGCCATGCACCACGAGCAGAACATCTGGCGCATGGGCGGGCTGATGCGGCGGATGCCGGTCACGTTCCTGACGTTCCTCATCGCCACTCTGGCGCTGATGGGCTGCCCCCCGTTCGCGGGTTTCTTCAGCAAGGACGCGGTGCTCGAAGGCATCTCGCGCCTGAGCCCGATGATGGGCGTGGCAGGCCTGTTCGTCGCCTTCCTGACGGCGTTCTACATGACGCGCTTGTTCGTGGTGGTGTTCCTGAACCGTCCCGGGTCCAAGGCTGTGGAACACGCGCACGAGGTTCCGGCGGTCATGTCCTGGCCGCTGGCGATCCTGGCGGTTCCGGCGGTCTTCGCGGGCTGGGGCTTCGTGGCGCACCGCTTCGGGTTCGGGAACGCCCAGGCAGATGCGGCCACCGTCGATCACGGGGGCCACCTGTTGCTGAGCGTCCTGCCATTCGTTGCCATCGGCGCGTTCTTGCTGGGAGCCGTCCTCGGGTTCCTGCTCTACACCGGGCGCACAGAGGACCCAATCCGCGTCGGCCTGCTCAAGCACAAGTTCTACTTCGACGAGTTCTACGGGTGGCTGGTCGGCCACACACAGGATGCGCTCGCCGAGGTCAGCGCGTGGCTGGACCGCTGGGTGATCGACGGCGCGGGCGTCAAAGGTGTCAGCGGGGCTGTCTGGGGCTCCGGGTTCGTGCTGCGCTTCCTGCAGGTGGGCAACCTCCAGGCCTACGCCGTGTTCATCGGCGTGGGCGTGCTGGTGCTGGTGTACTTGGCCATCGTTCCCTGAGCCGCGCCGCCGACGCACCTCATCTTTTCTTCCCCCGCGTTCTTATGCCGCTCGACGCCACCAACATCCCGGTCAACGAAAGCCTGCTGCCGCTCGTGCTGGTGGTGCCGCTGCTGGCGGCGGTGCTCGTGCTCTTCGGTGCGCCCGCGCGCAAGACCTCGCTGCTGGCGGCGGTGCTCAACCTCGGGTTGGTCCTGCTGCAAGCCGCGTCCTACCAGGGCCGGTTCGCGTACACGGCGCTGGAGGTCGTGCCCGCGCTGGATCTCAAATTCCTGATCGGCCTGGACGGCCTGAGCTTGATGATGGTGCTCCTGACGGCCATCGTGACGCTGAGCGCCGTCTGGGCGACGCCGAAGATCGAGCACAGCGAAAACGCCTTCTACGCCTGCCTGATGTTCATCTCGGCGGGAGCTATCGGCGCGTTCATTTCGTTCGACCTGTTCTTCTTCTACGCGTTCCACGAACTCGCGCTCATCCCGACGTTCCTCTTGATCGGCGTCTGGGGAAACGGTGAGAACCGCGTCGCCGCCGCGTGGAAGATCACGATCTACCTCGCGCTGGGCAGCTTCGTGCTGCTGCTGGGCCTGATCGGGCTCTACCTCAACCTGCCCGCGGGACACCGCACGTTCGATCTCAACCAGATGATCGTCCTGCAGAACACGATCCCGCACGCGATCCCCTCGCACGCGCAGAACTGGATCTTCCCGCTGTTGCTCGTCGGTTTTGGCACGTTGATCTCGCTCTTTCCCTTCCATACCTGGGCGGCCCCCGCCTACGCCGCCGCGCCGACCCCGGCGGCCATGCTGCACGCGGGCGTGCTCAAGAAGTTCGGCCTCTACGGCCTGTTGCGGATCGCGGTGCCGCTGCTGCCCCTGGGGATGCAGCACTGGATGGATGTTCTGCTCATCCTGCTGGTGGGCAACATCATCTACGTCGGCTTCGTGACCATCGCGCAGAAGCGCCTCGACATGATGCTCGGCTATTCGAGTGTGATGCACATGGGCTACATCTTCCTGGGCATTTCCAGCCTGAACCTCATCGGCCTGAGCGGCGCGGCCATGATGATGTTTGCCCACGGCCTGTCCATCGCGGCGCTGTTCGCGGTCGCGGGCGAGGTGCGGGCGCGCACGGGCACCTTGCGGATGGATGAGCTGGGCGGCCTCGCGCAGTCCATGCCCCGGCTGGCCTTCCTGTTCGGGCTGGCGACCTTCGCGTCCATCGGCCTGCCTGGCTTCGCCAACTTCGCCTCGGAGACGATGGTTTTCTTCGGCGCGTTCGCCGCGGACGACGCCACCGCCATCTCGGCCGCCCGGGAGCACGTGCGCCTGAACGGCCACCAGATCGCCACAGTCTGCGGGTTGTGGGGCGTGGTGATGTCGGCGGTCTACATGCTGCGTGCCTACCGCCGGGTGTTCCTGGGCGCAACGAACCGTTCCGCGCCCGACGCCATGCAGACCGACACCGGGGCGGGCAGGCCGGACCTTTCCTGGGTCACGGCGGGGCGCCGCTGGGCGGTGGTGCTGCTCATCGTCGGCCTGATCGTGGTCGGCTTCCGGCCGAGCGCACTGCTCGACACCGTGCAACCCGCCATCGCGGTGCTCCTGCCCGTGCGCGAGGCTAGCGACGGTTCCGCCCGCCCGCTGCCGGTGTCCGCCGATCCCGCCACGCTGCCCTGAACGCCGGACCCGGCCCGTTTTCCTCCCCTCGCTTATGTTCGCGCCGTACTACCTGGAAGCCATCGTCCTGTGCGTCGGGATCTTTCTGTTCCTGTTCGAGATGTTCGTGGACGGTGACAAGCGCATCATCGGCTGGCTGGGCATCGGGCTGCTCGGCCTCGTCTTCTGCCTGAGCTTCGGCGCGGGCGTGGCCCCGGGGCAGGTTGCGGCCTACGAGACCTTCTACAGCAACGACGCGCTGGCGATGTTCTTCAAGCGGTTCGCGCTGCTGACGACGATCGTCGTGCTCGTCATGTCGGTGGATTACCTGCCGGTGGTGCGGCGGTTCACGCCGGGCGCGACGGCGCGGGGCGGCCTGGGCGAGTTCCTGGCCCTGCCGGTGCTGACCTGCGCGGGGCTGATGTGGATGGCGTCGGCCGTCGATTTCGTGATGATCTTCGTGTCGCTCGAACTGGTGACGATTTCCTTCTACGTCCTCGTCACGTACACGCGACGCAACGCGGCCTCGCTGGAGGCAGGCGTCAAGTACCTGATCCTCGGCGCGCTCTCGACCGGGTTCTTCGTGTACGGCATCACTTGGATCTTCGGCATCACGGGCCAGACCAACCTGACGCAGGTGTCGGCCTACCTGACCGAGCACTACCCGGTGGGCACGGCGAACAGCACGGTGCCGCTGTTGTTCGCGCTGGTGCTGCTGCTGGTCGCGCTGGGCTTCAAGGTGGCCGCCGTGCCCTTCCAGATCTGGGTGCCGGACGTGTACCAGGGCGCGCCGACGCCGGTGACGGCGTTCCTCTCGGTAGGATCGAAGGCGGCGGGCTTCGTGGTGTTGATGCGCGTGCTCCAGACGTTCTTCAGCGCCGGAGCCATCGAGCACCGGATGGGCATCATCCTGGGCGTGGTCGCCGGGGCGACGCTGCTCTACGGCAACCTCGCGGCCCTGCCCCAGAACAACCTCAAGCGGATGCTCGCCTATTCGAGCATCGCGCACGCGGGCTACCTGCTCGTCGCCGTCGCCAGCGCCGTGAGCGTCGGCGCGGACCAGGGGCCGGGGCTCAAGGTGAGCGAGGCTATTTCATTCTATCTGGCGGCCTACCTGCCGATGACGCTCCTGGCGTTCCTGGTGATGATCGTGGTGGCGGGGTCCACCGCGGGGGACGACCTGGTGGATTTCAACGGGCTGGCGAGGCGTTCACCGACCCTCGCCTTCGCGATGCTGATCGCCATGGCCTCGCTGGCAGGCGTACCGTTCACGGCCGGGTTCGTCGGGAAATTCCTCGTGTTCTTCATCGCGTTGCAGCAGAAGCAGTTCGTGCTCGCGGGCGTCGGCGTGCTGGCGGTGGCGTGCGGCTTCTACTACTATTTTCGGGTGATCCGGGCGATGTACTTCCAGCCCGTCACGATTGGACCCGACAACCAGGGCGCGATCCCGGTCAGTCCGCTGGCGCGGGTCACGATCGGCGCGCTGGTGCTGGTTATCGTGGTGCTTGGTGTGTACCCGGTCCCGGCGCTGGGCTTGCTGGAGCCCGGCGCGGTTCAAGCGAAGACGGCGCTGGTGCCGGGGCGCTGACGCCAGATAAATGGACGGCGGCTTTCAGTCGCCGAGTTCCACGTTCCAGTACGCCACGTCCACGAAGTGGCTCCAGCTTTCGTGGTGCTTGCTTCCCCAGGTGAGATGGATGAAAGGCTGCCACTTCGGCCGCTTGGGCTTGCGGATCAGCGCCATGTTCACTTCGGGCGGGAGCTTGTTGCCCTTGCGCGTGTTGCAGCGGATGCACGAGCAGACCACGTTCTCCCACGTCGTCAGCCCGCCCTTGTCTCGCGGCAGGACGTGGTCGAGGTTCAGCTCGCTGCGGTCGAACAGCCGGCCGCAATACTGGCAGGTGTTGCCGTCGCGCTCGAAGATGTTGTGGCGCGTGAACTTGACCTCCTTCTTGGGCAGACGGTCGAAGAACAGCAGAACGATGACCCGCGGCACCCGAATCCGCAGCGACACCCCGTGGATCATTTCCGGCTCCGGCGAGCGCGCAGACAAGTCGCGCCAGCTCTCGAAGTCGTGCGTCAGGAAGTTCTGGTTCTCGTCGGCGGCGACCACCTGCGCGTGGCCCTCGTAGAGCAGATTGAAAGCGCGACGCGCCGTGCAGATGTTCACGGCCTGCCAGAGGCGATTGAGAACGAGGACGGGGCTATCCAGGACGCTTTGCACGCGGGGCCGCCGGTTCCGGTGGGAAGCAAGCGCACAGGAAGATAATCCGCGCAATAAACCCTGTCAACGCGGGGCAGTCCATGATAGAAAGGCGGGGAAATCCCGCCCGTTCGGCGGAATCCGCGCGATCCGCCACCCTATCCTGCCTGACTCCGCTGTGAAAAGCTCCCTCGCTGTTCGCTGTGCTCCGGTGCGCCAAATGTCTCTTTTTTCCGGACGCTGGCTGGCGGCGGCGGCGCTTGCCCTGTCGCCGCTGGGCGTCCTGCCCGTCCGCGCCCAGGACGATGATGCCGCGACCGCGCGGGAGAGCAGCTTGAACACGAACGACCCCTCGGAACTGTACCTGCGCGCGTACACCTCGGTCCAGCAGGCCGAGGCGTTGGAGCAGGACGGCAAGCTGCGCCCGGCGCTCTCCAAGTACCGCTTCGCGGCGAGCATGCTCGACCAGCTCACCCAGAGCAACCCAAACTGGCAGCCGTTGATCGTCAAGTACCGGCAGCGCAAGACCTCGGAAAGCATCCAGAAGCTGGAGGAAAAAGGGGTGGTCCTGCAAAACCCGGGACCGTCCGGCGCGCGGCCTCCCGCCGCGCCGTCAAACTCCTACGGCCGGCCCGCGACCCTGCCCAGCGTGCCGCCCGGTTTGACGGCCAACCCGGACGACGACCTGCCCACGCCCGACAATGCTCCGGGCCTGCCCGCCGGGCGCGGCAACGGTACGGTGAGCGCGGGTCCACAGGGCGTGGAGACGCCGCCCGCACCCGCGCCGGAGGTGGCGGACCGCGCGAGCCAGCAACTCCGCAACAAGCTCGAAAAGACGCAGAAAGAGTTGAAGAACACGCTCGACGCGCTCGCGGTCGTCAAGAGGGAGAAGCAGGACATCGCCAAGCAGAAGGACGAACTCGAATCCCAGATGCAGTCCTCGCGCTCGCAGGCGAACATCGCGCAGAAGCGGTACGAGCACACGAAGGCGGACCGCGACGACCTCCAGAGCGAACTGACGAAGGTGGAAGGCCGGCTCAAGGATGCCGTGGCGAAGAACCCGGCGGTCGCCGTGAACCGCAAGGAGTTGCGCGACCAGGTCGATGACCTCAAGAAGCAGCTCGCCAAGGCGCAGGCGGAGACGGAGGCCGCCGCCAAGAGCCGCGACGAGGTGCAAGCCAAATTCGACGTCAGCGAGAAGACCCTGACGCAGACCACCCAGGAACTCAACGCCGCCGTGGCGCGCAACGAACTGACCAAGGACGCCGCGCAGAAGATCGAGGCGCTCCAGAGCGAGAACACCACGCTCAGCCAGAAGCTTTCCAGCGCGGAGAGCTCCATCGTCAAGCTCACGGTCGATTCCCAGCGCAAGAAGCAGGAACTCGACGGGATGACCCGGGAGTTGACAGCGCTCAAGGACCAACTCGCCAGCAGCCGCGACCAGAACGACCGCAGCGCCACGACCATCACGGCGCTACGCGCCCAGCTCGACGAGAGCGCCCGGCACATCGACGAACTCAAAGCCAAAGGCACGGACACGGAGGAATACGCCAAGCTGTCCAAGGAGAACGAGATGCTGCGCGGCATCGTGATCCGGCAGCAGAAGGACCAGTCGCGGCGGGCGGCGGTCAAGCAGATGCTCGCCGATGAACTCGCGCGCCTGGACATCCAGAACACCAACCTCAGCCGTCAACTGGAGCTGCTCGGTCAGCCTTCCGTGCAGTTGACCGACGAGGAGCGCGCGCTGTTCAAGGACCCGGTTGCCACCGTGGCGGACGCCACGGGACCGAACTCCGTGGCGGCGACGATCAGCGCGTTCCGCTCGCCGCAGCCGGGGGCCACGCCCGCGGCAGGCAGCGAGCAGGCTGCGCCGGGTGGCGTCGCCAGCCCGGAGGACGCCGCGCAGAACCTGCCGCCCGACCCCGTGGCGAACAAGGCGGGCCCGCAGGTGCAGACCGCGATCCAGCCGCCCGTCAGCGACGACCTGCTGCCCATGGCCAAGGAAGCGAAGGAGAGTTTTGACCGCCAGCACTACGCGGAGGCCGAGCGCACCTACGACAAGCTGCTTGCGCGGGACCCGAAAAATCCTTACCTGCTCTCCAATCAGGGCGTCGTGCTGTTCCGCCAGGATAAACTCAAGAGCGCGGAGGTCATGCTGAAGAAAGCCGTGGCCGCCGCGCCCAACGACGCCTTCGGGCAGGCGACGCTGGGCATCGTCTACTACCGGATGCACCGCTACGACGAGGCCATGGCCAGCCTGACCACGGCGCTCACGATCAGCCCCAAGAACGCCACGGCGCACAACTACCTGGGCATCACGGCCAGCCAGAAGGGCTACCCCGAGGCGGCCATCGATGAACTGGGCAAGGCCATCGCGCTCAACCCGAGCTACGCGGACGCCTATTTCAACCTCGCGGTGGTGCTGGCCACCAAGCAGCCGCCGGACAAGGCCCGCGCGCACGACGCCTACAACACGGCGGTGCGGCTCGGGGCCGGGGCGGACCCGACGCTGGAGAAGTTGATTGGCAGTTGAGCGCCCGGGCAACCCCGACCGCCGGGCCGATCGAGAACCGTGGACAATCCGCCCGACAAAAAAGAAGACTTCGCGCTGAAGGCGTTCCTGGTCGAACTGGCGATCTACGCGGTGCTGGTGTTCACCTACTTCCTGCTGGTGCTGCACTTCCTGACGGGCTGGTTTTTGGAGCTGTTCGAGCAGCACCGGCTGGAGTACGCCGTGGCCGGTCTCGCGGTGGTGATCGGCCAGGCGGTCGGGCTCGGATACGTCACCCGGACCCTGCTCGGGTACGGACGTGCCAGGAAACGCTAGCGCCACCTTTCCCTCGATGGATTTTCCGGTTGCCGGCGCGCACCTCAGCCCCCTGCTGCTCGTCGCGGTGGGTTTCGTCATCGGGGTGCTCGGCGGGTTCTTCGGGGTGGGCGGCAGCTTCCTGGCGGGCCCGGCACTGCTGCTCATGGGGGTGAAGGCAAACTTCACGGTCGGCACCGACCTGGCGCACATCGTCGGCAAGTCCATCGTCGCGGCGAAGAAGCACTACTCGCTCGGCAACGTGGACCTGAAGCTCGGCGGCATCATGGTCGTGGGCACGCTGGTGGGGGTGGAAGGCGGCGTCCTGCTGCTCAACCGGCTCAAGCAACTCGGCGACGTGGAACGGGCCATCTCCGTCTCCTACCTCGTCGTGCTCTTGGGCATCGCGGGGTTCATGGGCTGGGAGAGCTGGACCACCATCCGGCGACAGGGCCGAGCAACGACAACGGACGTGAAGGCCGACAAAAACGACAGCCCGGCCCGGGACAAGGCCAACACGTTCGGCAACCTGGCGCGGCGGATGCACGACTGGAAGCTCGGGCCGACGGTCAGCCTGCCGGTCTCGGGGATCGAAAGCCTCTCGATCTGGGTCATCCTGGCAGTGGCGTTGCTAGGCGGCTTTTTCAGCGGCTTCCTGGGCGGCGGCGCGGGCTACATCCGCCTGCCCGCGCTGGTGTACGTCCTGGGCATCCCGACGCACGTCGCGGTAGGCACGGACCTGTTCGAGATCATGGTCTCGGCCAGCTACGGGACGTTCCAACACGCCCGCACGGGCAACGTCGATTTCATGATCGCATTGGTCATGCACACAGGCGCGGCCATCGGCGCGCAGATCGGGGCCATCGCCACGCAGTTCCTGGGCGGACCGAAAATCCGGCTCGCCTTCGTGCCGCTGCCGGTCATCGGGGCGGGCCTGTTGTTGTACAAGCTGTTCGCTGGCCAGCACGGCGGTTGACGGACGGACCGCTTTTCCACAAATTACCTCTTGCCCATGCCCACCACCGCCGACCGCACCCTCGATATCCTGGCCGAAGTCACGGAGACCGGCCGGGTCCGCACCGAACCGGACCTGCCGCTTTTCGACGCGGGCCTGCTGGATTCACTGGGGATCGTCACGCTGATCGCGCGTCTCTCGGAGGAATTCAACCTGAACATCTCCCCCGCGGAGTTCGAGCGCGACGATTGGGCGACGCCCGCCAAGCTCACGCGCGACATCGACCGCCGCCTGGGCGCATGAACCTCCTGGCAGCCGGGAAATCGGGGCGGGAAGCTCTCGGCCGCTGGGCGGCAAATCCAACGGTGCGGGCCACGGCGTTATTCGTCTATTACCTGGGCATCATCGTTGCTCTGCTGCTCATGTACGGACGGGGCGATTTCAAGACGGCCCCGTTCGTGTACCAGAGTTTCTGAGTTTCGCCCGCGATGCCCTTTGCCGCCACGCACCTTTTCGAGCGACTCGCCCGCTGGGCCAGCCTGTACCCGGAGCGCCCGGCGCACGTCGCGGCCTCGCCGGGTGATAGCGGGACGATAGGCCTCACCTACGGCGAGTTGTTCGCCGGACTGTGCGCCTTGTCGCGGCACCTGCGGACCGTGCTGCCGGACGACGGCTCGCCGGTGGTCGTGCTCGGCCACAAGGAGCCCGAGATGCTGGTGGGATTTCTCGGTGCGGTCCGCAGCGGCCACCCCTACATCCCGCTCGACGACAGTCTGCCCGCGCACCGCATCCGCGAAGTCGAGCGCATCTCGGGCAGCCGCTTGACGCTCACGCCGCGGATGATCGCCTCGTTGCTCGCCCATGACCTGGGCGGGGAAGCCACGCATCCCGGCTGCCAGGTGCCGCTCGATCCCGACGGCCCGTTCTACACGATCTTCACCTCTGGCAGCACGGGCGAGCCCAAGGGGGTTGTCATCACGGCGGGTTGTCTGGATGCCTTCCTTGACTGGACGCTGTCCGAGCACCCGCTGTCCGAAGGCGCGGAGGCGTTTCTAAACCAAGCTCCCTTCTCCTTCGACCTGTCGGTGATGGATCTCTACCTGAGCCTCGCCACGGGGGGCACGCTGTTCAGCCTGACGCGGCGCGAGATCGCGGACTTCCGCCGCCTATTCCGCGTGCTCGGGGAGCCGGGGCTGACCGCCTGGGTTTCCACGCCGTCCTTCGTGCAGCTGTGCTTGGCGGAGCGAACTTTCACCGCCGAACGCCTGCCCGCGTTGCGCCGGTTCCTGTTTTGCGGCGAGACGCTGCTGCCCGAAACGGCCGCGCAGTTGCTCAAGCGTTTTCCGGACGCCGAGGTCTGGAACACCTACGGCCCAACGGAGGCCACCGTGGCGACGACTTCGATTCGCATCACGCCGGACGTGCTCGCGCGGGGTGGTCCCCTGCCCATCGGGCTGCCGCGCCCGGGGACTGACATGTTCCTGCTCGACGAGCACGACGCCCCGCCGCCGCCGGGTGAGCGCGGGCAGATCATCATCGCGGGTCCCAACGTGAGCCCCGGCTACCTGGGCCGGGCGGACCTGACGAAGCGCGCCTTCTACGTCGCCGGGGGGCGGCGCGCCTACCGCACGGGCGACTGGGGACGCTGGCGCGACGGGCTGCTGTACTTCGAGGGAAGGCAGGACGGACAGGTCAAGCTCCACGGCTACCGGATCGAACTGGCGGACATCGAGGCGAACTTCAACGCGCTGGCCGAGGTGCGCGAGAGCGCCGTCGTGGCGGTGATGAAGGCGGGCGCGGTGCAGTCGCTGGCGGCGTTCGTGGTGCCGGTGGGCAAGTGCCCGGACACGGAG
>CALMAQ010000131.1 GCA_937859745.1 uncultured Verrucomicrobiota bacterium | reverse complement strand
TTCATGAACAGGTCGGGAATCCAGTTCGCCGTGTTCATGTCGTGGGTGCGGCGGCGCTCGTCACCGGTGTTCTTGCGCAGTTCCAGGAAATCCTCGATGTCCAGGTGCCACGTCTCCAGGTAGGCGCACATCGCGCCCTTCCGTTTGCCGCCTTGGTTAACTGCCACGGCTGTGTCATTTGCGACTTTGAGGAAGGGCACGACACCCTGGCTCTCGCCGTTGGTGCCGCGGATGGTGGCCCCGGTGGCGCGGATGTTCGTCCAGTCGTTGCCCAGGCCGCCCGCCCACTTGGAAAGCTTGGCGTCGTCGCTGATGACCTTGAAGATGTGCTCCAGGTCGTCCATGACCGTGCTCAGGTAGCAGGAGGACAACTGCGGGTGCAGCGTGCCGCTGTTGAAGAGCGTCGGCGTGGACGAGGTGAACCGCTGGGAACTCAGCAGTTCGTAGAACTCGATGGCGCGCTCGTTCTTTTGCTCGGGCGTTTCCAGCACGGCGAGCCCCATGGACACGCGCATCCAGAAATACTGCGGCGCTTCCAGGCGGCGGCCCTTTTCGTGGATCAGGTAGCGGTCGTACACGGTCTGGAGGCCCATGTAGGAGAAGCGCGTGTCGCGCTCCGGGCGTAGCGCGGCGCTGATCCTGGCGAGGTCGAAGTGGAGCAGGCTGCTGTCCAGGCGGCCCAGGTCCACGCCGCGGCGCAGGTAGTCGGCGAAGTGCCCGCGGTAGCGCAGGGCGAGGTCGGCGGTGTTCTGGTTGTCGTTCGGGTCGGCGGGCAGCACCTCGCGGTAGACGATGTTGAGCAGCAACCGGGCGGCCACGAAGCTGTAGGCCGGCTCGCGCTCGATGCGCGCCTTGGCGGCGAAGATCATCGCCTTGTCGATCTCCTCCAGCCTGACGCCGTCGTAGAGGTTCTGGAGCGTTTCCTCGGCCAGTTCGCGCCAGTCCGTGCGGTCCTCCAGCCCGGCGCAGGCGCGGATGAGCTTGCGGCGGACGTGCTGCGCGTCCAGGGGCTCGACGGCCCCGCTGGGCAGCGTCACGTTCAGTCCCGGGACGGCGGGGACGGCGGCTTCCGGCTGGTCCTGGCCGCGCAGGACGCGGGCCTTCTTGCGCTCCTCGCGGTAGACGATGTAACGGCGGGCAATCGTGTGCTGGCCCGCGCGCATCAGTTCGTTTTCTACCAGGTCCTGAATCAGCTCTACCTCCAGTTCCTTGCCATCGGCGGCCAGGCCGAGCGCCTTTTCGGCCACGGCGTGGGCCAGGAAGGCCACGGTGGTCTGCGCGTCGGGCGGCAGGGGCTGGTCCTTGTCCACGCCCAACTCAGCCTTGTAGGCGCTTTCCAGCGCGATCTGGATGCGCGCGTCGTTGAACGGCTCGGCGTGACCGTCGCGCTTGCGGACGAGGAAGCGTTCCGCCTCGGCCGAAGCGGTGGTGGGCAGCAGGTCGAACTGGGTCTGGGTTTCGTTGGCGGTCATTGACTGGGTCTAGAGCGGTGCAAGGTGGGAAAGTCGGTGCGGTTGGAGGTGGGTCCCCGGACAGCCGGCGGGAAGGTGTCAGCAAAGGGACCAGCGAACGGCCTTCGGCCGCTACCGGCGCAGGGTCCCCCTCCAGGCGGCGGAAGCGGTTGGTTCGCTCCCGCGCCGGTCGAAGGCCCTGCCGGTGCCAGCCGCCCGCCGTGGGACGGTGAGGTCCCGACGCGGTGAACATGCCCCTGTGGCGGCTGGTCGTTGCCCTTTCATTTTCAGCTTCCTGGAGTTCACCGAAAAGGGGCTTCAACTTCTCTCGAAACCCCTCTTCCGTGAACGGCCCTGCATATCGCCTAGTGCCTAGGCACTATACCATATGTAGGACGGCCATTCAAAGAACTACCCAACAGATTGATTATAATCCCATTCGCTGTCGAAACTTTTTTGCGGGTGTGTGAAGAAAATTTTTCTTTCCTCTGGAGCGCGGCCCCGCGCGAATTTCAGGCATCCCGGCTGCTAAAAGCCCTGTGAATAACCGGGGATAAACTGGAAGGCACTTTCCATTGAAAAAATCGCGGGAAGAAAGCCCGCACAGCCACAATCCATGGGGGTGGTTTCGGCATGCCCCTCGTGCCCGGATCGGAGCGGGCCGGGAAACGGAGGGCAATTATGCCTCGGTCGCGTTCTCCGTGGCTGCCGGTTCGGCGCTTTCTGCCGCTTCCTCGCTGATCTCATCCCCCAGCCGCCGGTCGGGCACGAGGTAGTTCTGGATGTAATCGCGCACGGCGTCCGTCAGCGGGGTAATTTCGATGTCCTTGCAATACCCGCGCAGCTTCGTCAAATCGGCCTGGGTGAAATATTGGTACTTGCCCCGCAACGCCTCGGGCATGTCGATGAACTCCACGTTCGGCGGCAGGTCCATCGCCTCGAAGATCGCCGACACCAGTTCCAGCCACGAGTGCGCCCGGCCCGTGCCGACGTTGAACAGGCCGCCCGCCGTCGCCGTCTCGGCCAGTTCGATGGTCATGTTAACCGCGTCTTTGACGTAGAGGAAGTCGCGCATCTGCTCGCCGTCCTTGAAGTCCGGCCGGTGGCTCTTGAAAAGCTTCACCTTGCCCGTCTCCAGGATCTGCCGGTACGCCTTGTGGACCAGCGAGCGCATGTCGCCCTTGTGGTCCTCGTTGGGCCCGAAGACGTTGAAATACTTCAGGCCCACGACGCCGTCGAGGAAGCCGTGCCGGGCGGCGTACCGGTCGAAGAGCTGCTTGGAGTAGCCGTAGGCGTTCAGCGGGCGGAACACGCTGACATCCAGTTCCAGGTCGCTCATGCCCGCCGCGCCGTCGCCATAGGTCGCCGCGCTGGAGGCGTAGACGAAGCGTGCGTCGTGCGCCAGGGCCCAGCGCGCGAGGGCCTTGGTGTACTCGAAGTTGTTGCGGATGAGCAGGGAGGCATCCCGTTCGGTCGTGGCCGAGATCGCGCCCAGGTGGAAGATCAGTTCCACGTCGGCCAGGGCGGGATCGTCCAGCTCGACCCGGCGCAGGAGGTCGTCGGCTTCCAGGTAGTCGTTGAAGCGCAGCGGGGCCAGGTTCTTCCACTTCTCGTCGGTGCCCAGAAAGTCGGCCACGATGATGTCGTCCACCCCGCGCTGGTTGAGGTCCCAGATCAGGGCACTGCCGATGAACCCGGCTCCGCCGGTGACGAGGATGCGGCTCTGCGTGGAATCGAAAGCGTTCATGGTTCCGGGGGAGGACGAAGAAACTCTTACGGACAGTTTAAGCAAAAGGGGGCGCGGGAACCCAAAGGAAATTTCGCTCTTTTTGCGTCATCCGCAGGCGTTTGTCTCCGTGAACGGGCATTTTTCCCGGTGGACAGCGCCCTTCAGATCCAGCGCGGTTCCACGAACGGGCCGCCCGGGACGACGCCATGCCGGTGCAGCAGCCGGGCGTATTCGCGCAGTGCCGCCTTCTCGGGCGAACCGAGCCGGCAGCGGATGCACTCCGTCAGATAGAACCGGCTCAGGCTCGCCGGGTAGCGCGTTTCCGCCGCGATGGCTTCCTCCACGCGCGCCTGCCCCTCCGCGCGCCAGC
>CALMAQ010000130.1 GCA_937859745.1 uncultured Verrucomicrobiota bacterium | reverse complement strand
CAGCCACCCGGGCGGCGTCTGGCCGGGGCGGGCGGTGCCCACGAGCCAGCGCCCGGCGAAGTCGTCCACGTACAGGCCGTCGAACGGGGAGCCGTCGCCCGCGCCGTCGAGCAGGCGCAGGGCGTCGGTCTGGCCGTCGGCGCGCAAGGGGTCGCGGCGGCGCAGGGCGCGCAAGAATTCTTCGGGCGGAGACGGCATGGGCTTGCTGGCCATCCGATACTTCAAGCGCACCATCCCCGCCACCCCTTATGTCCCAACTGCTCGACCAGGTCCAGGCCGCCGCCACCGAGGGAAAACTCCTCCCCGAGAGCGCCAAAAACATCGCCGCCCTGCTCGGCGGACACGCCACCGGGCTCTATCACGACAGCCTCCAGGAACTCGTCGCGGGCGGCCATTGGGAAGAACTCAACGACCGCTTTTTCCGCACGCTCGCCTTCGGCACGGGCGGCCTGCGCGGACGGACCATCGGCAAGATCGTGACCCGGGCCGAGCGGGGCGAGCCCCAGAAGCTCGACCGGCCCGAGTTCCCGTGCGTCGGCACGAACGCGATGAACTCTTACAACATCAGCCGCGCGACGCAGGGGCTGGTGCGTTACCTCAAGCAATGGGTCGCCGAGCACGGCCCGGCGGGCACGAAGCCCAAGCTCGTCGTGGCCCACGACACGCGCCACTTCTCGCGCGACTTCGCGGAGCTCACCGCCCGGGTGGCCACCGAGAACGGCTGCGACGTGGGCCTCTTCGCCGCCCCGCGCTCGACGCCCGAACTCTCGTTCGCCGTGCGCCTGACCCACGCGCAGGCGGGCATCGTCATCACCGCCAGCCACAACCCGCCGCACGACAACGGCTACAAGGTGTACTTCGACCAGGGCGCGCAGATCGTCGAGCCGCAGGCCAGCGGCATCATCGCGGAAGTCAACGCCGTTACCAGCGAGACGTACGAGCCGCTGCACGGCGCGGAGCGCGGCGAGATTGCCACGCTGGGCGAGGAGATCGACTCGGCCTACCTGGAGCGGCTCAAGACGCTGGTGCTCGACCCCGGGATGCTCGCGGGCGCGGGCGGCGCGCTCAAGATCGTGTTCACGCCCATCCACGGCACGGGGGCCGTGCTGACGCTGCCCGCGCTGGATGCGCTGAAGCTCAACTACGTCACCGTGCCCGCGCAGATCGTGCAGGACGGGCGCTTCCCCACGGTGAAGTCGCCCAACCCGGAGAACGCCGAGGCGCTGAGCCTGGGCATGGCGCTGGCCGACCAGGACGGCGCGGACCTCGTCATCGCCACGGACCCGGACTGCGACCGCATGGGCGTGGCCGTGCGCGGCGGCGACGGCAAGCTGGCGCTGCTCTCGGGCAACCAGATCGGCTCGCTGATGGCGTGGTACCGGCTCAAGACGCTCTTCGACCAGGGCGTACTCCACGACGGCAACAAGAAGAACGCGGTCCTCATCAAGACGTTCGTCACCACGGACCTGCAACGGAGCATCGCGGACCACTACGGGGTGCGCTGCGTCGAGACGCTGACGGGCTTCAAGTACATCGGCCAGAAGCTGGGCCAGTACGAGGCGGCGATCCCGGCCGCGGCGCACGCGGGCTACCGCCAGATGCCCGAGAGCGAGACGCGCGACCTGCGCCTGAAGGACTCGTCGTTCTACGTGTTCGGCGGCGAGGAGAGCTACGGCTACAGCGGCGCGGACTTCGTGCGCGACAAGGACGGCAACGGGGCGTCGATCATGTTCGCGGAGGTGGCGGCCTACGCCAAGAGCCAGGGCAAGACGCTCCCGGCGCTGCTGGACGAAGTTTATGCACGGTTCGGCTTCTACCTGGAGAAGCTGGGCACGCTGACGCTCGAAGGCGCGGACGGGGCGGCGAAAATCCAGAAGCTCCTCGCCTCCTACGACGCCCGGCCGCCCGCGGAGATCAACGGGCGGCCCGTGAAGGCGACGAAGAACTTCGCCCGGGAGGACATCCACGACGTCGAGGGCGGCGAGATCCCCAAGGAAAAGATGCTGATGTTCGAGCTGGCCGACGGCGGCAAGGTGGCCGTGCGCGGCTCGGGCACGGAGCCCAAGATCAAGTATTACCTCTTCGCCCACCGGCAGCCGGAAGGGGGCAAGCCGTTCACGGAAGTGGAACTGGCGGAGATCAAGCCCGCCGTGGCGAAGAGCCTCGACGAGACGTGGACCTGGCTGCAAAGCGACGCGCAGGGCCGGATGTGATCCGGCGGCCCGGAACGGGGTGGCGGCTTCCACCGTCCGGCACGGCCAAGTGCACGCTCCTCCGCGAAAATGTTTCGGCGGCCGTGCCGCTGCTCCGTCCATGAAATATTCCTCTCTCCTCCTCGCTGCCGCCCTCGCCGCCGCCGCCGCCTCCAGCACGTTCGGCCAGGTGCCCGAAGATGCCGCCCACCCGAACGGTTTCCTGCGAAAATCCACTCCCGAGCCATCGCCCGGCGCGTCGGCTGCCCCAGAGCCGGGTAAGCCCCTGGAAGCGCACCTGTCCGATTCCCAGAAGGGCAAAGCCACGGGGACGTTCCCGGCCTCCACACCGACCATTTATCTCGTCTGGGCAGACGGGATGACCACCAAGGGAGAAAAGGCCCGTGCTTCCTGGGTCGCCGACGACACGGGCAGCGGAAAGTCCAAGAACAAAAAAATCTACGAAAGCTCCCTGACGCTCGCTGGCCCGGTGGGCAGCGCCACGTTCAGCGTCGGATCGCCGCAAGGAGGCTTCACGCCCGGCAAGTACCACGTGGAACTCTACGAAGGCAGCAAGCTGGCCAAGAGCTTGTCGTTCACGGTCACGAAGTAGCCTCTCAGGCCCATCGGCCCGGGTCGGCCCGGAAGCTGCTTTTTGATCGGGCATGGCCCGTGAAATTTCGTTGAGCGGCGGAGATGTCAGCGTGCTCAAGGCGCTCGGGTTGTCCGGCGGCACGGTGGCAGGCAACGTCCTCATGGAGCGCCTGGGCGGGATGGAGGCGGCGGAAATCGTCGATGCCATCGACAGCCTGATGGCGTTCGACTACGTGCTCTGCGACCTGGACACGATCAAGAACGCCGACGACCTCAAGCGGGCCAGCTTCAACGTGAACACGGCGATGCTGCGCGACCTGCGCGAGGCGCTGGCCCCGCAGAAGAAGGAAAACCGGCCCACGCGCCAGCGCCGGGGCTGAAGGCCCGCCCGCACGGCACGGAAAATGCCCCCTTTTCCGTTCCATGCAAGCCGCCGCCCGCAAACGCCTCCTGCTCTTTCTCGCCTGCACCGTGGTACTGCTGGGCGCGGGGTACGGCTGGGGATACTCCAACGCGCACGACCAGTTCTACGCCCCGGAGTCGCTCTTGGAGAACGAACTGGCCAGCCTGGACTTCAACAACCGGCTGCTCCACTACGCCAACGCCAGCCGGCCAGACGAGGTCCGACGCGAATTGCTCACCCGCTTGCAGGAGCAGATCACTTTCGTGGAAAGCCTCGCACCCGACTGCCGCGACCCCGGCAGCCGCCGCGAGGCCGAAAAGAGCGTGCGGAACGCCCGGCAGGTTATGGACGGCCAGTCGCTCGTCGCCGGGGCGTCCACGACGGCCGCGGGCGCGCGGCGCTAGTTCGCCCCCCCGGCCCGGAACGCCGCCACCGCCGCCAGGTCGTCCGAGAAGAACTCGCTGCCGCCGTAGCGGCGCAGCCGCCCGAGCAGCGTGCGCAGGAAACCGTCCGCGCCGCTTTCCCCGGCGACGGGCGGCAAATCCGGCTGGCCGAACGCCGCGCTCACGTCGCTTTCCAGGGCGCTCATCTCCATGCGGACGCCGTCCGCGTTGACCACGTCGTAGAACCCGTCCGTGAACAGGAAGAAGCCCTCGCCGGGCGCGAGCGTCAGCGATTCCTCCTCGGCCGTCAGCACCGCCTGGAGCCCCAGGGGCGGGCACTGCGAGCGCCGGGCTTCCACCCCGCCGGGCCGCACGACGAGCAGCGGCGGGTGGCCCGCCCCGGCCATCGTCAGTTCGCCGCTGGCCGGGTCGAGCGCGACGCCCATGGCGGTCAGCAGGAGGCGGCCCTTGAAGTTGGCGCGGAAGTCCGCGTTGACCAACCGCAGGATTTCCGCCGGGCTGTCGCTCAGGGCGGCGGCATGCCGGAAGAGCAGTTTCGCCAACGCCGTCAGCAGGGCCGCCGACGCGCCGTGGCCCGTGGCGTCGGCGATCCAGAAGAAGATGCGGCCCCCGGGCAGGCGCAGCCAGTCGTAGATGTCGCCGCCGACCTGGATCACCGGCTGGTAGTGCGACGCGAGCTTCCAGCCCGGCAAGGTGGGCAGCCCTTGGGGGATGATCGTCTGCTGGGTAAGCCGGGCGGCCTCCAGGTCGCGCTCCAGTTCGGCGCGCCACCGGGCGAGTTCCTGGTTCTTTCCTTCGAGCTGCTGGCGCAGGGCGCTCAGGCGCAGTTGGGTGTCGATGCGCGCCTTGAGCACGGCGGGGTTGACCGGCTTGGTGACGAAATCGTTCGCCCCGGCCCGGAGGCAGAACACCTCCTGTTCCTCGCCGCCCATGCCGGTGAGCATGATGACGGGCAGCTGGGCCACGGTGCCGTCGGCGTGGGCGCGCAGTTGCTCGCAGACCTCCGCGCCGTTGAGTCCGCCGGGCATGGAATAGTCGAGCAGGAGCAGGGCGGGGGGAGCCTCCTCGATGAGCCCGAGAGCTTCCGCGCCACCCTCGGCCTCGCGGCAGGTGAACCCGGCGTTGTTGAGCGCGCGGACGAGCACCCGGCGGCTGAAACGTTCGTCGTCCACCACGAGGATGTCGGCGGCGGGCGGGGTGGAAGTCATGGCAGAAAGCGCGCGGGGGATACCGGATAGCATCGGTTGCCGCCCGCCCGCCGGGCGTAGGAAGGCGGAGCGAAGGCGGAAGGGGATGGCCCTCCGTCGTCCGCCCGCCGTCATCCATTATCCCTCTGCCTTCCGCCTTGCGCCTTCGCTCCCCCTGCCGCATCGGCGGCGTAGCCGCCCCACAGATAAGCATTGTCAAGCACAGGGCCTTGCGATAATAAGGCAACGATTGTCCCTGCCAGATTCAACCGCCGGGAGAGCCCACCGATTCCTTTTCTTAACCCTATCCGCTATGACCTTTCCGCGCCGTTTGCCCGTGGCCCTCGCCTGCGTGAGCCTGCTGACACTCTCCGCCTGTCACGACAACGAACCCACCCCGCCGGTCGTCGTCAAGCAAAACACCGCCCCGGTCAAGGTCAAGCCGTCGCCCACGCCGACGACACAAATTCCCGACGACCAGGCCATTGCCAACACTACCCCGCCCCCGCCGCGCGAACGGCCTACGGATCAGGCCGGCCCCGTGCCCTCCTCCGGGCCGCAGAAGGTCGATTATCCCTACGGCATCCCCGTGCAGGGCAAGCCGGGCTACGTCACCAGCCCCTACGATCCCAACTCGGGCTACGTGGATGTCCACGGCTTCACGCCGGGGCAGGAAGTGCGCGATCCGTACACGAACAAGATCTTCCTGGTGCCCTGATGGCCATGGCCGCCGGGCAGCCGTCCCGGCCGGACGGCGATCCCTCCGGGCGTGCGCCCGCTGAGCACCTGGCCGTCTTCGGGCCGGGCCTGATCGGCGGCAGCGTCGCGCTGGCGGCGCGCCGCCACGGTCTTTGCACGCGCCTGAGCGTCTGGAGCCGCGACCCCGCCGAACGGGCAGCCGTGCGGGCCCTGGAACTGGCGGACCTCGTGACCGGCGACGCGGCCGAGGCCATCCGGGGGGCGGATCTCGCCGTGCTCTGCACCCCGCCCGGGGCGCTGGCGGGCCTGGCGCGCGTCCTCGCCCCGGGTCTCC
>CALMAQ010000129.1 GCA_937859745.1 uncultured Verrucomicrobiota bacterium | reverse complement strand
TCGACAACAAGTCGCTCACCCGCGCGGTGCTCGACGGCGCGCAGCAGATCGCCGTCCCGGCGTTCGTGGCGACGCTCTCCATCTGCATCGTGTTCGTGTCGGTCGTCTTCCTGACGGGCCCGGCCAAATTTCTCTTCGTGCCGCTGGCGCTGGCGGTGGTCTTCGCCATGATGACCAGCTACCTGCTCTCGCGCACGCTCGTGCCGGTCATGGTGCATTTCCTCCTGAACCCGGAAGTGGGGTTGTACCGCGAGGAGTCGGCCAACGAGCCCAAGCATGGTCCGCAGAAGGAGGGCGAAAAGCAGGAAGAACTGCCGCTCAAGCCGCACGAGGCCCAGGGCAGGCTGCCGCTGGAGGAAACGGACCAGCAGCCCCCCACCCGGGCGAGCGCGAAAAATGGGCACGATTACCAGATGGAGGACCCCCACCGGCCGGAAGGTTGGGAACCCCGCGACGGCGCGGACGGCAAGAACGGGAACGGCAAGGGCAAACTGGCCCGAGCGGAGAAGCCCGCGCACAAGGATTGGGTGTGGAAGATCCACGAGCGGTTCAACGTTCATTTCGAGCGGTTCCGCTCGGGTTACGAGGGGATGCTGGGCTGGGCCTTGGAGCGGCGCGTGCTGACCATCGTCTCCTTCGTTGTGCTTTTCTGTGTGTCGATGTGCGCCGTGCCGTTCATCGGGCGGGACTTCTTCCCGCTGGTGGACGCCGGGCAGTTCCGGCTGCACGTCCGCACCGTCGCCGGGACGCGCATTGAGGAAGCCGAACGCACCTTCGGCCAAGTCGAGGAGTACATCCGCCAGGTCGTGCCCAAGGAGGACCTCCGGCTGGTCATCGACAACATCGGGCTGCCGGTCGGCGGCGTGAACCTCGCCTACAGCGACAGCGCCACCATCGGTTCCACGGACGGTGAAATCCAGGTCGGCCTGACCCCCGACCACAAGACGCCCGTGTGGCAGTACATCAAGCGCCTGCGCCGCGAGCTGCCCGCGAAGTTCCCGTCCGTGACGTTCTACTTCCAGCCCGCAGACATCGTCAGCCAGATCCTCAACTTCGGCCTACCCGCGCCCATCGACATCCAGGTGACCGGCCGCAGCCCGGACAACTTCCGGCTCACCCACGACATCGCCGCCAAGGTCGCCAAGATCAACGGGGCGGTGGATGTCAACGTCCACCAGTTGATCGACGCGCCGCAGTTCGACGTGGACATGGATCGTTCGCAGGCGATCCAGATGGGGTTCACGGCCAACGACGTGGCCAACTCGCTGCTGATCGCCCTTTCGTCCAGCGGTCAGACCGCGCGCAACTACTGGGTCAACCCGGCCAACGGCGTCAACTACCTCGTGGCGGTGCAGACCCCACAGTATCAGGTGGACTCGCTCAACACGATGAACAACATCCCGATCGCCGTCTCGGGAGCGACGCAGCCGCAGTTGCTGGCGAACATGACCACGTTCCGGCGCGACATCGCTCCGGTGGTCATCAACCACTACAACGTCCAGCCGACGTACGACATCTACGCCGACGCGCAGAACCGCGACCTCGGCGGTGTGTCCGACGACGTGCAGAAGGTCGTCCAGGAATACGCTCCCAAGCTGCCTTGGTACAAGGACATCATTCCGCTCAAGCCGTGGGTCACGAAGATTCCGGGATTGCACGACACCTTCAAGCTGCCGCCCTCCAAGCTGCCGAAGGCGACGACCATCGAAGTCCGCGGGCAGGTCCAGAGCATGAACACGGCGTTCACCAAGCTGGCCCTCGGCATCGTTTTCGCCGTGGCGCTGGTGTACTTCCTGATGGTCGTTAACTTCCAGAGCTGGCTGGACCCGCTCATCATCATCATGGGCCTGCCCGGCGCGTTCTCGGGCATCCTGTGGATGCTCTTGGCCACGCACACGACCTTCAACGTGCCCAGCCTGATGGGCACCATCATGTGCATCGGTGTGGCGACATCCAACTCGATCCTGCTCATCACCTTCGCCAACGACCAACGGCTCGAAGAAGGTGCCAGCGCCCACGACGCCGCGTTGGCGGCGGGCGGGACGCGCCTGCGCCCGGTGTTGATGACCGCCCTGGCGATGATCCTGGGCATGATCCCGATGAGCCTCGGTCTCGGCGAGGGCGGCGAACAGAACGCGCCCTTGGGCCGCGCGGTCATCGGCGGCCTGCTGCTGGCGACGGCAACGACGCTCTTCTTCGTGCCCGTGATGTACAGCATCCTGCGCCGCAAGGAACTCGAACCGATCCCCGAGGAGGACGCCGAACTGCTTTTCTCGCCCGACGAACCCGAGTACCAGATGGCCAAGGGAGGCCGCAACGGCAAGAATGGGCACGATAGCCAGAACGGCGACGGAAAAAAAGATGCCGGACGCGGGACTCAGCCCGTGGCAGCCGGTTCGGGCAACGGGCAGGAGAACGGCCACGGCGACGGTGACGGCGGGAGTCCGTCAGCTCACCATTGATGCCGCGCCGCGAGTTTGTTTGCGCCCGACCTAGACCGACATGGAAACCGATCACGCCAGCAAGCAAGCCGGACGCAACGGGAACACGCGCACCGCCGGAAATTCCCCGCGCCAGGGCGGCGGAGCACCAGGGGACGACAAAAAAAGCGGGGGTTTGTTCCGCTTCATCCTCATCGTCGTCGGCCTGGCCGTCTTCCTGGGGCTACTAGCGCTTCTGGCGTGGCACAACCTGTCCCGCAACGAGCACGAACGCCAGCAAACGGCCGAGGCGGTGCAGCGGGGGGCAGTGACCGTGCAGACCGTCAAGCCCACGCTCTCGCCGCCGGTGTTCGACTTCAGCCTGCCGGGCAGCGCCGAGGCCCTGAGCACCGCCACGCTGTACGCACGCATCAACGGCTACCTCAAGTCGCGGCTGGTGGACATCGGCGACCGAGTGGAGCAGGGGCAACTCGTCGCCGAAATCGACGCGCCGGACATCGACGCGCAGCTCTTGCAGGCCCGCGCGCAGCTCGACCAGAACCGCGCCGCCCAGGGTATCGCGCAGGTGACTTTCGAGCGTGAGAAGCGGCTCCTAGAACAGAAGGTGGTGTCCAAACAGGAATACGACCAGAACGATGCCACGCTCAACCAGGCGATCGCCAACACCAAGGCGGCGGAAGCCAACGTGCGGAACCTCACCGCGCAACAGGGATTCGAAAAGATCACCGCGCCGTTCCCGGGCATCATCACCACGCGCAACCTCGACGAGGGCGCGTTGATCGCCAGCGGCGGCGGGAGCGGGGTCAGTATCTACACCGAGGTCCAAGCGGACATCCTGCGAGTGTACATCAACGTGCCGCAGGCCTACATCGCCAACATGAACGTGGGGCAGGAGGTGGAGGTCACGGCGCGGGAATATCCGCAGAGCGTGTTCAAGGGCAAGGTCACGCGCATGGCCGAGGCGCTGGACCCGACGGCCCGCACCGAGCGCGTGGAAATCCAGCTTCCCAGCGAGGGCGGCAAGCTGGTGCCGGGGATGTACCTGTCGATCCGCTTCAAGGTGCAGCAGAACCAGCCGGCGTTGGTGGTGCCCGCCAACACGCTGGACATCCGGCGCGAGGGTCCACGGGTGGCGGTCGTGACGCCGGACGGAAAGGTGCATTACCAGCCCGTCAAGCTCGGGCGGGACTTCGGCAAGACGCAGGAGGTGGTCAGCGGCCTGACCGGCAACGAGGCGTTGGTGATCAACCCGAGCACCGATCTGTTGCAGGGACAGAAGGTGGAAGTCAGCAAAGACGCGCCGCCCGCCCCGGCTAGCAAATGAGGTCCGCCACCCGGACGCACCGCCCGCTACTCCGCGCGCTTTGCGCGCCGGCCATCACGGCCCCGTAGCTCCACAGGTTGTTCTCGGCGGAGAGTTCGTTGGGCTGGCCTTGGCCGATCGTCTCGGCGAAGCGGTGCAAAGTGGCCGCGCGTTCGGTGAGGCGAAGATCCGGGAGCACAACGGGCTCGTCGGTGGGATTTTTTGTCCCACCACTCGCTGTGCACGAACGTGACGATCAATGGCACTCGAAAGTGCGTCGGCGTCATTGGAAGGCAGGAAGCCATCGACCGCGCTTTCGTCTCTTGGGTGAAGGCCAACCGCTAATCATCAATCCAAAAAGCCGAGAGTTGAGTAACCGTTTTACGCCATGAAAGAGGACACCGCCAAAACCTACGCCCGCTTCAAATGGGTCTGTTCTTGGCTCTTTTGGGCGGAGCGTCGCAGCGACGGCCAGCCGTGGACGCGCGAGCAAAAGCTGGATGTAACGCTGATGCTCGAGGACTGGCAGGACCAACAATCCTCAGCAGCCCATCAACCCCAAACGCCGGAGGTGAGATCACTGAAAAGTAACGTTTCTCCCGGCTCCAAAACGTGCCTATCAATCCGAATTATCGAATAGCTGAAATTTCGAGTGGATCCTCGGGATTCGGCCTTCCAACGCCCCGGGGTTTGCGCTTTGCTGCCCAACCATGAAAACGAACGGAACTGTCGGGTTCGGCTTTGTGGGACTTGGCTGGCCCGGGATGATGCACGCGCGGGCGGCGGCGGCCTTGCCCGGCACCTGTGCCGCCGCGTCCTGCGACCTGGGAGCAGAGCGGCGCGCCGCCTTCGCCGCCGAGTTCTCTCCAGACCATACCTACGAGGAGTACGACGACCTCCTGGCCGACCCGGCCGTGGACGCCGTGGTCATCTCGCTGCCGAACTTCCTGCACGCTTCCGCGACTCTTGCCGCCTTGCGCGCGGGCAAGCACGTCCTCTGCGAGAAGCCGCCGACCATGAACGTCTCCGAAATCGAGGCGGTCCAGCGGGAGGCCACGGAACGCGGGTTGATCTACGCGTTCAGCCGCCAGTCACGCTTCTGTAGCAAGATGCTGGCTGCCAGAAAGCTGGTGGCAGAAGGCGCGCTGGGCACCGTCTACTTCGCGCGGGCGGAACGGGTGCGTTCCCGGGGAATTCCGGTGGGCGTCGGGGGCTGGTTCCTAGAGAAGGCGAAATCGGGCGGCGGCGCGATGATCGACATCGGGGTCCACGCGCTGGACGCGGTCTGGTACCTCGCTGGCTGCCCCCGGCCGGTGGCGGTCTCCGCGCAGGTCACGCAGCATTTCCGGCACACGCTACCCGAAGGCACGAAGTACGACGTGGAAGACGGCGGCTATGCGACGATTCGCTTCGAGGGCGGGATGGTCATGCACCTGGAGGTTTCTTGGGCGGCCAACGTCACCCACGCCATTCCAAAGAGCCACTGGACGGGGCACGAACTGGAAGACACCACTCTCTACGGCGACCGCGCCACCCTGCGGCTCAATCCGCCGACGCTCTACACGATGGACGGGATGGAGCGGGTGGAAACCCCGCTTGCCACGGGCCCGGAGACCAACGCCTTCGAGACGCAGATGGCCAATTTCCTAGGGGCGGTCCGCACCGGCACGCCGCCGGTCAGCAACGTGGGTCAGGCGGTCAGCCTGATGAAGATGCTCATGGCGATCTACGAGTCGAGCGCGGCCGGACAGGAAATCCGGCTGGTGGGCTGATCCATCCTACCGGCGGCGAAAAAACAGGGAGCACCCTCGCGGATGCTCCCTGCTGCAAAGTCTGATGACGGGACCGTCGTGGCTCGCCTTACGGCTGTTGGCCACCCGGATGCTGCTCGCTCTCGGCCTGGAAATGCTTGTAGAGCGCCACCGCCCCATAGATGAAAATGGCGGGGCGCAGGGCGAAGAGGACGAGACGCACGAGCGCTCCGATGATCGACCCGATGGGCAAGAGGCGCAGGATGAACCCGGCCCCGACGGCGGACAGCACCGCCTGAGTGGGATTGTTGCGCACGTATTCCTCCGTTTGGGCGTGCAAGTCGTTGAATTTCTGCTGGTACTCGTTTGCTTGGCCGTTCATAGGATTGCTAGGGAGGTCTGAAAGCTGATGGATCACTACTATGTGTATTTTAAATACGCAGCAAACCCGGTCCGTGGGCGTGTGAACTAGCGGGCGACGGCATGCGGGATCGCCTCGGCGTCGAGCCGGGCGAAGATTTCCTCCAGGTGCGAGCGGTTGCGCGTCTCGATGGTGCAGAGCACGCCCACGGCGAACACGTCGCCGCCCGTGAACGCCCGCTCGTGGACGATCTCCTTGATGCTGGCCCCCGTGTCGGCGATGAGCTTGGTCAGTCCCGCCAGTCCGCCCGGCCGGTCGCTGATGACCGCCGAAAACCGGCAGATGCGCCCGTCGGCCACCAGACCCTTTTCAATGACGCGGCTCAGGATGGCCGGGTCGATGTTGCCCCCGCAGAAGGGCAGCACGACGCGCTTGCCCGCCAGTTCGGGCAGCTTGCCCGCCAGCATCGCCGCGAGACCCGCCGCCCCCGAGCCTTCCACGATGGCTTTTTCCAGTTCCACGATCCGCAGGATGGCCAGCGCGATTTCGTCCTCGTTGACGGTCACGAGCTTGTCCAGCCGCTCGCGGGCGATGGGGAAGGCGTTCGCGCCGATGTCGGGCACCGCGAGGCCGTCCGCGAGGGTGGGTTGGCAGGTGATCTGCACCGGCGCACCCTCGCAGATGGCCGCCGCGAACTTCGCGGCCCCTTCGGGCTCCACGCCGATGATCTGCACCTCCGGGTGCAGCGTCTTGACCGCGAGCGCCACTCCCGCGAGCAGACCCGCCCCGCCGACCGGGATCACGATGGCCTCCACGTCCGGCACCTGTTCGAGGATTTCGAGCCCCATCGTGCCCTGCCCGGCGATGATGGCCGGGTCGTCGTAGCCATGGATGTAGGTGTAGCCGTTCTCGGTGCCCAAGGCGCGGGCGTGTTCCTTGGCCTCCGCGAAGCTGGCCCCGCGCAGGATCACGTTCGCGCCCAAGCGCTGGCAGGTGTTAAATTTGACCAGCGGCGCAAACCGCGGCATGACCACCGTCACCGGGATGTTGAGCAGCTTGCCGTGGTAGGCCAGGCCGAGCGCGTGGTTGCCCGCCGAGGCTGCGATGACGCCGCGCTGCGCTTGATCGGGCGTGAGTAGCAGCAGGGCGTTGCGCGCTCCGCGTTCCTTGAAGGAGCCCGTGCGCTGGAGGTTTTCCAACTTGCAGAACAGCTGCACCCCCGCCATCTCGGAAAGCGGGATGGACTCCGGGCAAGGCGAGACGTACACGGCCCCCGCGATGCGGACGCGGGCGGATTGGATGTCGGCGAAAGAGACGGCGGACATGGACTGCTCACCCTAGAACATCGCAGCAAGCCGTCCAACGGCATTCTCTGGCGGCCGTTCATGCGCGTTTGGCCTGCCTGTGCTATCATCCATTTTCCGCCTAATTATGGAGCCTCCCGCACAAGCTGAAATTGAAGAGAAAGGCGAGCAAATCTTCGCCATCGTGGACGGCAAGAAAGTTCTGCCTGACTCGCTGAATCCTGCTGTCTGGTACGGCAAGGCGATGGAGTGGTCCATGGGCAACGAGGCGCTGAAGGTGCAAACGCTGCGCTTCGTGGACGTGCTGCCCGCGCTGAATTCCTCGGGCAGCGTCGTTGAGCACATGCAGGAATACTTCAGCGGCCAGGAAGGCGCGCTGGCGGGTCCGCTCAAGCTGGGCTTGGGCATGTCGCGGCTCGCGCCGTGGCTCGTCGGGCCGACGGTCAAGACGGGCGTCAGTGGCATGGCGCGGCAGTTCATCACCGGACGCACGGGCGCGGAAGCCGTGCCGGTGCTCAGGAAAATTCGCGCGCGCAACGTCGGCTTCACGGTGGACATCCTCGGCGAGGCCGTCGTCAGCGAGCGTGAGGCGGAGGAATACTATCACCGCTACCTCGAACTGATCGAAAGCCTTGCCGCCGAGGCGAAGAACTGGGCGCATTCCGAGCAGTTGGAAGGCGGCACGAACGGCGGCCGGACGATGCCGAAGGTCAACGTGTCGGTCAAGATTTCGGCGCTGTACTCGCAGATCCATCCCGCCGACCCGGAGGGGGCCATCGCCCACCTCAAGGACCGCCTGCGCCCCCTGTTCCGGCGCGCGAAGGAGCTGGGCGTGTTCATCAACCTGGACATGGAAAACTACGGGCTCAAGAATTTGACCCTCAGCCTCTTCGAGAGCCTCCTCGACGAGCCCGAGTTCCACGACTACCACGACGCCGGGCTGGTCATCCAGGCGTACCTGCGCGACTCGCTGGCAGACATCGAACGGCTGCTGGCGTGGGCGAAGGCGCGGGAGCGGCGCATCACGATCCGGCTCGTCAAGGGCGCGTACTGGGACTACGAGACCGTGATGGCGCGCCAGAAGGGCTGGCCGATCCCGGTCTACCTCAAGAAGGCCGAGAGCGACGCCAACTTCGAGCGGTGCTCCCGCCGGATGCTCGAATCCCACGAACACATCTACTCCGCCTTCGGCACGCACAACGTCCGCAGCATGGCGCACGCGATCACCTGCGCGGAAAAGCTCGGTCTGAACCGCCACGCCTACGAAATCCAGATGCTCTACGGGATGGCCGAGCCCATCAAGAAGGCGCTGGTGCAACTCGGCCACCGTATCCGTGAATACTGCCCCATCGGCGAGATGCTGCCCGGCATGGCCTACCTCGTGCGGCGGCTGCTGGAAAACACCTCCAACGAGGGTTTCCTGAAAGCCAAGTTCACGACGCAGGTCGGTTCCAAGCAGCTCTTGCGAGACCCGCTCACGCTCACGGATGGTCTCGACGCTCCCGAGCCTGTCATCCGCCCCGAACTGCCCGCCGACAGCACCGAATTGCTCCCGACCGCTTTGGCGGACGATCTGGACGGAACAAACGGTGCGAACGGCCACGCAACCCTCGAACCGATTATGCACAAACCTTTCGTCAACGAGTCCCCCATTGACTTCACTCTCGAAGCCAGCCGTCAGCAGATGCGCGACGCCCTCCAGGCCGAGCGCGGGGCCTTCGGCCGGGATTACCCGCTCGTCATCGGCCACGACAAGTCGACCAGTGGTCAGTGGATCGATTCGGTGAACCCAGCCAAGCCGTCCGAGATCATCGGCCGCGTGGTCCGCGCGACGACCGAGCACGCGCAGGCTGCCGTGGATGCGGCGCTCGCGGCGGCCCCCGGCTGGCGGGCCACCCCGGCGGTCAAACGCGCGGACATTCTGGACAAGATGGCGAACCTGATGCGCGAGGAGCGTTACAGTCTCTCTGCCTTGGAGGTTTACGAGGTCGGCAAGCCTTGGGTGGAGGCGGACGGCGATCTCGCGGAGGCCATCGACTTCTGCGAGTTCTACGCCGCCGAGATGCGCCAGTTAGCCCGGCCGCAGGCGACGTTCAACGTGCCCGGCGAGAACAGTACGCAGGAATACATCCCGCGCGGGGTGGGACTGATCATCGCGCCGTGGAACTTCCCGCTGGCGATCCTCTGCGGCATGACCGTGGCGGCGCTCGTGACGGGCAACACGGTTATCATGAAGCCCGCCGAGCAGTCGAGCATCACGGCGGCGCGGTTCATGGACCTCGCCGCCCGCGCCGGATTGCCCCCGGGCGTGCTCAACTTCCTGACCGGCCACGGTGAGGAGGTCGGCGAGTTCCTGGTGAACCATCCCAAGGTAGATTTCATCGCGTTCACCGGCTCCAAGGAAGTCGGCCTGAAAATCTGGGAGGCCGGTGGCAAGACCCGCCAGGGACAGGCGCAGCTCAAGCGCGTGGTCTGCGAAATGGGCGGTAAGAACGCGCTCATCGTTGACGCGGACGCCGACCTGGACGAGGCGGTCATCGGCGCGCTGTACTCCGCGTTCGGCTACCAGGGGCAGAAATGCTCGGCCTTATCGCGCCTGATCGTGCTGGAAGCCTGCTACGACCGCTTCCTCGAACGACTGGTGGAAGCCACGTCCAACCTGAAGACGGGCAATCCCGAGGAACCGGCGATCAACGTCGGTCCGGTGGTGGACCAGGAGGCCTACGAGCGCATCAAGCGTTACGTGGAGATCGGCAAGGGCGAGGCGCGGCTGGCGTTTGAAGGCCAGGTGCCCGCGGGCGACGGATACTTCGTCGCGCCGACGATTTTTGGCGAGGTGCCGCCCACGGCACGGGTCGCGCGGGAGGAAATCTTCGGCCCTGTTCTGGCCGTGCTCAAGGCGAAGGATCTGGACGAAGCCATCGCCATGGCCAACGACACGGAGTTCGCCCTGACCGGCGGCATGTACTCGCGCAGCCCGGCGAACATCGAGCGCATCAAGCGCGAACTCAACGTCGGCAACCTCTACATCAACCGGACGATCACCGGGGCCATCGTGGCCCGGCACCCGTTTGGCGGGTACAAGATGTCCGGCGGCGGCACCAAGGCGGGTGGGCGGGATTACCTGCTTAACTTCGTGTTCCCGCGCGTGGTCACGGAGAACGTGCTGCGCCGCGGCTTCGCCCCGGTCGAGGAAGGGCAGGAGGAGCACTCGCTGGAGAAAGCCGGCTCGGCGGCGGGGTTATGACGATGGATCGCCACGTCACCTAGCATCCGTCGATGAACGTTGCCGCTTTGCAGCCAACCGTCCCCGGTCAACATCAGCCAAGTGTTGCAAGGCGCGGCGGTGTTCGACTTCAAACGGCACACGTCCCGTCAGCGTATCATGGTTGCAAGCAACATCAGCTAGGAGGCGGAGAAGTTTTTCGATCTGCTGGCGACCTGCGGCGTGCCTTATCTGCTGGTGGGTGGACTGGCGATGCTCACCCGTGTGCGAGGCCGCAACACGGATGACGTGGACCTGATTATCGCCGCGTCTGACCAGCAGCGGCTCGGACCGGACGTGATGCTCATCGAGGCGCCGGAGGATGGCAACCCGTTCGCGCTGGGCCGGTACAAGCAATTGTGCGTGGATTATCTGGATGCGCGCGCCGGTGTTTCGCCATCCATTGCAACGTCACGGCAATACCCGCCGCTTTCTCTTCGGCAGCGGACAGGGGCGGGAGCTGCCCGTGGCGACGGCAGCCGGATTGATGCTGCTGAAACTCCACGCCCTGCCCAGCGTGACGCGGCAGATGGATTGAGAGCAGGTCAACGCTTACGAAAACGACGTCCTGATGCTCTGGATGGCGGACGAGCAGCTGGACCCGGCAACGCTGATTGGCGAACTCCGCCCCTTTGTCGATGAAGCAGAGCTTTACTCGCTGCAACAAGAGGTTTTGCGTTCCATTACCCAGAGGCGCGAGCGGATGCTGGCTACCGCAGCGCGAATGCGCGCAGCGTTCCCATCGCTACAGCCACCGGTTGGCGGCGCACCGGACGGGGACTGGGCGGGTTGAGCGGAGAGCTTGTTGTCTGATTTGGAGTAAGCTGCCCGGCAGGAAGACGTATCGGTCTCACCAGAATCCGCCACGCAGAAATCCCGTGCCGGATGGCGGCTCTTGCCGTATGCTGTTACCCGACGCCCGCCTGCCAAGTCATGCCGCCGCCTATTTCGTCCCTGCCCCCCGCCCAGGTGCCCCCTGCGGTTGAGCCTGCCCCGGGGTCAAACGGCCAGGGGAAGCCCCTGACGGGGATTTCGGTCAACCGGGCGTTGCGGAGCGCGGCCCCATTGGGCCACCGCCTCAAGCGCCGCTTCGTGAACTGGTCCCGCCGCCTGCGGGGCAAGCCACGTGGCGTGTCCGAAGCGCCGAACAACCTCCTGCCCACGCTCATCCGCGTGCTGGCGTGCTTCAGCCGCCTGGACGGGCGCATCCTGGAGGAGGAGATCGACTCCATCCTTGGCTTCTTGCGCCACGACTATCCCGAGGCCGTCTACTCGGAGCTGCGCAAGCAGTTCCGGCAGGCGCTCAACGAGCAGCCCGACCTCGACGCCATGGCGGCCAGGCTCAACGGCCAGCTCAGCCCGGACCGCAAGATCCTGCTCGGCATCCAGTTGTGGGACCTCATCTGCCGCGCCGACCAGCAATCCGGGCAGGTCGTCGCCTTCTACAAGTTCATGGCCGGCCTGGGCATGACGGCGCAGGCCATCGACATCGTCTACCAGCTCAATTCCTCGGAGAACAGCGATCCAACCGTGTTCCAGAAGGGGGCCTCCCCGCTGGAGTTCCTGACCTTCAGCCCGGACGAGACCGCCGACGTGACGTTCCGCGACCTGCCCAAGGACGACCGGCTCTTCGTCTACCGCTACCACGATCTGGTGCTCATCAAGAACCTGTGCTCGACGCAGGTGGTGGTCAACGGCCGCCCCCTGCAACGCGGGGCGCTCGGGCGGCTCTACGAGGGCCAGCGCGTCGTGGTGGGCGAGCGGGTGCTGACCTACCAGGAACTCGTCGCCTACTTCAACGCCAAGAAGAACGTCGCGGTCCCGTCGGTCTTCCTCGCGCTCAACAAGGAGAACGAGGTCAGCTTCGAGCGCACCCGGACGCGCGACAGCGTGCTTGAGGTACGCTTTGGGCTCAAGGTCCAGGTGACGGCCCTGCGCCGGGTCGCCGCCCGGCTCAACGGCGTCGAGTTGAAGGCGGGCACCCAGGTGGACGCCACCCTGGAGGACAAGATCGTCTTCCAGAACGACAGCGAACTGCCGCTCATCGACCTGCGCCGCCGCGCCCGCGCGCTGGGCGGGCGGTTCCAGCTCCTGGCCAACAAGAGTGAATACCTCGTCTCCAACAATCCGAGCCTGCTGGACGCGGACGACATCCTACTCTCGCCGGGCACGGCGGGCGACGTGCTGCTCAAGATTTCCTGCGACTACGAGCAGAAGGTCGGCGTGCTGGAGGTGCTCCAGGCCAGCCGCTCGATCCTAGTCAACGACACGCCCGTGCGGAACACCGCGCGGCTGGCGGATGACGACATCATCCGCATCGACCTGGCCCAAGGTCTGCGCTGCAACTTCGCCGAGCGGATGCTGGAGGAGGAGCGCAACGTCATCCGCGTGCTGGAGGCACGCGATCTGCGGCATTCCTTCCGTGGCGGCGAGATGGCGCTGGACAACATCTCCTTCACGGCCACGCGCGGCGAGATGATCTGCGTCATGGGCTCGAGCGGCTGCGGCAAGAGCACGCTGCTGCGGACGCTGGCGGGCCAGAACTGGCCGGACGGCGGCGGCGTGGTGCTCAACGGCCGTTCGCTCTACGACAACCTCGACGCCCTGCGCGGCTACATCGCCTACATCCCGCAAGACGACGCCTTCGACGAACAGCTCACCATCGAGGAGAACCTGACGCTCGCCGCCGCCCTGCGCTCGCCCCACCTCTCGCGGCGCGAGCGTGCCCGGCGCATCGACGGCAAGCTCATCGAATTGGGGCTCAACGAGCGGCGTGGCTCCGTGGTGGGCAGCGCCGTGACCAAGGCGCTCAGCGGCGGCGAGCGCAAGCGGCTCAACATCGGCCTGGACATGATCGGGCTGGCCGACATCTATCTCTTCGACGAGCCCACCAGCGGCCTGAGCAGCAAGGACAGCGAGCACGTCATCGAAATCATCCGCAGCATGGCGCACAACAAGATCGTGCTCGTGACGATCCACCAGCCCAGCTCGAAGATTTTCCAGATGTTCAACAAGGTCGTGCTGCTCGACAAAGGTGGGCGGCTGGTGTTCTTCGGCACGCCCAACGAGACGCTGCAATACTTCGCGCAGGCCGAGAACCTCCAGCAGCACGGGGTGGACGCCGCCGGGTGCGCCGAGTGCGGCAGCACGCGGCCGGAGTTCATCTTCGACGTGCTCGAAACGCCGCTGCGTGACATGAGCGGCGATATCATCTACGAGGAGAATTCGCGCGGCCAGCTGGTGCCCGCGCGCCGCTACTCGCCCGAGTTCTGGCGCGACAAGTACGAGAGCCACCGGCTGATCCAGGACGTGCGGCAGGTGCCCATCAAGAAGGAGAGCACCGCGCGGAGCACGGCCCCCGCCGGGCCGCAGCCCAAGGCGAACCGCTGGTTCCAGCAGGTCCGCTGGCGCGACGAGTGGACGCAACTGCGCACGCTCCTGCGGCGGGCGTTCTTCAGCAAGCTGCGCAACCGCGTCAACGTCATCACAACGCTGGTCGAAGCACCGCTCCTCGCGGCGATGATCGCCGTGGTGCTGCGCTACAACGAGAACGGCACCTACGACTTCGCCGGGGCCTACCACATCCCCATCTACCTGTTCCTGGCCGTGACGGTGGCCATGTTCCTGGGTCTGACCAACAGCGCGGACGACATCATCCGCGACCGCGCCGTGCTCCAGCGCGAACGCAACCTGCGGATCCGCCTGCCCTACTACATCCTCGCCAAGACCAGCACGCTCTGCATGTTCGCGCTGGTCCAGTGTGTCTTCTTCCTGTTCATCGGCGACTACATCCTGCAAATCCGGGGCATGTTCTGGATTTACCTCGGCTACATGGCGTTGACGGCCTTCTGCGGCGTGGCGCTGGGACTCTTGATTTCCTCGCTGGTGGCGGACGCTAAGACGGCCGTCAACATCGTGCCGCTCATCCTCATCCCGCAGATCATCATGGGCGGGGCGCTCATCAAGTACGAGGAGATGAACCGCAACCTCGACTTCGTGTACACGATCCGGCGCTGGATCGCGCACCACCCGGACGGCAGCGTGGACCCCGGCAAAAGCCACGGCACCGAGCCGCGCAGCCGCCTGCAGGTGCCCTTCATCTGCCAGTTCATGCCGATGCGCTGGAGCTACGAGGGGCTCGTGGTCGCGCAGGCCAAGCTCAACCCGCTCACCGGCCGTCAGGAGCGCATCCAAGGCGAGATCCAGGCCCTGGCCGACGCCGAGCAGAACCTCCAGAACGACGGCAAGAGTCTGTCCCCGGCCCAGCGTGACCGCCTGGACGGCCTCAAGGAACTGCTGGCCATGCTCTCGGGCATGGAGGGCCGGAGCGCCCGGGAGGTGGACGCCGCGCTGCGCGAGATCGACGTGCTGGAAACCCGGCTGCCGCTGCCCTCGCTCAACCTGCCCGATTTGGGCACCGGCGTGACGGCGGAACAAATTTACGTCAACCAGAAGATCACCGACCTCGTCTCCAAGGCCGAGATGGAACAGACGGATTACCGCAACGACCACGACGACGGTCGTCCGAGCGAACTCAACGTCTTCTTCGGCACGTACCGCTTCGTCTGGCACCGCAAGGTAAGCGTGCACCTCGTCAACACCAGCGTGCTCGTGGTGTTTTCGCTGCTGGTGCTCGGCCTGCTGCACGCCAGCCTCCACAAGGAACTGGAGCGTTGACATGACCGCGCGCCAGGCCTACGTCGAACGCCGCACCGGCGAGACCCAAATTACCATCGACCTGACGATTGACGGCGAGGGCCGTTCGCGGGTCGAGACTGGCCTGCCCTTTTTCGACCACATGCTCACGCTGCTCGCACGGCACGGCCTGCTCGACCTGACCGTGCACGCCGAGGGCGACCTCGCCGTGGACAGCCACCACACGGTCGAGGATGTCGGGATCACGCTCGGGCAGGCGTTCGCCCGGGCGTTGGGCGACAAGCGGGGCATCGCGCGCTATGGCCACGCCTACGTGCCAATGGATGAAACCCTAGTGCGGGTGGTGGTCGATTTCAGCGGGCGTCCTTTCCTGGAATACCGCCTGCCCGCCGGGATCGGCCCGGCCGCCGCGTTGCTGAGCGGCCGGGACTTTCCGTTGCAACTGGTGGAGGAATTTCTGCGCGGTTTCGCGGTCCATGCCGGGGCGAACCTGCACGCGGAAGTCCTCTACGGACGCGACGCGCACCATTTCGCCGAGGCGGTGTTCAAGGGACTGGCGAAAGCCGTGGACGCCGCCTGCCGATTGGACCCGCGCGTGACCGGCGTGCCGAGCACCAAGGGCTCGCTGTAGTGGCGTTTTTCTTCCCGTGCGCTAGCGTGCCAGCGTGACGAAGGCACCTCTCCTCGGATTGATCGACTACGGCAGCGGCAACCTCCGCAGCGTCGGCAAGGCGCTGGGAAAGATCGGCGCGCGCGTGGAACTTCTCGCCGCGCCCGAGCGTCTGCCGGAGATGGACGCCGTGGTGCTGCCCGGGGTGGGGGCGTTCGGCGATTGCGTGGGGCAGCTCCGGCAGCGCGGCCTGTGGGAACCCATCGCCGGCTGGCTGAAGGCCGAGCGTCCGTTCCTGGGCGTCTGCTTGGGCTACCAGCTTTTGTTCGAGTCCAGCGAGGAATCCCCGGGCGTGGCCGGGTTCGGGCGGTTCCCGGGGGCTGTGCGGCGGTTCCGCACGCCCGGGCTCAAGGTGCCGCAGATCGGTTGGAACTCGCTGCATTTTACCCAGCCCGGGGCCAAGCTCTGGCAGGGCCTGGAGGAGGGGGATCACGTCTACTTCGTTCACTCCTACCGTCCCGACACGCAGGATGCCGGGATCATCGCGGCCACCGCGGACTACGGCGAACCGTTCCCGGCGGCCGTCGAGCAGGGGCCGACCATGGGCGTGCAGTTCCACCCCGAGAAAAGCCAGGCCGCCGGGCTCAGGATGCTCGCCAACTTCGCGGCTTCGGTGCGCGCCCGTTGACGTTTCTCCCGGGCGGGACGGTCAATCCTTTTGGGCGGTGGACCGCGTCGTGGCGTGGTTCCATCCCTGCAAGATCAGGCGGGCATTGAGATGTCCGTTGCCGTCCTCGATGCGGTCGCTCTCGGAGTGCATCTGCACGAGCACCGTTTTGCGGATGCGGTCGGACACGTTCTGGTTCAACCCGTGCAGCAGACAGTAATGAAAGAAGAGCACGCCGCCGGGCCCCGCCTCCAGGATGGTGGCGTTTTCGAGCGGATACTTCGTGAGGCAGGTCGGCGTGCGTCTCGGCTTCGATCCCCTGCATCCCCCGCAGGCGGCCCAGGCGGTGGCTGTCGGGATACACCCGGAAGCATCCCATCTCGTCGGTGGCTTCCGGAACGTGGACGACCCCGGCGATTATCGTGTCCTCGACCATCGGGAAAAAACTTCCTAGTCCTGGTGCATGGGGAACGGCGCGCCGGTTCCCCGGGGCTTCTGGAAAAGCTTGCTGTGACGCAGGATGATGTCGGGCTCGAGGATTTCCGAGGCAGCGCCGAGAAGCCCCGGGTGTAGGAACGCCTAGAGCCAGCGGACGGAAAAATTCTGCACGTTGTGCGTGTGGAAAACGGTGGTGTGGTTGGTGCCCATCCGTTCCATGGCCGCGCTGCCCCTACGGGCGTTGACGTTCTCGTTCGATCCGCTGAACTGGGCGACGATCCGGTCGAAATCCTCTTCCAGCAGGACGGTTTCGGAGGGGGTAAAACACGTTCCGGGCGAGGTAGTAGCCGTTTTCGGCGAAGTAGGCGCGGGCGTCGTTGACAGATGGGGCGAGGGAAGCCCTACCGGCACACTGCGGGGCCTGCCGGATTTTGGCTGGTTGGAAGGTTTTGCGTGTTGTGGTATTAATTCAACAATCATGACCGTTTCCATCCGTTCCGTCCTGGCCTGGTCGGTCGCGCACCGCCCGGAGATCGTCTCCGCCGGGCGGTACCCGATGTCGGAGGATTGCCACGGGTTCATCTACCGTGCGCCCACGGTGGCGCTGCACCAGCACGACTACGAGGGGAAGGTTCACATCGGCGAAGATGCCTACGAACTCCGCGCGGGCGACCTGACGCTCACACCCGCCGGCACCGAGTCGCGCTACCACCTGCCGCGCCGCGGCCACCATCTCTGCATCCACTTCAACATCCTGGAGGTTCCCAGCGAGGTGTCGCACGCGCTGGACCTGCCCTGCCACCTGCGGCTCGGGGCGGGCAGCGCACCGATCCGCCAGCGCATCTGGTGGATCACCGACCTGCACCGCCGCGCCGCCCACTCGGACCGGCGCAAGAGTGCGCTGGCGCTGGCTGCCGCCTCGGCCGGGCTGCACGAACTCATGCTCACCCTCGCGCTCTCCGACCCGCAGGAGCAGATCACCGACACGGTCTCCACCCGGCTGGAAAGCGCGCTGCAAACCCTCGTTGAGGCCGTGGAAGCGCGCCTGAAGGAGCCCTTGGCCGTGCCTGACTTGGCCGAGATGGCGAGGCTGAGCCAGAACTACCTCGCGCGGGTGTTCCGCCTGCGCTATGGCATGACCATCCCGCACTTCATCCTGCTGCGGCGGATCGAACTCGCCCGGCACCTACTGGCGACCAGCCGGGCCACGATCAAGCAGGTGGCGCACGAGGTCGGCCTGCCCGACGTGCAGCACTTCAACAAGCAGTTCCGCCGCTTGGTCGGCGCCAGCCCGTCGGCGTACCGCGCCGCGCAACATCCCCACGCCTAGGGCGAACGTTTGCGCCCGGGGGCGTTTGCGCGTAAGGCTGGCCGCCTATGCTCTTGCTGCCCGCGATTGATCTGATGGGTGGACAGGCCGTCCGCCTGCGCCAGGGGAAAGCCGACCAGAAAACCGTCTATTCGGACGATCCCGGCGCGCTCGCCCGCCGCTGGCAGGCGGAGGGGGGCGATCTCCTGCACGTGGTGGACCTCGACGCTGCCTTCTCCGGCCAATCGGGCGCGGAAAACGAGGCGGCGCTGCGGGCGATCTTGGACGCGGTGACGATCCCCTGCGAACTCGGGGGCGGCCTGCGGGATGAGGCGGCCGTGCGCGCGGCCCTGGACTTCGGCTTCAGCCGGGTTGTGATCGGCACCCGGGCGGCGGAATCCATGGCGTTCGTGGATGGGCTTGTCCGCGCGTTCGGCGCGGAGCGCATCGTCGTCGGCATCGACGCGCGGGACGGGATCGTCGCCGTCAAGGGCTGGACCGAAACCGGCGGACGGCAGGGGCTCGACTTGGCCCGGGAGGCGGAGGCGGTCGGAGTCGCGGCCATCATCTACACGGACATCGCCACGGACGGCATGCTCGCCGGGCCGAACCTCGCGGAATTGGACCGCCTCCTGGCCGTTCTGGACTGTCCCCTGATCGCCAGCGGGGGCGTTACCACGGCGGAGGACGTGCGCCTGCTCGCCGCCCGGACCCGGCTCAACGGCGCAATCATCGGCCGGGCTTTGTACGAAGGAACTCTGAGCCTGGCCGATTGCCGGGCTTCTGCTTAACGTTACCCGCTCATGCCGCTCTTCCCAGGTGTTTCCCGTCGCTTCCACGGCTCCGTGCATCGTCTCGCCCTGTTCTGCGTGGGCCCCAATCCGCCGTGTTGACGTTCGTGTGCTCGTGCAGCAAATCCCCGCCACCCCCACCGCCTACGCC
>CALMAQ010000128.1:1185-3597 GCA_937859745.1 uncultured Verrucomicrobiota bacterium | reverse complement strand
GCCAGGATCAGCGCCACCACGCGCACGAGTTGCCGCCCCGCCGCCGCGTGCGCCAGCCAGCCGTAGCGCGCCGTCAGGATGACCGACGCCATCACGATCAACGCCAGCATCCCCATGACGCGGTCCATCAGGACGGCGGTGACGGCATCGACCTTCTTGTCCGGCGCTTCCCGGGACAGATAATAGACCCGCATCGCATCCCCGCCGACCAACCCGGGCGTGAACGTCAGGAAAAACTCGCTGATGAACAGGATCGACCCTGCCCGCCGCCAGCCCAGGCGGAAACCCTGGACCCGCAGCAACGTCTGCCAGCGGACCACCGCCAGCACCTCCACGCCCCCGTACACACAGAGCCCCGCGGCGAGCCAGCGCCAGTCCGCCGCGCTCAGGGCGGCGGCCATGCGCGCGCGCTTCTGGTCGTCGTGGAACACGTAGGCCAGCGCGCCGGCCGTCCCCGCGAGTTGCAGCAGCACCCCGCCGAACTTCCGGGCGTTGGCGGCGGTCATAGGCCCAGCTTTACCGCCTAGGCCCCCAGGCGGGCAAGCATTTCGTCGCGCACGGCGCGGAACTCGCCGCCCGGCAGCCACGCGGGGTACGCTTCCCCCTGGGCCACCCGGTAGCCGACCTCGAACATCAACTGCGCGTCCTGCACCGCGCCGGAAAGGTCCCACGCCGGGTCGAGGTCGTCGGAGGGCTGATGATAATGGTTGGCGGTGTAGAAATCGCTCTTCTCGTGCCCGTAACCGGCGGGCTGGCCGATCACTTCCTTGCCGCTGCTCGGGTACAGGCAGGGCACGCCCTGCTTGGCGAACTCGAAGTGGTCCGCGCGGTAGAAGTATCCCTTCTCGGGCCGGGTGTCTGAAACGACCCGACGGCCCTGCGCCCCGGCGGCGTCGATGAGGATGTCGTCGAGGTCCGAGTGGCCGCTGCTGATGTTTTCCAGGTCGCTAGTCGCGCCCCAGACGTTGACCCCGTCGATGTTGATGTCCGCCAGCGTCTTTTCCAGGGGCACCAGCGGGTGCGCCGCGTAGTAGCGCGCGCCGAGCAGGCCGGATTCCTCCGCCGTCGGCGACATGAACAGGATCGAGCGCGCCGGGGGCTGCGGAAGCCCGGTGAAAGCTTTGGCGACCGCCAGGATCAGCGCCACGCCCGAGGCGTTGTCCACCGCGCCGTGGTAGATGCGCGGGGCCTGCCCGGGCTCGTCCTTGCGGCCGAGGTGGTCCCAGTGGGCGCTGTAGATGACGCACTCGTCACGGCGCTCGGGGTCGCTGCCTTCCAGCCGGGCGACGACGTTGCGCGACTGGAAAGAGCGCAGTTTGCTCTGGAGGTCGAAGCTCGCCTTCGCCGCCAGCGGCACGGGCCGGAAATCCTTCCGCAACGCCGCCGCCTTGAGCGCGGCAAAGTCCTGGCCGCCGTCGGCGATCAGCTTCGTGGCTGCCTCCAGCGAGACCCAAGAGCGGATCGGGACCGCGCCCATGTGCTTGTCCTCGGCGTCGATCTCGAAGACCTCGCGCGTCCAGCTCGATTCGACGACGCTGTACGGGTAGCCCGCCGGGCCGGTTTCGTGGATGAGGACGGCGGCAGCGGCCCCCATCTTGGCGGCGATCTCGTACTTGTAGGTCCAGCGGCCGTAGTAGGTCATGGCGCGGCCCTTGAAGAGCGATTCGTCCAGCTTGGACGGGTCCGCCGCGTCCGGGACGGCGGGGTCGCCGACGAGCATGAGGATCGTCTTGCCCTTTACGTCCACGTCCTTGTAGTCGTCCCAGCCGTACTCCGGCGCGACGACGCCGTAGCCGACGAACACCACGCCGGCGTCGCGCACCGTGACCTCCGGCACCAGCCGCGAGGAGGTCGCCACGAAGTCGGAGGGATAGTGGAGCGCGGTTTCCCGTCCGCCGACGTGGAGCCGCATGGCGGGCGTCGCCTTGATCCCGGCCAGCGGCACGTCCTGGACGTAGGTGCCGTCGGGGTTGCCGGGTTGCAGGCCCAGCGCGCGGAACTGCTCGGTGATGTAGGCCACGGAAAGCTCCTCGCCCGGCGAGCCCGGCGAACGGCCCCCGTATTCGTCCGAGGCCAGCTCGGTGATGTGGGCGAGCATGTCGCCGGCCTGGATGGCCGCGAAGGCGGCGCGGGGGGCCTGGAAAGAGGCGGGGATCGGGAGGGCGTCGGACGTGGTCATGTCTATGAGTACGGCAAAAGCGCGGGCGGAACAGGTAGATTTTTGTCGGGTCCGTGCCGGGTCGGGCCGGAGGCGTCGCCCTACCTGGGATGAGGCGCAGCCGCGCTGGGGGAAGCGGTGGCGGCGGGCGTCGGCGTGGGGTTCGGCGTCGCGGACGGCGTCGGCGTGACGCTGGGCGTGGGCGTGGGTGAAGGCGTGGGCGTCGGCGTGGGGGGCGCGCGGCGCCCCTCGGG
>CALMAQ010000128.1:0-1175 GCA_937859745.1 uncultured Verrucomicrobiota bacterium | reverse complement strand
GGCAGCACGCTGACCCATTCGTGCAGCGTCCCCGTGCTGCCGCCGATCTCGTTGAGCAATTCCTGGCAACGCTGCCGGATTCGTCCCAGGTCCGGCGGACCGGGGGTCGGGTCGGCGCTGCCGGGGAAGACGAGGTAGGTGATCTTCAGGTCCGCCACCGGGCTGCGCGTGGGGGTGGCGCGCGGGTCCACGGCCTGCGCGATCCGCGTGCTCGCCTCGCCCAACTGGTAGCTCGGCCCGATGTCCCCGAAGATCGCCGGATAGAGTTCGTTCCCCGCCACCACCACGACGTAATCCCCCAGTTTCGGTTGGAACGGGTGCCCGGCCTGCCGCACCATGAAGCCGGGCAGCACGACGTAGGGATCGTTCCTGGCGATGAGCGAACTGTAGTGCTCGACCTGGTACACGTCGTTCCTGAGCGTGTCGATGGCGGTCTGGGTGGCGTGCCGCGCGGCGGGGGCGGCGGTCTTGAGGTCGTTTTCCAGCTTCGCCAGACGGTCCTGGTATCCCTTGAGCAGCGGGTGGACCGCCGGGGTGCGCCGGGGCCACTTGTAGCTGGTCAGCGGCTGGAAGTTCGGGTCGCTCGCGTCGATGTCGGGCAGGCGGTCGGGGTCCGACCCATCGCTGTCCACGTCCATGTCGCTCTGGATGAGCAGTGCCTTGCGCCTGGAGTCCGGGTCCTGGATCTCCAGGATCGTGTCCGTGTCGTAGAACGTGTCGCGCGGCATCAGCGCGTCCAGGCGGGTCAGGTTCTGGCGCAGCAGGTCGGTCTTGAGCTGGTACACGCCGAAGTAGAATTTGGAGACTTCCGCCTTGTCGAGCAGGACGGGGAGCTTGGGCAGGGCGGCGGCCAGGGTCGGGGCGCTGTGGGCGAGTTCCTCCACCGTGCGTGCGGGCACGGGCACCTTGACCTGCACCTGCAGGTCCAGCGCGTAGTCCGCGAAGGTTTCGCGCTCGTAGCTGGCGGCGCGGCCGGGCGTGGGGTCGAACGTGGTCCGCACCTGCCAGCCGTTGTAGAGCCGCGCGACCTCGCGCGTTTTCGGCGGGATCACGAGCTGCGCGGGCAGGAGCGTGGGCGTGGGCGTGGGCAGCGGGGTCGGCGTCGGCACAAGGGTCGGCGCGGGCGTCGGGGTGGGGGTTTGCCCTCCCAACTTCGCCGGGAGGTGCTCGACGAG
>CALMAQ010000127.1 GCA_937859745.1 uncultured Verrucomicrobiota bacterium | reverse complement strand
CTCATCGCCCTGGAAGAACATTTCACCACCGCCGCCATCAACCAGGCGTGGTCTGGCCCCGGCTCCACCGAGCACGACCCCAACACCGACTCGCTCCAGACTTCTCCGCTCAAAACCAAGCTGGAGGACTTCACGGGCGAGCGACTGCGGCGGATGGATGAGAGCGGCGTGGACGTGCAGGTGCTCTCCTCGTGCCCGCCCGGCCTGCAAAACCTCGCGGCGGCTGAGGCGATTGAGCTGGCCCGGCAGACCAACGATCTGCTCGCGGCGACTATCGGGCAAAACCCGGCGCGCTTCGAGGGCTTCGCCACGCTGCCCACGCCGGATCCAGAGGCGGCGGCGCGCGAATTGGAGCGCGCGATCCACACCCTGCACTTCAAGGGGGCGCTGCTCGGCGGGCGCACGCAGGGGCGCAACATGGATCATCCGGAGTTCCGGCCGATCTTCGAGGCGGCGGCCCGGCTGCGCGTGCCGCTCTACCTGCACCCGCAGACCCCGGCCCCGGCGGTCCGGGAAGCATACTACTCGGGCTACGACGACGCGTTCAACCATCTTTTCTCGACCTACGGCTGGGGCTGGCACATCGAAGCGGGCATCCAGGCGGTGCGCCTGATCCTTTCGGGCGTCTTTGACCGTTGCCCGGATCTGCAGATCATTCTGGGGCACTGGGGCGAAACCGTGCCTTTCTACCTGGAGCGCATCGACGCGATGTCCGCGCAGGCCAAGCACCTCCAGCGGCCCATTTGTGACTACGTGCGCCAGAACTTCCACGTCACGCCCAGCGGCATGTTCAGCCCGACGTATCTCGCCTGGGCCAAGCAGGTGATGGGGGTTGAGCGCATCCTGTTTTCCACCGACTATCCCTTCATCATCGCGCCGGGCCGGGGCGCGCGCGACTTCGTCGAACAGGCGGCGCTCTCGCCCGAGGAAAAGGAAATGGTGGCGCACGGCAACTGGGAGCGGCTGACCGGGAAGGGCACGGTGAGCTGACCCTGCCACCAACCGGCAGAGGGGATGGAATCCCTGTTTGCCCGTGTGCGGATGCCGGGCGTGTTTACAGGTCACACGCGCACTCTTCCAGGTGGCAGCGTCGGCAGACGGCGGTAGAGTCGCGGAAGTTGGCTTCGTCGCCCCTGGCTTGTCCGCTCAACCCTCCGGGACAAGGCGGATTCCGCTGGGTCGGCGCAGAAAGGATGCGCCGATCTTTTCGTGGCGTTCCAGCACCACGAAACCCTTCACGCCGAAGTCCCGCAGGGCGGCGGCCCTCCCCTGCGTCTGAGCACATGGCAGGTCCGGGACGGTTTACCTAACGCAGGGCCTCCTGCACCTGGAAGCTCTCGAGCTTGCCGTCAGCCACCACCTGCTCGACGAGCCTCAACCCGTGTCCGCCCGCCACCACGTCGTAGGTCACCGTCGTGATCCCATCGGCTTGGTTCTGGCTACGCAGTTTGAAGCTGACGGGCGGCCCAAGCGGGCCGAGGCTGCTCCGGTATTGTCGCGCCACCTGCTCGTCGAAGTAGGCGTTCAGATCGGTGGTGAAGCGGGTGCGGTCGGGCTGGCCGCTTTGCACGGAGGCAAACAGCCGTCGGGCGTCGGCGTCCTGCGGGGGCGGTGGGACGGCCAGGTACTCGATCCGGTCAGCGATGTGAGCGAACGCCAAGGCGCTGCTGTCGTTGGTGAGCACCACCACCGCAGCCCGCTCGGACGGGTAGATCCGGTTGACGGCCAAGAAGCCGAGCCCTTGGCCCACATGGGAGTAGATCGTCCGTCCACCGGTCTGCGAAACGTAGAGGCCCAACGCATATTCCGACTGCTGGCCGCTGGCGAGTTGCGGCGCGGACACTTCTTCTCGAGCCTGGGCTGGCATCAGCAGCGTGCCGGCGAGGAACGCTTCATCCCAGCGCGCCAGGTCCGTGGCCGTGGTGACGACCTGGCCTGCCCCGAACGACCAGCCGCGCCCTTCCGCGGGTGCCGCCTGCCGCGGAGCGAGGGCATGACGCGCGTAGCCGGTCGCAACGTCGGGCGAGGCCGGAGTGATCTCGTCCAAGTCCATGGTGCTCGCCATGCCGAGCGGCCCGAACATCCGTTTGCGCAGGTAGGCGAACAACGGCTCGCCAGCAACCTTTTCGGCGATCCGACCCGCGATGACGTAGTTCAGGTTGGAATAGTGGAAATCCTTCCCTGGCGTGAACAGCAGGGGATGGTGGGCCCACTCGGCGAGGATCGTGTCGGGCGTCGTGGGCCGGGTGCGCGGCCCCGCCGGGTAGGTCTGCGGGTAATGGTCTGGGTAGCCCGCGGTGTGTTCGAGCAACTCGCGCACGGTCACCCGGTCCGCCTGAGTCAGGTCCGGTAGCCAGCGTGCCACGTGGTCGTCCAGCGACAGCTTGCCGTCCTGCTCCAGTAACAGGAGGGCGGCGGCCGTGATGCTTTTGGAAAGCGACGCAAGCTGGTAGCGCGTTTGCGTCGTCGCGGGCGCATGGGGCGACAGGATAGCGTCGCCGAACGCGGCGGCGTAGGCTAGCTTGCCGTCCAGCACGATGGCGATGGACGCGGACGGCGTGCCATCCTCGGCGAGCGTGCGGCGCACGGTCGTAGCGATCTGCTCGGAGGTGGCAGGGTTGAGCTTCTCGGAGCGCTCAGGCGGGAGCGGGCTGGCCCCGGTGAGAGCAGCGGCGACGCCGCACAGCACCGCCGTCTGGCGAAGATAGGCGCTCTTCCTCATAAAAGAAGCATGTCGAGGGCGCGCCCTTGGCAACGCAATCTAGGGGTCCCGTCAGAAAACGGAAAAAATTGAGGCTTCCTAGGGAAACGATCCGGCGATGGCGGCTACGTCAAAACGACCGGTGGTTGGTTGGAGAGGGGCAGAAGGCATGGGATGGAACTGGTTGGCCCGGAGGTTTCGTGTTGTGGACGGGGGCGGTGAAATGAGGCACACCTAGGCTTTGCAGACAGGATGGCCTCGCCCCCTCCCCCTATGGGCGGGGGAGCAATCACGCATGGCGCACAGCGTAGCCGCAAGGGAAGCGTTTCTGCAAAGCATCGACATTCCATACACAATCTGGTGGTGTTTACGCCGATGTTGATTGCTTGATTTGCAGGTTGTAGGTAGCGATGAAGAAGTGGATGGCGTCCAGATGGTTCTCCGGGTGCTTGGAAAAGGAACAGGCTTTGCGGACGAGGCGGCCAACGCGAGCGCGCAGGGTGCCAAACCAGCGTGCGACGTGGCAGGTTTCGCCTTCCACCTTGGCGCAGCCGCGATGCGTCCTGGCCGGAAAGGCAGCGGCGTAAGCTTCCCAGAGGTCGCTGCGGGTGGCGCGTCCCCGGTAATTCTTGGGCAAGTTGGGGCGCGCAGGTCGGCGGCGCTTTGTTGGCTCCTGTCTCCCAGCGTCCAGGCCACGATCTGGCGCGTTCTTCGGCAGAGCGCCACCCAGAGCCAGAGCGTCTGCGCTTTGCTTTGCACGAAACTCCAAAGCTCATCGAGTTCAAGCACGTCCCCATTCTGGCTGGGCAGGAGCGTGTCCACGAACGCCGCAAGACGCTCGCTTTTTCCCCCGGCCAGCGCATCACGCTCGCGTAACAAACCCCGAAGGTGCGGTGGATGCCGCGCAAACTCATCCGGTCCTGGTAGGCGGCGAGCACCTGGTCCTTGAACTTCTCGCTGTGTTGCGGCCCTTTGGGCGAAAGGGTAAACGTGCGTCGGCGCTCCACGCAGAGCGCCCGCCGCGCGCCGCGCGGCGTGTGGCCGTTCTTCTGCAAATGTTCGCCTCCACAGTGCGGGCAGACGTGAACCACCGTCGTCGGAATCATCCAGAACCATCGCGCCTTTTGCCTGCAACTTAACGTCGCTGTAAACACTACCCTTTTTCAGAGGGGAAAGGAGACTGCGCGGTACAGGGTTCGAACCTGTGGCCCCTACCGTGTCAGGGTAGAGTTTGTGAACCTATGGTTCACAGCAAAACGTTCACACCGAATCCCGCTCCTCAACTCGAACTAGATTTTTCCGTCCGGCCCACCGACGCCGGACGTGCTCCTTCAGGGAGAAGGAAACTGTACCGGGGAGATTGCCCCGGTTGTGGCACGGCCATTTTCGCCGTCTACGCCAAGGTCAAGTATTGCTCAGCGGCGTGCGGGACCGTTTCTCCTACGCACTCCATTTCGGCCCGTTGCCCGAAGGTTTTTTCGCCTGCCACCATTGCGATAATCCACCGTGCGTAAATCCGTTTCATCTTTTTGCGGGCACAGCGCAAGACAATGTCGCGGACATGATCCGCAAGGGGAGGCAGGGCGTTTGTGGCGATGATAGCGCCGGGCAACGCATCTTAACCGGTACAGCGGTGCGGGACATTCTCACCCGACGCGAATCCAAAGCGGTTTATGCCGCTCGTTACGGCGTGTCGCCGGATACCATCAAGGACATCCTTGGCGGTCGAACATGGAAGCGCGTTTCTGGCGCACGGGAAGGGAGGGCGGCGTGATCTACCAACCAAACACCTTTGGGCCTATCAGCCCGACCACTGCGTTGCCGTCGGGGGGCGACAGCGCAGCAACCCCCGTTTCGCCGCTCATCCACGCCTACCATCCCACGGACGCCTACCTGGCGCTCTGCGGTACGCACCGCTGGACGCGGCTCGGTAGCAGCGAGGATGTCACCTGCCCGGCGTGCCGGGAGCGGCTGGGAAGGAGGGCGCGATGAGCGATCTCCTGACAATCCTGCCCGGCGACTGCCGGGAGACGCTCGCCACACTGCCAGCGGAAAGCGTCCAGTGCCGATTTCTTCCACGACGATCTGTGATGCGGAGTAGTATTCACGCGCGGCTCGGATGGCATCGAAGACGGGGACCGAGCGTACCTCGCCGGTAGCGCAGTATTTGTCTCTCCATTCCAAGGCCCAAGTTTGGTGCCCAAAGATGGCGAGCGGTTGTGGTTCGGCTTTGTTGGCGTAAACAGCGTGTTCCATAGGTATTTAGGTTGAGTCTGTCGTGAAATTCACCGGGTAGAACCCGGTCACTCCTGCCTACCCGCAGCGGGAGGCAGAGTTCGGGTGTGCAGCTTGGGTCTTGGCCCTCTGTAGCCGGTCGATCTCAGCGGCGATGAGCGCGCCCGCCTTGACGAGGTTATCAATAGGTTCCTGGCTCGGCTTCCACCATTCGTCTGCCCACGGCCAGAACAACTTTGCGCCGCCCACCCATCCAGCGTTGGAGCCGCGACACGGCTGCCGCCCGATGGCCGCGAAGAGTTCGTCGTGCTGGCTGCCGCGCAGAGCGTAGCTCGCACCAGCGAGAGCAAGCTGGCCTCTGGCGTGTTCATCATCGTGGCCAGGGGTCCAGCCCTCCACGTCGATCTGCCGCTGGCGCTCAGCGGCGATGAGTTCTGCGCCCGTTTTCGTGTCGTTGTTTTCCATGGTCGTGTCTGTAGTTTCGGCGTCGGCTGCATAGCCCGCCCGGTCGTGCGTAACCTGCGCCGCCGGTGGGCTGAAATCTGTTATTCGGAGTCCTTCTCGCCGGCTTGGTTGCACACCGGATTGTTCTCCGCCTCTGGTGGCACGCCGAACCTCACGCGCAACTTCGCCTGCCAATCTTCGTTTTGGATGTTGATGAAGTCAGCGGCATCTTCCCAAGTGCGCGGGCGTGGCTCGTAGTAGGAACCGGGGCAGTCGCAGGCGGCGTCAAAGAAAAGCTCATCGCCTCGCCGAAAGTAGAAAGTTGGCGAGTCGCAGGCGGCGCAATGGTGATGCTCAACGTGGGTGATGGGCTACGATGCGCCGACCTTCACGCGACAGATGCCTGCCTGGATGTTTGCCGGGGCTCCTCGCTTCCACGACGGTGGCTACCTAGCTCCCGACGAACGCCCGGCCATCCTCCAAACCGGCGAGACCGTGCTCAGCCGGCGCGAAACGTCGGTGTACCACCAGTATTTTGGTATGGGCGGAATCTTGGGCGCTGCGGGGTTGCCCCGCTACCACGACGGCGGCATGGTGGATGATTTGATGCCCATCAGTCCGATGCCGCAACCCCGAGGTGCTGGCAGTCAAGAGGGCGGAGGCAGCGGAGGCGACCTGCACTACAACCCGACCTATCACATCGCCGCAGACCCTTCCACCGGCAAGCCTGCTGTCAGCCAGGACTTCCTCAAACAACTTGATAAGCGCAACGTGGCATTGATTCGAGCAGAGATCGCCAACCAAAATCGGTATCGTGGCATCAACAATCCAGGATAGAACAAGTAAAACTATGAACGAACAAGAGATTAAAGCCCTCGCTGAAAACTTGGGCACGGCAATGGGTCAGACGGCCAGCGAACTAGCAATTGCATTAGTGCTCACTATCTATGCGGTCAAAAATCAGCCTAGCATAGACGGAGAAAAGTTTGATGCCGACCTGAGAAAAGTCATCGCCATGCAAAATGAGGGCTCACTCGTTGGGCCACTTCTCAGTGCCGCGCTTGATAAGCCGCGCGCATCCTGACGATGCCGCTTAACACGAACACTTTCGACTTCGTCATCCCGTCGCTCGACACGACGGTGGATTTCACGCCGCGCCTGCAAACCGTCCAGTTCGGCGGCGGCTACAAGCAGGTCGAGGCGGACGGGATCAACAATGTGCAGGGCGTGTGGACCGTGCAGTACAAAGACGTGCCCCGCGCGACGTGGCTCCTGATGGACCAGTTCCTGCGCGCGATGGCGAACGGCAACACCTTCTTCTGGCTCGCGCCGCCGCCTTACGACACGGCTCTGAGAAATGTGCGGGTGACGCAGAAATGGGTGCCGACGTGGGACCAGGCGGGTCTGAATTGCAGCGCCGTGGTGACGCTGGAGGACGTGTAGCGCTATGCCTCTCTCGCTCCTCCAGGCCGCGCAGATGCTCGGCGGCAATAACTACGTCGAACTGTTCGATGTAGTTGATGTCCCCATGAACGGCCCGCAACTCTTCTTCCACAACGCCGTGGCCGTGGGTGCGGCGACCATCCGCTGGCTGGGCACGGACTACGTGCCGTTCCCGATTGAGGCCGAGGATTTCGAGGCGAACATGAACGACCAGTACCCCCAGCCGAAGCTGCGGGTGAACAACCTGGACGGCATCGTCTACGCGATGTGCCTGGCCTACCGCGACCTGCTCGGGGCCACGGTGCGCTGCCATCGCCTGCTCTTCCACACGGACGCCCAAGGCCGCATCGTGGATGCGAACGGCTCGCCGGTGGTCGAGACGCCCAACGCAAACGACCCGCTGCCCGATCCAAGCGAGTGGCTGTTCGAGTTCATCGTCAACCAGCGCAGCAACGATAGCGGACCCGTCGTGGAATTTACGCTCAAGGCCCAGCCGGACACCCCGCGCAAGGTGCCCGCCGCCTTCGTGTCGGCGCACTATTGCCAGTGGCAATACCGGGGCGGCGGCTGTCCGTGGGCAAATCTCTCGCTGCTCTTCGACAAAAACAACGCGGCGATCCCGTGGACGAACGACCGCGGGGCTTTCGACCTGACGGCCACGTACAATGTGGGCGACAAGACGTATTTGCTCATCAACGGCGTCTACAACATCTACGTGCTCACGAGTGGCACGAGCAAGGGTCTGTACCCCGCTCTGGCAACGTCGCAATGGACGAGGGATGCCTGTAGCAAAACCGCCGCGAACAAAACCGTCACGGGTTGTTCCTGCCGGTTCGGACAGGACGCGGTGTTGCCTGCGGATATCTACCCGGCGACGGCTCGCTTGTCGGCCCAGTAGTAGTACGCAAACAATGTAAATATGAACGCTCCCACTTCACCCGCCTTCCGCGCCTATACTCCAGAAGACGTTGAGAGAATCATCCGCGGCCTCGAATTGGCCAAGGAGCAGCTCACGCGAGTCATCGGCGCGCTGGTTGACCAGTCCGGCGGCGAATTGCGCGTGGACGAGATCCACCTCGCCGCCCAGCAGCCGCCCGTGTTGTTGGACGTGTCCAACGATGAACTGGCCAAGCAGATCGTGTTCAGGAAGCGTGCGCCCGACCCGGACAAGCCGGACATCGTTGAGTTCAGCCGACAATACGAGCAGAACAACCTCATCATCCAGGGTGGGGGCAGCGGCACGAAAAAGCGCGTCGCATGACCCCGGCCACCGACATCGCCGAAGCCACCCGCGCCCACGCCCGGGAGTTTCCTGCGCAGGAGGTGTGCGGGCTCATCTTCGCGCCCGAAGGCCAGCGCCAGAACATCGTGCGCCGTTGCACGAACGTGGCCGCCGCCCCGCGCCATGACTGGGCCATCGACACGGACGAATGGGAGCGCGCCGAGAAGGAGGCGGGTTGCACGCCCGTCATGACGTATCACAGCCACCCGTTCACCGGGAGCGACTTTACCGACGTGGACAAGGCGTGGGCGGAATCCATCGGCATCCCGGCGTTGCTCTACTGCGTCGGCAAGGATGAGTTCAACCTGTACGAGCCGAGTGGCTACGAGTTGCCCTTGGAAGGCCGACCGTTCGCTTGGGGCGTGCTGGATTGCTGGGCAGACGCTCGGGCTTGGTACAAGATCAACCAAAACCGTGAGTTGCCGAACCCGCCACGTGGTCCCGCCTTTTGGAAACATGGGGATATTTTCGTGCGAGAACTGACGGGGGCAGGCTGGCAACCGGTGCCGTTCGGCGAGTGGAAGAAAGGCGACCTGCTCCTATTTGCCATCAACAACCAGGGCCAAAACCCCGACAGCGTGGCGAATCATTGCGCCGTGATCGTGGATGACGAGTGCTCGCTCATCCTCCACCACGTTGAGGGCCGTCGCAGCCGCGTCGAGCCGTTCAACAGCCACCGTAGTCCGTGGTTTCCGCACCTGTATCGTTACCCGTCACAAAGCGCGTGGCGGCCGCCAGAGAAATAGGCCTCACCGCATTACCGTCTCGCCCGCCACTTCGCGCACAATCTCGGGGTGCTTCTCCGCCACGCGCAGGAGCAACTCTGCCGCTCCGTTTGGACGCCGACGTTTTTGCTCCCAGCCGCGTAACGTACCTGCGCTAATGCCGAACATGCTCGCAAACTCGTTTTGCGACACTCCCAGCTTTCGGCGCACCGTCAGCGCCAAGGCTTCCTCTTGGGTTTTAGCCACACGCTCCTGACGGTAGACCTCCGAGTCTTCCAGAACGCGCTCATAGGTGCCATCGGCGCGCCTGGTGACCCGCCACACGCGGCCCGGGGCCACTTGGCCCGTCTCGACCGCTTGGATTTGCTCGTGCAGCTCTTTGATCCGTTCCTTTTTCATAGTCCGATTTGTTTTTTGAGGGTTTCGAGTTCTGCCTTGCTGAGATTTTCCTTTTCGTTCTTGGGATAGATGTCCGCCATGATGATGCGGCCTTCGACTGTGAACCAGTAGTAGATGACCCGCACACCCCCACGCTTGCCGTGACCCTTGGCGGCCCAGCGGATTTTACGCAGACCCTTGCCACCGGGGATCACGGCACCAGCTGTCGGGCGGACAAAGAGTTCCAACTGTAAATCCGCGTAGCTTTCATCATCCAGCAGTTCAAGCACTCGCTTGGTAAAGCCGGAGAGTTCCGCAAAGTTCATGCTCAAAACTATGCGTCATTGTCGCACAAAACGCAAGGTATTTATAAGCCAATGGCGCACTTTTTTGATTGTTGTGTCTTCCATTCCTAGAAAAACCTCGTTTGCAAGGTTGCAAGGTTGCAAGGTTGCAATAATCTGAACAGTGCGTCAGGCACTGTTTCCGGGCAGTAAACTGTCTCTGAAACGTCTGCGCGGACTGGCGTTTACTGCTGCCAGTCCGAATTACTGACTACTACTGAAATCACGCCATGAAGCCTAAGTTTCTCACTCCCCTTACGGAGAAGCAGGTCACCCCTCGTGCCTACCAGAAGCTTGCCCAAGAACAACGTGGCAACATCAAGTCCGTCGACATCGTGCCGCCACGTCTCGGGACTCCTGATTTTGGCAGTTTGAGGGTTCGGTTCAAGACGCCCATCTTGGGCTAAGCCGGTATGCCCGGCGAGCAGGAACAACCAGCTGCTGGGCATACGCTTGGCCTGCGGCCTGATGGAGGGCAGCTAGACAATCTGCCTACGGTCCCCACGCCAGTTGAAGCCGTCCAACTGATCCTGACGAATCAGGCCCGGGAGCATGATATCCGCGAGCGTGAAATAGCCCTTGAGCAAGTCAAGGTTGATCGCGCATACACCTATGCGGAGAAGGCATTGATTGAGCAGAGCGCGTTTCTCACTCGGGAGGGTGGATTTCGGCATAGGCGCTACCTGTGGGCTATTGGAGCCATGCTTGTTTTCGTTCTGACAATCGTCGGATTTATCATCACGCTGGCTTTGACTGGGCATGAAGCTCTCGCCAAAGAGCTTTGCAAAGATGCAGTGTTGCTCTTGGGCGGGGGCGTCGGTGGCTACGGAGCTGGTAGAGCTAGGTCGCCACAATCACAGCCTCCACCTGCGGCTGCGCCCAGCCCCGAAGCTTAGTTCGGCAGCAAAACCCTTGTCCCGCGCGCGGGTTTTGGGTAGGCAGGAGGGATGCATCAATTCCGCCCCCTCGTTCTCATCAGTTTGGTCTGCCTTTTTGCCGCCCTACACGCTCCACCCTCCATCGCACAGGGCACCTATCCCGCTCCTACAATCACCAACTTCAGCCCGCATAGCGCGGCGGCTGACCAGGATGTCTCCATTCAAGGCACAAATTTCTTTCCGCCTCTTTCGATCATTTTCGGTGGCGGCATCAAGGCATCGACCTACTCGCAGGTAAACAATTCCTTGACCGTGCTCATTCCCATCGGGGCTCAAACCGGTCCGATTACCATCACCGCAGCCGGCGGCAACGCGACAACGACCACGGATTTTACCGTGACTTTTTCGCACGTCCCGTTCTTCTTGGGCGAATCCGCGTTGAGCAATGGGGTATATTACCTCCAGTTTCCCAGCAACGCCCCCTTTGGCTACTACAGTTATCTCAGCAACCCCAACTACATCTACCACTTCGACCTGGGCTACGAGTGCGTCTTTGATGCCGCCGACGGCAAAGATGGGGTTTACTTCTACGACTTCGCCAGCAGCACGTTCTTCTACACGAGTCCGACTTTCGGGTTTCCCTACCTGTATGATTTCACGCTCAAGAGCGTGGTCTACTACTACCCAGACCCGAACAACCCCGGCCGTTACAACACGGACGGCGTGCGCTACTTCTACGTGTTTAACACCGGGCAGGTCATCACGAAATAGCAGCCGCTGTGTTGTAGGCTAGGGGCTTTCCGCGACAAGGGTGCCGGGGCGGGTTAAAATTCCACGAAAGATAGAAGTCTTGCCGCCACCGCCAGTTTGTAGTACAGAAACATGCGTTAATGGTCCTTGCGCCTCCAGCCCGTTCGCCTCGCACCCGCCTCTCGCGCAAGCGGCAGCTTGGACGCGGCTTGACTCGCGTGCGGCTCGGGGGCGCGCTTGGGCGGAAGTTTGGGCAAGAGCATTACTTTGCTGTTTCCAGTCCCCATGAAGCCATCGCCGCCCTCGACGCAAACTTCCCGGGATTCAAGGCAGAAATCAACCGGCTAAAGGGTTATCGGTTTATCTGCCGTGCCGCACGGAAAGTCATCGGCGAGCGCGCTTACCAAAGCCGTCAGAAAACGGGGAATAGAACGATTTCGTTTGTTCCCCAAGCAAGGGGAAGTTCCTCAAAAGGAATTTTGCAAACCATTGGAGGCGTGGTGCTTATCGCCGCCGCAGTTGTTTTGGCATTTACTGGAGTGGGCGCAGCCGCATCACCTTACCTCGCTAGCTTAGGTCTAACGGTCGGCGGGTTCGCTGGTGCGCTTGGGGCGGCTGGGCTCTCCTTGGCCTTGTCTGGCTTGTCTTCCTTGATCGCTGGTTCGCCAAGAACCTCGCAGGATTCGCAGAGTCAACGCCTCAAACCCTCCAGCCAGTTCGACGGCCCGGTGTTCGTCACCCAGCAAGGCGCGCCGATCCAAGTCGTCTACGGCCAACTTCTTGTGGGTGGAAACGTGATTTCTTCCTCCATTGAGTCCGTGGACGTGAAAGCCCAGGTCGAGCCCAACGATCCGGACTTGCCTCCGCCGGACGTGACGGTGACAACGGGCACGGGCGCGGCCTTCCACGCGGCGGGTGGG
>CALMAQ010000126.1 GCA_937859745.1 uncultured Verrucomicrobiota bacterium | reverse complement strand
GGTCAGGGTTTCGGATTTCATCGGACGGGTTTCTTTCGTTGCTGAGGCCGGTGTCGGCACGGACTTTCTTGCCCCCGGGCGAAAAAAGGGCCGCCGGAACGCCGGGAGTCACGATTCCTCCTCTGCCCGACCACCATGACGACGCCCCATCTTTTCAGCCCGTTCCGCCTCAAGGACGTGACCCTCCGCAACCGCATCGGGGTCTCGCCCATGTGCATGTATTCCTCCGAGGACGGCATGGCCACCGACTGGCATCTGGTCCACCTCGGCGCGCGGGCGGTCGGGGGCGCGGGCCTCGTCCTCTGCGAGGCCACGGCCGTCACGGCCGATGGGCGGATCTCGCCGCAGGACGCCGGGCTGTGGAACGACGCGCAGATCGAGCCGCTGGCGCGCATCAACCGCTTCGTCTCCGGCCAGGGCGCGGTGCCGGGCATCCAACTCTCGCACGCCGGTCGCAAGGCGAGCACGCAACGCCCTTGGGAAGGCCACGGACAGGTGCTCGAGAGCGCGGGCGGCTGGCTGCCCTCCGGCCCGAGCCCGCTGGCGTTCCGCCCGGACACCGAACGCACCCCGCACGCGCTGAGCCGGGAGGAAATCGCCGGGATCATCAAGGCGTTCCGCGCGTCGGCGAGCCGGGCGCTGGCGGCCGGATACCGCTGGCTGGAACTGCACGGCGCACACGGCTATCTCGCGCACGAGTTCCTTTCGCCGCTCTCCAACCAGCGCGACGATGAGTACGGCGGCCCGTTCGAGAACCGCGTCCGCTTCGTGCTGGAACTCACCCGCGCCACGCGGCAGGTGTGGCCCGAAAACCTGCCGCTGACGTGGCGGATTTCCGCGACCGACTGGACCGAGGGCGGCTGGACGCCGGAGGATTCTGTCGCCCTGGCGCGCCTGCTGCGGGAGGAGGGCGTCGATCTGGTGGACTGCTCCAGCGGCGGCAACGTCCCGCATGCCTCGATCCCCGTCGCGCCGGACTACCAGGTCTTCCTGTCGGAAACCGTGCGCCGCGAGGCGGGCATCCCCACGGCGGCCGTCGGCATGATCACGGAAGCGCGCCAGGCGGACGCGATCATCCGCGCGGGCAAAGCGGACCTGGTCCTTATGGCGCGCGAGTTCCTGCGCAATCCTTCCTGGCCGCTGCACGCCGCACAGGAACTCGGCGAGAAAGACGCGCTCGCCGCGCTCGTGCCGCCGCAGTACGCGCGCTCGTTCTAAGCCCGGGCTTGCCACCCGCCAGGGGCCGCGTCACGTTGACCGCATGAGCGCCATCGAAGAAAAACTCGCGTCCCTCGGCCATAGCCTGCCCCCGCCTCCCGGCGGGGCGGGGAACTATCTGCCGTTCCGGCGCTCGGGCAACCTGCTGTTCCTCTCCGGGGCCATCGCGGTCAAGGCCGACGGCTCGCTCATCACGGGCAAGGCCGGGGCGGGCAAATCGCTGGAGGAGGCCCAGGAGGCGGCGCGGGTGTGCGCGCTCAACCTCCTGGCGGTCATCAAGTCGGCGGCGGGATCGCTCGACGCCGTCAAGCAGGTGGTGCTCGTCAACGGCTTCGTGAACGCCGCGCCCGATTTCCACGACGTGCCGCAGGTCATTAACGGCGCGTCGGACTTGCTGGTGGCCGTCTTCGGTGACGCCGGACGCCACGCTCGGGCGGCGGTCGGCGTGGCCTCGCTGCCCAAGGGCGTGCTCGTGGAGGTGCAGATGACCGTCGAACTCGCCTGACGTGCCCACGGAACACCATCTCGCCAGCGCGGGGCACCTCCACCACCGCTGGAACGCCGCCCTGCCGCCCGCGTTGACGATCCGGGACGGCGACACGGTGCAGTTCGAGTGCCTGGAATCGACCGGCGGGCAGTTGACCCGGACCTCGACGCTAGAGGAATTCGTGCGGATCGACCGGGGGCTCATCCATGCGCTAACGGGCCCGGTGTTCATCGAAGGGGCAGAGGTTGGCGACGTGCTCGAAGTCTCAATCCGACGTGTGGCTCACGGCGGCTGGGGATGGACGAGCATCGTCCCCGGGATGGGTCTGCTGCCCGGACGTTTCCTGCTACCCTACCTTTTCATCTGGGAGCTGGCGCGGGATTATTCCGAGTCCCTGGCGTTCGCGCGGGTGCCGCTCAGTCCTTTCTGTGGCGTGATGGGTGTCGCGCCGGGTGCGGACGGCGAAATTCCGACCCGTCCGCCCGGGCCTTTCGGCGGGAACATGGACGTGCGGGACCTCTGTGAGGGCGCGACCCTCTACCTGCCCGTGCTGCGGCCCGGCGGGCTGTTCTCCACGGGCGACGTGCATGCGGCGCAGGGGGACGGCGAAGTGTGCCTGAACGGGATCGAATGTCCGGCGGAAGTGACCCTGACGTTCCGGGTGCGACGTGATTTCCGGCTGACGGCACCGATGGCCGAGACGCCGCCGAAGCCGCTTGCCGCGGGAGAAAACTTCGGTGCCTGGCTCATGATCGAGGCGGACCCCGATCCCCTGGCGGCGGCGGCGGCGGCGGTCTCGCGCCTGGTGGATTTCATCACGGAGCGCTGGGGCCTTTCGCCCGAGCGGGCCTACGTGCTGTGCAGCGCCGTGGTTTCGCTGCGGCTCAGCCAGGTGGTCAATCGCCCGGTCATGACGGTGACGGCTGCCCTGCCCAAAGGCATTTTGCCGCCGCTCTAGTTGCCGCGCGTTGGGTGCGAAGAAATTGCTGGCGAAAAGCACCGGTTGGCTTCATCGTCTGTCTCCCCCGAGACCGGGGCACCGACCTGGATGGGTGACAGAGTGGTCGATTGTGCACGCCTGGAAAGCGTGTGAACTGTAAAAGGTTCCGGGGGTTCGAATCCCCCCCCATCCGTAGAGCAGAGAAATCTGCACCCCACCAAGAATTCACTACGAGGAATCGGAACCCCGGAATTTCACTTTTTGAGCAGCTCGGCCTGCTTTTCGAGCGAAAACCCGTCCCAGCAAAGCCACCGCGCAAGAAAGACGGGCATTGTTCGATTTGATCTTGCGCGGTCTGCAATGCGCCTTTCTGGGCACCCAACCACGATTTGCGCCGGGGCCGAGGACTGACTTGCAGCTATTCCTGCAAGGCTTCTTTCCTCAACCGGCAACGCACAGGCCACAAGAGTCCTGCTTGGAAGGGCGGCCGCTCCAAGACGCCATGCTTCTACAAGAAGCGGCAAGCCAAGAAGCTTCCCGAAAAGATGGCGGCACGGCACGCCATGGAAACCGCTGTCTGGTCCGGCAAACGGGTCCCGGCTCCCTGCGTCTGTGGTGCGATGGCGGTTCAGGGGGACCATCATGCAGGGTAGGATGGTGCGTCCGGAGCAGCTCAAAACAGCGTCGCGAACCACCTCGTTTGAGCAACACCCATACTCTTATGCTTGATTCTTGGTAGGTCGTTGCGTGGAAATTCATCTACCTTTTCACTTCAAGCGGAGCCCGCCGTAGAAGGACTGGAATCGGCTTTGCGATCGGCTTGATCCGCCGGGAGCAGGAGCCCAGCGGCTTTAACCTGACGGTGCGTCAGCAGGCCGGGAATGGGTATGTTATCGAGGAGCTAGCAGCCGTTGCGGACATCCCATTATCCCGGACACGAAGCCGGGCACGCTGGAGCCATTGGCTCAGAATGTAACCACCGTCCGCACGCCCAAAACCAGGGCATTGCCGTAGCGCGTGCTGCCGCCCGGGTGGACGATGTATTGCAGGTCGGGTTGCACGCTCAGCCACGGCGCGAGGTTGGCCTGGTAGGTGACCTCAAAGATGTTTTCGTAGTCCGGCAAGGGAGAGTGCGTGCCGTCCAACCGGTCGGCGGCGCGGACCAATCGTCGGGCGTCGTCGGAGAGGCCGGTAAAGGTAAAGCCGACGCCGAGCAGGTCCTGGTCGCGGCCGGGGATCAGCGCGCGGTAGTTCAAACCGGCTTCCAGGTAACAGTCCGTCAGGCTGCGGTCGCCCTGGCCGACCCCGAACCGGCCGAAGAAGCGGAGTTCCGGCCCGGCGGGTGGCAGCGCGCCGTTCAGGGCGAGCGGAGAATCTTCCGCGTTGCCGATTGGCGCGGCGGCCGAGGTTGCCACGTCCTCGTTGCCGCCTTTGGGATCGCGCGGACGGTAGATGACCTGTTCGGCCACGGCGTAGAAGCCGCCGTCGCCGTGGTGGACGGCCGGGCGCACGGCGGCGGGCGGGATGATCAGAAAAGGGTCCGCGGACGTGAGGAAGCGGTCCGAGAATTCCCCGGTGTGATAGAAGCCACCCACACGGTAAGCGCCGGGCAAGCCGGGGTCTTCCTTGCGGTAATTGAGCAGGTAGCCCGCCTCGTAAACGGAGAGCAGTCCCTGGTTGCCGCTGATGGGAAAACGAATCCCGTCGTCGTTGTAAGCCATCCCGGCACGGAAGCCGGGATTCGGGTCGCCGTCGCGGTCGGCGTTGGCGTTGCCGGCGTACACCCCGGCCTGGAAGTAGAAGTGCCCGCCGGGCGAGTTGAGGCGCAGGCGCGCGGCGGGAGCGGCCTCCGGGTAGGTCGGCGTGGGGACGTTGAGGGTCAGGGTCGGCAGCGCGCCGAAGTTGGAATGGATGAACAGCGCGCCGCCGATGGTGGTGGCGAACTCCGCGTCCACTTCCTCCTGGCCGACCCGCAGGTTGAAGACGTTTTTGAAGAGCGACGTTTGCAGCCAAATTTCGGAGAGACGGAAGCTGTCGTAGGCGTTGATGCTAGAGTAAAAGTTGAGGTCGCGGGTGTAAAGGTTGGTGCCATCGGCCCCGTGGGTCTCGTAGGCGAGCGCGTGGAACTTGAGGCCCTGCCAGCCGAGGAGCTTATTGAAGTCGATGTCCAGTCCGGCGGTGAGCAGGCCGTCGTAAACCGTCCCCTGGCGATAACCGCCAGCCGGGTTGCCGAAAACTTCGCCCGTGTAGATCAGACCGAAGACGATTCCCTTGTCAGCCAGCTTCGCGCGTTCGCCGCCGGGGTCGGGCACCGGGGAGTCGCGCTCGAAAAAACCCTTGGGAGCGTCCGTGGTGGAAGGATCGGCAAGCGCGGTCACGCACCCGAGCAACCACAGGACGCCCGCACAGCAGCCAAGGATGCGCGCGGGGGACACGCCGGCCATTTGAGAGAAGCCGGTCGGAAAAGACAAGCGGGTAGTTACCGCGTCCGCGAGCGGCGGGCTGCCGATCCGCCCGGCCGACGAGTAACTTTCGCCAGGTCGTGTCGAGTGGGTGGAGGACACCTCACACGGTCAGCCGCGGCAGCAACTGGTCGAGGATCACATTGACGGACTGCTCCACGCTCTGCTCGCCGGTCGGCACGATGATCTCGGGATCTTCGGGCGCTTCGTAGGGCGCGTCGATGCCCGTGAACTGGCGGATCTGCCCGGCGCGCGCCTTCTTGTAGAGGCTCTTGGGGTCGCGCCGCTCGCACTCGGCCAGCGAGGCGTTGACGTAGACCTCCACGAACTCGCACCCGCCCTCCAGCGCGATCTCGCGCGCCCGGCGGCGGTCGGCGCGGTAGGGCGAGATGAAGGCCGTGAGCGTCACCGTGCCCCCGTCGGCCATCAGGCGCGCCACCTCGCCCACCCGGCGGATGTTTTCGATGCGGTCCCCGGGCGAGAAGCCCAGGTTGGAGTTGAGGCCGTGGCGCACGTTGTCGCCGTCGAGCACGTAGACGTGGTAGGCCCGCGTGAAGAGTTCGCGCTCCAGCGCGCGCGCCAGGGTGCTCTTGCCCGAGCCGCTCAGGCCCGTCAGCCACACCACGGCCCCCTTGTGGCCGTTGCGCCGGGCGCGGTCGGCCCGGGTGATCTCGCTCTCGCTCCAGGTGATGTTCTGGCTGACCACATGCCGCCGGTCGGTGTAGACGCCTCCGAAGATGATGCCCCCGCCGCTGACCTCCGTGCCGTCCACCACGACGAAACGGCCCAGCGGTGGCAGGCGCTCGTGGTTGTCCAGCACGAGCGGCTTGCGGGTCTGGAAGGTCACCTCGGCCACGTCGTTGCGCGACACGGCGTGGATGATGTTGGCCGCGTCCGCCTGCCCGCTGCCGTCGGTGGGCGTGTCCAGCGTGGCGGCGTCGATCACCCGCTCGATGGAAGCCACCTGGCAGGGCACGTCTTGCGTGGCGAGCTTGAGCTGGTAGGTGCCGCCTAGCGTCAATTCCCGCCGCCCCAGCCAGAACAGATGCGTCCTGATCCGGTTACTCTCGATTGGCGCGTCCGCCCGGTGGCTGGCCACGTGGCCGCGCTCGACGAAAATCTGCTCGGTGAGCGTGACGCCCACGCTCTCGCCGGCCGAGGCGCTGACGACCGGCGCACGGGCGGGATCGTCCGGCCAGCGTTCGATGGTGGCGACCCGCGCCGTCTTGTTGAAGGGTGAGAAGACGAGTTCGTCGCCCACCCGCAAGGTGCCGCTCTCGATGCGCCCGGCGATGATCCGGCGCGGGTCGAAGCGGTAGATGTCCTGCACGGGCAGGCGCAGCGGCGCGTCGGCGAGCGGGGGCGGGGGCGCGCAGGCTTCGAGGACCTCCGCCACGGTGGGACCCGTGTACCAGGGGGCCGCTTCCGCCCGCGCGACGACGTTGCCGCCCTCGCGCGCGGAGACCGGGATGAACACGCGCGCCTCGACGCCCAGGCTCGCGAGGAACTGGCGGTACTGCGCTTCGATGGCCTGGAAGGTCGCCTCGTCGTAGCCGACGGCGTCCATCTTGTTGACGACGACCGCCACCTGGCGCAGCCCGAGCAGGCTGAGCAGGTGGCCGTGGCGGCGGCTCTGCTCGCAGACGCCCTCGTTCGCGGCGATGAGCAGCAGGGCGGCGTCGGCTCGGGCGGCCCCGGTCACCATGTTCTTGAGGAACTCCTTGTGGCCGGGCGCATCGATGAGCACGGCCGGGCGGCCCCCGGGCGTGCGAAAGGCGATCTGGGAAACGTCGATGGTGATGTTTTGATCCCTTTCGGCCTGGAGGGCATCCATGAGGAACGCCCACTCGAAAGGCACCCCGCGGCGGCGGCAGGACGCCTCGACCGCTTCGAGCTTTCCCTGCGGCAGTGCGCCCGCGTCGTGGAGCAGGCGGCCCACCAGCGTGCTCTTGCCGTGGTCCACGTGGCCGACGATGACGATGCGGAGGGGTTGGTCGGAAAAGTTCATCGCGGAGGCGTTCACATGTACCCGCTGGCGCGCAGGCGCTCGAAGGCGTCCTCGCTCTCCTGGTCCTGCGCGCGGGTGCTGCGCTCGGCCACAGTTGTGCCGCGCAGTTCCTCGATGATCTCGGGCACGTTCGCCGCGTGGGATTCCACGGTGCCCGTGCATGGCGCGCAGCCCAGGCTGCGGTAGCGCCGTCCGCCGTGTGCGAAGTACAGGCTTACCAAGGGGATGTTCTCGCGGTGGATGTACTCCCACACGTTGAGTTCCGTCCAGTGCAGCAGCGGGTGGACCCGCAGGTGCGTGCCGGGCGCGAAGGTGGTCTGGAATTGCCCCCAGAACTCCGGGGGCTGGTCGCGGAAGTTCCACTCGAAATCCTGGTTGCGCGGCGAGAAGTAGCGCTCCTTGGCGCGCGTGCCTTCCTCGTCGCGGCGGATGCCCACGACCACCGCCTCGTAGCCGCGCTCGGCGATGACTTGCGCCAGGGGGTCGCGCTTGAGGGCCGTGCAGCAACCCACCCGGTCCAGCGCCCCATCGGGAAAGGTCTGGCGGGCGTCGAGGGCCGCGCGGTTCTGGCCGACGACGAGGTCGAGCTTCCAGTCGCGCGCGAGTTGGTCGCGGAAGGCGATCATTTCGGGCAGCTTGAAGCTGGTGTCCACGTGGACGCAGGGGAAGGGGACGTGGCCTAGGAAGGCTTTGCGTGCCAGCCAGAGCATCACGCACGAGTCCTTGCCGATGCTCCAGAGCATCGCGCTCCGCTTGAAGTGCCGGAACGTCTCACGCAGGATGAAAATACTCTCGCTCTCCAGCGCGGCGAGGTGCGGATACAAAGCCTCTGTGCCGTCAGATTGGGCCGGGGATGAAGGAGAGGCGGTCACGATGGAGAAAAGAGCAACGTTCAGAGAGCTTATCGCGTTCCAGATGGTGACAACCGGGCTGGCAGTTGTCAAAAATCATTCCGGCCGCAGCGCTCCAACCTGCCAGAAATTGCCGGATGGAAGCAGGAGCGTTGGCGGAACGTGCGGACGCCGGAACCTCTTTTCGCCACCAGGCACGTCGGCCCTTCAAGTCACCGGCAGCCAGATGGAAGATGAACCCAGCACCGGCTGCCATGCACCGGAAAACAGCTGGCTGGAGTATAAACGCTACTGCAGATGGTGTTTGTGATGCAACAAGCCGTCCGCCAGAAAGATCATGTCGCCCTTCAGGCGCGGTTCAGCCAAATCAGCTTTGTAAACCTCCACGTAAGAACTGTTGTCGCCGATGGCATTCTCAAATGCCATTTTGCGGTCTCCCGTCTGGGCATCAAGGAAATTGACGCTGCCGAGCATCTGATAACCAACGGTCGTTTTCCCGGATGCAGCCCTGATCATTGCGGGGAATTTTGCCTCCGGAGCGCGTTCTGCCTTCAACCCGTTTTGTTGAAACCACACACGACCCGGATAGGTATCCAACGCATATTGGTAAACCAGTTCGGGGGAGCGGCTTCGCGCGAACGGGATGCCGAGATCGAGCACCAGACCAACTCTCGCAGGCATCGATTTATTGTAAGCCTGCACGATGCGTTTCCACATCGGGAAGATTTTCTCGTCGCTGATCCCGGCCTCGTTCCATTGCCGGATCGTATCCGGGCTCTTTTTAGGGAGATGCATCTCATCGATGAATCCGCCCCCGGTCATCTGGACGCAGTAAACGTCCGCCCAGCCCGCAATTTCTCTGCCGAACGCACCGAGAAATTTTTCCCATGATTGCAAGTACTTCTCGTTCCATGGGACTGGCATGTTCACCACCGCGTCCGCCGACATCCAGTTGGTTTCGCTGCCCCGGAAAGTAACCGTTGGCACGCCTTGAGCATAGAGCCAGCCGGGGCTGGCGCTGCCAGCGATGATTCGGACGATCAACAATTTGCCCTGTTGGACGGCGATTTGATGGGCTTTTTCGAGTAGATTCCAGTCATATTGGCCAGGACTTCTTTCGATGTCGGTCCAACCGAAGCGGACCGACAGACCGGCGACGTACGGCAGGTCCAACTCGCTCGTGTCATTCAACGGATCGTTTCTCGGGTGCAGCGAAAAGATGCCGCCTTCAGCTCGGGGCGTGGGGGAAGCCGCATTAGCCACAGGAAGCATCAAGGCACAAATAAACAGGAAGGAATACATCAAACCTGACGTGACGATCTTCCCGCGCGGCTGTTTTGTTGGTTTAGACATTCGTTTTTAGGAAAAGTCAGATCGTAGGCGAAAGTGTCTGGCCTGCGCTGATAGATGGCCGTCAACGTGCGAGCTTATCCTGCCGTCAACGCCTTCCCCTGCATGCCTGATCCGATGGGTTGCCCCATGTGGGCCAGCACCGTGGGAGCAACGTCGAGGATATCAAGGTCCATGGGTTCAGGCTGCGGGGTGATCGTCGGTGCAATCCAGTTGAAGAACCCATGTTGCGCGTGGTTTGCTTCGTCGGGACCCGTGTCGTTGTCGAAGGTGTAGATCGTGTCGTGACCGAGCGTGCCGACGGCGCGCCAGTGGAGATCGCCAAAGATCACGATGAGGTCGGGCGCGATACCCTCGACGCGGGAATAAAGTTGCTGCGGCTTGTGCGCCACGGATGCCATGGGCAGCCCGCGATCATCGGGAATCGCGCAAAGCTTCGCCGCCAGTTCGTCGCGTGTTCTTTCGAAGTCGCCCGGTTCCACGGAGCCCTGCGGTTCACGTCCTTTCACGTTCAGGCAGATGCGGGCGTAGTAGCCGCCTTCGCCCCACGCACGCGTGCGCGTCCAGTCCACCTCGCATTTCGACAACGGGGTACCGCGCGGAACGGTTTCGTTCTTGAGCACCAGCCAGCCCTCCCGGCGCAGCCAATCGTTGATGCACACGCCGCCTTCGAGGCGCTTCGCTCCGTGATCGCTGATCAGCAGCAGCGACGTTTCGCGCAGGTCGATGAGTTCCAGCAGCCGCGCGATCTCGCCGTCAAGCTGCACGTAGTAATCGTGAATCGCCGGTTCGAGGGCGTGGCCAGCGGTGTATTTCCGGTGTTGGGCATCCATGAAATGCCAAAAGGTATGATGGATGCGATCACTGCCCATTTCGACCATCATGAAGAAATCAGGCGCATGCTTCTTGAGCCACTCGCGGGCGACGGTAAAGCGTCGGCGTGTCATCTCCTGGATATCCGCGAGCACGCGCGCCTTCTCCGTGGTGCGAAACTCGACCACGTCGAAAATGTACTTTTCGCCGCCGAGCCACTGCGCGATCTCGTACTTGAACTCGGGTGGCGCGGTCCATTGCACCTGGTCGTTGGGCGTGAGGAAACAACTGACCAGCGCGCCGTTCACCGGCCGGGTCGGGAACGTGCCGGGCACGCCGAGGACGCCGCATTTGCTCCCCGCGCGCGAGAGGATGTCCCAGAGCCGGTCCACGCGCACCCAGTCGCTCGTCGCAAAGCCGAGGTCGGTGTAGGTGTATTTCGTGCGGTTGCGAAAGCCGTAGATGCCCAACGCGCCCGGATCCCGGCTTGATGTCATGCACGACCACGCGGGGACGGTGATCGGCGGCACACAGCTCCGCATCCGCCCCCAGACGCCCATTTTTCTCAATCGCGCGAAAGTCGGCAGGTCGCCAAGCCAGCGATCCACAAGCGCGGGTTCGAGGCAATCCAGGCCGATAATGACGGTGCGCATGGGAGAAAAAGGTTAGACACTGAACAAGAGGATAGTGAATAGTCACGCGGAAACATGGATCATGCCAACCGTGGAACCACGGTTGAACAGACAACGCATTGGCGAGAATCCTGCTATTGCCCTTTCCCTCCACATTGACTTCTCCAAAGCTTTTCATCATCGGCCTCGACTCGGCGACCTGGACGCTCCTGCGTCCTGCGATCGCGCAGGGACGCCTGCCAAATCTTGCCAGGCTCGTCGCCGAAGGCGCTTCCGGCCCGCTCCAATCGGCGCTGCCGCCGCTCACGCCGCCTGCGTGGACCTCTTTCATGACGGGTATGAACCCGGGCAAGCACGGTATTTTCCACTTCCTCGAGCCGCAGCCCGGCAGCTACGCGATGCGCTACTCGAATGCCGGCTCGCGGCGCTCGCGCACGATCTGGCAAATCCTCAGCGAAGCTGGCGTCCAGGTGGGTTCGGTGAATGTGCCGTTCACCTTTCCGCCCGAGAAATGCACGGCGTTCCAGATTTCCGGGATGGACACGCCGAGCGAGAAAAGCGCGTTCATCCATCCTACCGAACTGCGCGACGAACTCGAAAGCGCGCTCGGCGCGAAACTCGACCTCGAAATCCGTTATCTCGGTTTCATGTCCACCGACGAGCGGCGTGACGCCGTGTTGGAGGGCATGGCGCGGTTGGACGAGCAATGGACGCGCGTCGGCTTGCACCTGCTGGAGAAACAGCCCGTGGACGTGATGATGCTGACGTTCATGTCCATCGACACCGTGCAGCACTATTTCTGGCACTACATGGACGCGCAGCATTTCCAGCATGACGCGTCGCGCGCACAGAAATATGGCGAGGCCATCCTGCGCGTGTACGAGCGGCTTGACGCGGCGGTCGGCAGGTTTTTGGAGAAACTTTCGCCGGAAACGCACGTCCTTGTCGTCTCCGATCATGGCGGCGGCCCGACCTCCGACCGCACCGTCCATCTGAACCGTTACCTCGCGCAGTTAGGCCTGCTTCATTACCGCGAAGGCACGACGAGCGCGTTCGGAAAGATCAAGCAACGCCTGATCCGCACGGCGTATCAGACCATCCGCGGGGCACTCACCTCCGCGCAGAAGAAGAAGCTGGCGAGCCTGTTGCCCGCGCTGCGGGAGAACTTCGAGACCGCGGCGACGTCGTTTGCGAACATCGACTGGTCGCGCACCAAGGCCTATTGCAGCGAGGTCCTGGCTTCGCCGCCGAGCATCTGGATCAACCTCAAGGGCGCGCGTCCCACCGGCATCGTCGAGCCGGCCGACTACGAAGGGCTCCGCGACTTTCTGATCGCGAAAATCGCCGAGTTGCGCGACCCGCGCGATGGCTCGCCGATGATTCCGCACGTCTTCAAGCGCGAGGAGCTTTTCCAGGGGCCGTTCGCGGGCGAAGCACCCGACCTGATTCTCGACTGGTGGAGCGACAACGCGTTCCAGACCGCGCCGAGCTTCCCGGAAGACACCCACAAGCCAGTCACCCACATCCGCCCTCGTGGGCTGATGACCGAGCCCGAGTGGAGCGGCACGCACCGGCTCGACGGAATGGTGATTTACTCCGGACCGGCGGCCCGCAAGGGCGCGTCGATCCAGGGTGCCCGGCTCATGGACATGGCCCCAACGCTGCTCCACCTGCTGGGGCAGAAAGTCCCCGCCGGTCTGGACGGGCGGGTAATCGTGGATTTTTTCTCCCCGGAATTTCTGGCTGCCCATCCGGTCGCCGTCGAAGGTGCCGCCGAGACGACCGCGCCAGCCGAGGCTGCGCCCGCGACACCTTACTCCGCCGAAGAAGCCTCCCAGGTCGAGGAGCGATTGAAGGCGCTCGGCTACATCGATTGACCATGCCGCGCCACCGCATCGCGATGCTCGCCGCGTGTCAGTTTCCGGCCAACTACGGCTCGCCCGCCGCCATCCGCGAACTCACCGAGACAATTTCAAACCTCGGGGATGAGGTTCACGTCGTCACGTACCCCGAGGGCGAGGAACTCTCCGTAGGCACCGCGCGCGTCCATCGGGTCGGGCGTCGGCGGGAGCAGCGGAAGACCCACGTCGGCCCGGCGCTCATCAAACTCTGGTGGGATTTTCTCATGCTGATCGAAACGGTGCGCGTGGTCCGCCGTTACGACTGCAACCTCATCCACGCGCACAACTACGAAGGCTGCCTCATCGGCCTGGCCGCCAAGTTGTTCACGGGGCGACCGATGATTTACAACGCGGTGAACCTCATGTCCGACGAGTTGCACACGTACCACGTGATGCCGGAATTCATCGCGAAGCTGCTTGCAGGCTTGCTCGACTGGTTCGTACCGATTTTCCCTGATCATATCATCGCGCTGACGCAGGAGCTGCGCGATGGATTCATCCGGCGCGGGGTGGCACCGGACCGCGTGACCTTCGTTTCCGCCGGCGTGACGCCCGCGCTGCTCGATGGCGTGGATCCCACCGTGGTGGAGCAACTTCGCGCGCGATATGAAGTGGGCGCACGCCCGGTCGTGATGTACACGGGGGTCAACAACATGTTCCAGCGCGTCGATTACCTGCTGCGCGCCTTCACTCTCGTCTGCGAAAAGATTCCCGATGCGCTGTTGATGATCGTCAGCCCGCTCGAAGATGAACCCCACCGTCCCGCCAACGAAGCCCTGGCCCGTGAACTTGGCATTGCGGCGGACACGCGCTTCATCGGTCCGCACTCGCTCGCGGATTTGAAGAACTTCCTGGCGCTTGCCAGCGTTTGTGTCGTTTCGCGTCCCGACTGTCCCGGTCAGCCAATCAAGCTCCTGAACTACATGACGATGTCGAAGCCGAGCGTTTGTTTTGCCGGAGGAGCAAAAGGCGTGCGCCACCTGCACGATGTGCTGGTCGCTCCCGACCGGGACTGGCAAGCGATGGGGCAAGAGATCGTCACCTTGTTGTCTGACCCGTTGCTGCGCGCCCGGCTCGGCACGAACGCCCGTGAAACCGTCTTGCGCGACTTTGACTGGAGATCGCTTTGCGCCAAAATCGATGTGATTTACGACCAACTGCTCACCCGCGGTGCAACGACGGCGGAAGCCGCCGCGTCATCAGTCCCTTGATCCGCCGTCGGAGCTTCGGCAGACAGCCGCATGTCGTTCTCTCTCACACGCTGCCGATGCTCACCCTCTGATCATGTTTGCGCCCGCTCTTTTTCCGAAGAAAACTCGTCGGTCGGGTCGCAACTGAGCCGTGGCTATCACCGTGCACAAATCCGTTCTGCCAGGTCGGCGTTCGCGCGCCAAAATCCTGCCTTGGATCTTGGTGGCGCTCGGCAGCACCGTGCTCGCAGTCCTCGCCGTGAAGGTAATCATTCACGAGCGGAACACCGATCAACTCAAGGCACGGACGTTGCGGGGGCCGATTCCCGTCGAAGTCGCTCCGGCACGAATCACCACGATCAATGAAGTGGTCGGCGGCAGCGGCCAGACGGTGCAATATACCACCGTCAACGTGACCACAAAGGTCCAAGCCCGCATCGTCCAACTGCCCGTCAACGTTGGCTCTTTCGTAAAAAGCGGCGACCTGCTCGCAAAGTTCGATGACCGCATCACGAAGGCGACGGTTGATGCCAACCGCGGGTTGCTGGAGGCCAGCAAGGTGAAGGCGAAAAACTACGAAATACAGCTCAAGCGCCTCCTCGCATTACAGGAACGGCACATGGCCGCCGATTACGACGTCGAGACGGCGGAGAGCAACCTGGCAACCGCCCGGCAAACCATCGCTGCCGCGCAGGAAGCCCTGGTGCAATCCGAGGTCGATCTCGAATACACGGTGTTGTCGTCGCCCGTGAACGGCGTCGTGATCGAGCGTCCTGCGAATCTCAACGAAACCGCGAAGCTCGACGAAGAAATCGCCCAGATCGGCGAGATCGACCACATTTACCTGAAGGCGCTCATCGGAGAAGAGAAGGTCGGCTCGATCCACCTGAACATGGCCGCGGAGGCGGGATTCGATGCGTACCCCGGCGAGGTGTTCACCGGCAACGTCGAGAAAATTGATCCCCAGACCAACCCGCTGACGCATTCCTTCGCCGCTTACATCAAGATCGACAATCCGGGCTGGCGCCTCACGCCGGGGCTCACCGGGTTCGCGCGCCTGACGCTCTCCCGCCGGGCGTTGGCGGTGCCAAACACGGCCGTGCTGAACCCGGTTGGCGATCACGCGAGCGTGTTTGTCATCGACCCACGGGACCGGGCGCACCAGCGGCCCGTGCGGATCGGCATGATGTCCGGGGCGTTCACGGAAATTCTCTCTGGCTTGCAGGAAGGCGAATCGATTGTGGTCACTGGACAGCTTTATCTTTTGGAAAATGACGAAGTTCGCATTAATGCTGCCGACGCGCGGCGCTGATCGCGCCCGCGTCGTTTTTGCGGTCGCGCTCTTCGCGCCGCTGCTCGCGTTCGCCCAGACGCGCCCGCTCACACTGACCAACTGTGTGGACATCGCGCTTGGCCGCAGCCCGGATTTGCGGGCGGCCGACTACGAGATCAAAGCCGCGGGCGAAACCATCACGTCGGTGCGCGCCGGTTTGCTGCCGTCGATCTCCGGAACGCTGACCCTCCAGGGAGCGTCGGGTGAGCCAACGAACACCTTCTCGCTGCTCAACGTCGTCGATGTGGAGAACAACGGTCTGTTAACCAACCGGTCGAGGTCGGGACTGCTCGGTTATGGGTCGCTCGCTTTGAATTACAACCTGTACAAAGACGGTAGCATCTTCGGTCTGAACGATGCCCCGGCGGTGGACGTGGCCAAGGCCCAGAGAACCGTGCTGACCTGGACCAAGGACCTCAAGCGCGAGCAAATTATCCTGATCGTGGCAACCTCCTTCCTGGAAGCCGCGACGCGCGCCGGGCGGCTGCGGCTGGATACCCGGCGCGTGGAGTTGTGCGAACAGCGGCTGGCGACCATCCAGAAACAGATGCAACTCGGCCTGAAGCTGCCGACCGACACCGCCGCTGCTCAGGCGCAACTCGCTTCGAGCCGGCAGGTGTTACAGCTCTCGAAAGCACAGGATGCCTCCGCGCGGCTGCATCTCGCCGCGTTGATCGGAATGAAACCTGAAGGGTTGGCCGTTTCCACCAAATTGCCTCGTGCGCCGGTCCTGCCTCCGACCGATAAACTGCTCGCCGATGCGTTCGCAAAGCATCCCGGCGTGGGCGTGCAGAACGCGGTGGTGGACCAGCAGTTCAACAGCTACCGGATCGCCCGGGCGCAGACCTACCCGCAAATCACGTTGAACTCGAACTACGTTTACGGGGATAATCTGACCGGATCGACTGACCGACACCTTTATACCGGCGCGGTCGTGGTCAGCGTGCCGATTTTCGATTTCGGGGCGCTCAGCGCGAATAAACATGCGGCCAAGGACAAATACCTGTCGGAAAAAATCCGCCTGGAAAAGGTCGCCGATGACATTCGCAACACAATTTTGGATGCCTACGGCTCGCTGATCGTCATCCAGGCGCTGGCCGCCGCGTACGAAAGCGACGCGATCCAGGCTGACACCGCCTTCCAGGTGGCTCGCTCGCAGTCGCAAGCCGGGCTGGTCCCACCGCTGAGCGCCATCGATGCTGAGTTGGTGCAGGTCGATAAGCAAGAAGCACTCGACGACGAGCGTCGGCAGGAGTTGCAGCAATTTGCCACGATCCAATACGCCACCGGCGGAACCTGGACGTGGATCCAATGAAACAATCACAACGCATCGTCAAAAACGCCGTCTTCGGCGTGCTCGCGGCGGTTGTCGGGGGTGGCATCCACCTCGCGACGATTCTCTTCATCGCGAAAAAAGTGCCTGTCGCGGAGTTCGGCAAGTACTCGTGGGTGCTCGCGTTCGCGATGTTTTTCCAGTTCCTTGCCGACTCGGGTCTCAGTCGAATCCTCGTGCGGGAGGTCGCCACCCAACGCGAAAATCAGGCGCGGATCGTCGGCGCTGCCATCGCGTTGATCTGGATCTTATCCATCACGGTGGGCCTGGTCATGCTGGCGTTGCTGCCGTTTCTGCGGATCAGCTTCGAGGTGAAGGTGGCGGCGGCGCTGATGGGTCTCTCCGCGCTCTCGCAGTTCCACGCTTCGGGCTACGGCGCGGTGTTGCGCGCGTATGAAGACAACGAGTTGAACCAACTCGGCTACGTGCTGCACAAGGTGGTGCTGTTTGCGGTCGTGTTCGTTGCCCTCCATCGGTCCTCGGGCCTTGTCGGGATCGCCGTCGCGCACCTCGCGGCGGTCTGGGCGCTGTGGGCTTACTACTATTTCATCGTTACCCGTTTTTACCTGCGCGCGCACCTGATCGCCGACCGCGCCCTCTGGAAAAAATTGCTGATCACCGCGTTGCCGATGGGCGGCGGTGTCATGCTCCGCCAACTCGCGCTGCAGGCGGACGTGCTGGTGTTGAAGTCGATGGCCGATTTCAATGCGGTCGGACTTTTCAGCGGCCCGTACCGCATCGGCATGGCGCTGCGGATGGTGCCCGAAACGCTCGCGCTCCCGCTCTTCCCCCTTTATTCCAGGCTCGCGGTGGAATCGCGCGAAAAGCTCGGTGACGCCTACCGGCGAAGCATGAAGTACTTTTCCTTGATGAGCTTTCCGTTCGGGGTCTTCCTCGTCGCCTGGTCTGATGCCGTCATCCGCTACGCGATGGACCCTAAATACGCTGCCGCCGTTCCCGCCATGCAGCTCCTGGGGGCGGGCATGGTGCCTCTTTTTGCCTCCACTCTTTTTCCCTACCTGTTTGCCGCCCTTGATGAGCAGCGGCGATTTCTCGTGAGCACGAGCATCTGCGGAGCATTGCGGCTTTTGCTCGATGCCGCGCTGATCCCATCCTTCGGGTTCCTCGGTCCGTGCGTCGCTTTCCTCGTGACGGAATTCCTCGTCGTTGGCGTTTGGATCGCGCAGCTTTCCCGGCTCGGTCTGCGCTTTTCGCTAGCCGATGTGCTCTGGCGTCCCCTGGTTGCCAGCGTCGCGATGGCCACGTTGCTCTTCGCGGTGAAATCGCTGTCGTTCCCTTGGCAGGTTCTCGGGGGTGCCGCCTCGTTGGTCGTGTACCTCGGCGTGCTGTGGGCGGTGGGGACGTTTGCCGAGGAAGAGATCGCCAGCACGCGCGAGGGCATCGCCTTTATCCGGCCGATGCTTGCCTACTGGTCAACCACCTTGCGGAGGAAAACATGAACCGCCTCGTTGCCGTGGCCGACCGCTCGCTCACCTGGCTGATCGCCTTGGCCGAGCGGCAGGCGAAGAACGCAGCTTTTGCGATCGCCGCGTTCTGGTTGCTGGTCGCGGCGGTTCTTCCCTGGGTGGATTTCCCCTTGGGCAAGGACCCGCGCGGTTTGCAGCTGGCGCTCCTGCGGGACGTTCCCGTGTTGCCGCACCTGCAGTTAAGCTCGTTCGGGGCGATTGGCTTTGCGGTGTTCGCGCTGACGATGATCGCCACGTGGATCGACCGCCGCGCGGTGGTTGGCGGCGGGGCGGTGCTGCTCGCGCTGGCGCTCGCCGTGCCCTTGCAGATCGCGTTCTCAAATCCCGACATCCTGCGCCGTCTGGCCTCGGAGTTCGATCAGCGCCAGAAAGTTCTTTTGTTCACCCAGGCCTTTCTGCCGGTGAACCAAGGCCGGGAGCCCGGCCTGTGGCCGAGCCTCGCGTTTGATACCCTCTGGGAACGCGGCGTGACGGCGTGGTATTACCTCACGCATGGCTGGTACGCCTTTGTCCTCGCCGCATTGATCGTCTTTTTTCAAGGCGTGTCGCTTCTGCCCACCCGCGACCTGCCGCGGGTTTTCGCGGGCACGCTGCTGGGATTGGTCGGTCTTTCCACGCTCTTTCTGGCGAAGCCGTATTACGCCAGTACCCTGCTCGACCGCGCCTACCTCGCGCAGGCGCGCGGCGATGCGGTCCGGGCGACGGAACTCTATCGGGCGGTGATGCGGATGGACCGCTGGTATGCCCTGGGGCCGGAGCTTTACGAACAGATCGGTGCTATCGACGAGGCGCGGGGTGTTTCCGACTCGCCTGAGTACCATCTTTACAAAGGTCAGGTCCTGGAAAATCAGGGGATGCAGCCAGATTCCGTCTCCGAGTACCACCTCGCCGCACGCGCTGGCGGCGACCTCGGAATGATCGCGCATCGGGAAGCGGCGCGGTTGATGACCTACTTCGGGTTGACGCTTTACGGCCAGCAGGCATTTGGTGCGGCGCTCGCGCAATGGCAGGGAGCCTACCAGGAAGACTCTTTTCAGCTCCAGGCGTTGTTTTATGCCGCGCGCGCCAACTTCGACATCGGGCTGTACCGTGAGGCCATCGCGGCGGGGGAGCGCTTTTGCCAGCGTGCCTCGAACACGTACGCGATGGCGGACGTTTATTCCGACATGGGCGATTGTTACACGAAGCTTGACGACCATGCGAGCGCGCGTGGTTGCTACCAAAATTCGTTCAAGCTCGATTATATCATCAATCCGCGGGGGCTGGGCGCACTGACGGGCAATTGATATGCGTGCGTGGATCGGACCCTTGCTCAGCCGACGGGACGGGTGGTGCGCCGCCGGCATCGTCGTCGCTTTCACGCTCCTATTCGGTTACTTTTTCATCCGCACGTTCATCGCGGCACCGACGCCTCACTACGATCTCGATTTCGGCGCGGCGCGCTGGCTCGAGCCGGAACAGGCTGCGCCCATCGTCTATTTCCGCAAAGACATTTATCTGCCTTCCGCCGCCGACCAGGCGTGGATGCAGATCGGCGCAAGCGACTCGTTCGAGTTGTTCGTCAATGGCTCCATCGTGGCCTCGAACGAGTTTGACGCGACGAACACCAGCGGCGTGTTCGATCTGAAAACGCTGCTCCACGCCGGCCACAATGCGGTCGGCGTGCTCGTCAGCCGCACGATTTATCCCGATCCCGCACGGCTCATCGCACGGCTGACGACCCAATCCGCCGGTGCTCCGGCGGTCGATGTCGTCTCCGACGATACCTGGCGCGCTGCTCCCAACACCGGGCTGGTGCCGCCGGGCATGCACTGGAGCGCGGTGAATTTTGACGCGACGAAATGGACCAGGGCTAAATCCGCCGCGCACTTCGATCCCCATGTGAACCAGGTCGATCTTGATCCCAGCGCGCTCGCCACCGCGCCGCAGGGTCAGTGGCTTGCCGCCTCAACCTCGGCCGCACACGATCAAGGTTTCAGCGCCAGCTTTCGCGTCGCGGATGCACGGTGCGAGTCGTGGCTGCAAATCGCAGCGACCGGTAGCTACGAGTTGATCGTCAACGGAAAGCTGCGTGCCCTGGAAACACTTCGGATGCCGGTGGTGAAATCGTCACCGTTCGAGCGCATCGGCCAATCTGGCGTCGTTCCAGCCGTGACCACGTCCCCCAGCGTGCCGTCTCTGACGAACACGCCACTCAACATGATCCTGGCACCGCCACCGCCCGACGATGCTGCCCCCGCCGCGACGCCAGCGCCGGTACAATTGCCCGCCTATGATTCGCTGGATGGAGGCCAACCGGTGGTCGCCCAAGTGCCGCAGGCCACCACGGGCTTGACGTTCCAGCTCTACAACATCACCACCTGGCTGCGGAACGGCGAAAACGAGATCGTCATCCGCCTGCGCTCCCCGCAAGGGCCCGCGGCCATGCTGGCGGACGGCTTCACCATCCGGGCAAACGGCGAGGTGCGACGTTTTACGGGCATCGGCGTCTGGCGGGCCGTGACGCAATGGGGCGGCTTGCACGCCATCAAGACGATGCCCGCGACCTCCGCCGGCGTGTACGGACAGCCTCCTTGGGGAGTCTTGCCGCAGGCTGCCGCCGCCTCGCTGACGGTCCCGCTCTACGACTCGGAAGGCATCGCCCAATGGACGCTCGCCTACCTGGCAATCTTCGCCGCGGTCCTGGGACTCGCTTTCCTGTGCAGCTATTTCGTTGCTTCCGTTGCGGGCGCGCCATTCGACGAGGTGTTGTTGCGTGACGCCTTCCTGCATGCCCCGGCCTTCTGCCTCGCGCTGTACATCTGGCTGGTCAGTTATGACTACCGCCTCCCGGCCAACTTTGCCTTTCAAGAAAAGTTTATCGTCGGAATCGTCGGTGTCCTTCTGGCGGCGAGAGGATGCCATTTCTTTTCGCTTCGCCAGGCCACCGCTTCCCCGATCACGTGGCCCCGCGCGGCGAAAGTCGCGCTGCTGGTCGGCATCGTGGCCGGGGGATTTTGTCTGCGTATTCACGATCTGGCCGGCATGTCGCTGGACCACGACGAGATGACCTTGATCCGCAAAGCCCACGGTGTGCTCGAACGAGGCGTGCCATATTCCATGATCGGTTCGAGAGCGCGTTTTCTGACCACCTACGAGCTGGTTTCATATACGCTCTCGCTGTTCGGCTCCTTGTTCGGCTGGGGAGAAGTGGCCATGCGCGCACCTTCCTGTTTGTTCAGCACGGTGAACATCGTGCTGCTGGCGTGGATGGGCCGGAGGATGTTCGATTGGCGCGTGGGCTGGTTCACGGCCCTGATCTACGCCTTGATGCCGGTGGACATCCGGTGGGCACAAAATGCCTTCTATCCCGCGCAGACCCAATTTTTCTCGATCCTGACGTTCTGGAGTTTCTACGAGGCAATTCGCACCAGGCCGTTCCACCCGAACTATCTCCGGGTCGCCGCGCTTTGTTTCTGCGCCACGTATTTGTCGTGGGAGGGAACGGGGTTCATCGTGCCCGTGTTGTTCCTCTGCCTGCTGACAGTTCGGTGGGGCGAGTTCTGGTGGGTCCGGGATTGGCTCTTCTACCGGTGCCTTTTCTGGATGACCTTCGTCGTCGCGGGCCAGCTTTGCGTGCGGTTCCTGGTCAACGATCCCTACCTGCTGGTCGGCGTGGGTCTGAGCACCATCAGCACGCCGTCGCTCTACTTCCTGGATTCGAATTACGATCCCTATTACTACCTCCGGAAGCTGCCGTTCAGTGAAAACCATTTCTTCCTGACGGTCACGATCTGTGTCTGCGCGTACTTCTACTGGCGAAAACCAGCGTTCCGCTACCTGTTTGTCGCGATTGGCGGATCGCTCCTCTGCTACACAAACTTCCTGCCGGTTTACGCTCCGCGGTACTGCCTGTTCTACCAGCCCCTGCTTCTTCTCCTCGGGGCCGCGACGGTCTTCCTGCTCTGGGATGACACCAGTGCCGCCGCCCGCCGGCTCGGCGGCCTCGTGCTGCTGCGGGTGAACCACGCCTGCATGGCAGCCTTTGCCCTGCTCGTCTTACTCTCCGCGAGCACCTGGTTGCTCAAGGCCTACCGTTTGTGTGTCGAGGCCGAAGTCCCCGGTCTGAACATCCGCATGGGCAGTTACCGCGTGGATTACCGCGGTGCGAGCATCTTCGTCAAGGAGCACATGCGGCCGGGCGACGTGGTAATTCCCGGCATCCCGCACGTTTACGAATACTACTCCGGAAACACGGGCGGGTACTTCCTCAACTCGCTGCTCGTGCAACAGATCACCTACGAAACATCGGTCGATGCCCCCTTCTTCCGGGATAAGTTCGTCGGGAACCCTGTGATCCGCGACGCGAAGGAGTTGCGCGAAGTGGTCGACCTTGCGCCGCGAACGTGGGTGATCCAGGCCCCGCTCCAGTTCGGGCAACTGAACCAGCCAGACGTGCTGGCGTACTTCGCCAATTACGGGCGGATCGTCTACGAGAGTTACAACGCCAGGGTGATCCTGATCCAGGGTGCCGGTTCCAAACTCGGTGAGCAGGGTTCAAACTCCGGGATGGAGCCGATTTTGGGATTTCCATTCCTGGAGCCCGTTGATCGTCAGCGGGCTGCGCTTGCCAACGTGGCAGCGCCCGAGCGCCCGCGCTGAGGCTTGTTCCTGCCTTGTTTCCCCGTTCAGGGCTCGTTCACGAGACTTGACACCATTTTGGCGAGTTGGTGTTCCTCGGCGAACAGGCCCGGTTGTTCGTGCGACACGTTCTTCAGGGAGCGGCGCATCCGGAACAGTTCGCGGAACGCTTTGATGATGACGCTGAGGTCCGCGCCGGTGGACTTGCCGTGGAACCGTGGGAAGTGGCTCACCGGCACTTCGTGAATCTTCATCCCGAACCGTGACGCCTGGGCCAGGATTTCGGTGTTCACCATCGCTCCGACCGAACGGATCTGGACCCGTTGGAACACCTCGCGCCGGAAGAGCTTGAACGCGCAGTCGATGTCACGAATTTTGATCCCGAGCACAAAGCGGACGAGCATTTTCCAGCCCCAGGCATTCAACAGGCGGTGCGCGGGATCGCTGCGGCGCGCGCGGTAGCCCGCGACGATGTCGTATTCTCCCGACCAACGCACCAGATCGCGCAGTTCGCGGATGTCGAACTGTCCGTCGGAATCACTGAAGAAGATCAAGCCGTGCCGCGCCACCATGATACCGGATTTTAAAGCCGCTCCATAGCCACGATTGGCCGGATGATGGATCGCGCGGACGTTTGGGTACGTTCCTGCCAGCTCGTCGCACAGGCCCTTGGTTCCGTCCCGGCTGCCATCGTTGACGACAATCACCTCCCACGTGTCAGCCAACGTTGATAGCGCACGGCACGCCGCCTCAACGGTGTGGCGGATGTTGGCCTCTTCGTTGAATGCCGGATAGACCACCGTGATCGACGGGATACGGCGGGATTCTGGAACAGAACCGTCCGGAGCGGGATGATGGGTCGAGTTCATCATCCAATGATTCCGCGCATCGAAAAGTGAAGAGGGATGTTCAAGGGAAGCGGTGGCAGTTGCGGCCAAAATTTTCGTGACGGCCGGAGCTTTCGCGGCAGGCTGTTTTGACGCGGAGAATAAAAATTTGTCTTCCCAGGCAGCATCGTGCGTGCCGCCAAAATGGGATTGCTTGTCAAGGGGGACCAATGTGTCCTGACGGGTGAATCGAAATTCGCAGGTGATGCAAGCATTGGCGCTCAGGTCGAGAAAAGGGATTTACAGGTTGTTCGGGGCGATTTCAGGCTTGCATCTGCACTCCCTTGAATTACTTCAACACGAATTTACCGTTTGTGGTTCGCCCCCCCGTCGGTTTTTCCGCATGTTTTTTAATGCTCCGGTGTTTCCAGGGCAAATGTTTTCCGTGGCGACAGATGTCCAGTTAATCGATCGATTTACTTCAGCCTTCGAAGTTTTGGGGCAGCAAGACTCACGAATCGAAACTTCGAACGGGTGGTAAGTTCCTCCCTGCACGACTCCGCGCGCCGGCACTCCTGGTCCCGGCCATCCTCGAAAGCGGTTCGAGCAGCCTGCCGAACGAGACCGGTTATTTGCCAGGTACCGCCGGTCTGATATCGAACTGGCCTCCGACAATCCCCACCCGAAAATAGGAGGTCTCGCCGGGCTGGAAGCCGAACGAATGCACGACGAGAGGAGCCGCCAAGAAACCCGGGGCAGACGAGACCGCCAGTAGGCGCTCGCCCGCGTACAGATGAATTTCCACCCGTTCGCCCGGCCGCAAATAGGCGAGAGCATGGCCATCGACGATGACTTGCGCGCTTTCGGGCTGGTCGAACCGGCCGACATCCCGGATCACCACCAGCTTGGCCCCATGCACCATGGGGCGGGAATAAAATGCGTAGTCCGCCAGCAGCCGTTTGGCAGGAACCGGCCGGGAATTTGCCAGTGCGACGGGGCGTGTGGCGCACCCGGTCAGCAGGAACATCAAGGCGAGAAGGGGAACGAGGAGGCGCGCGGGCATTTTGCTGGGTCAGCCTGGGCGGGCGACGGCTGAGGGAAGAATCGTTCTTCGCCGGTTTGACGCAAGCCGCATCGTCACGCGTTGCAGCCATCCCGCTCGCAGGTCAAAGGTTGCGTAACGAGGTTGGTGGGTGCATGTTCACGGAAAAGAATGATTTTCACAAGGCATGAGCAAAAAGCTTCCGTCCAACGATTCCACGGCCCTGGCTGAACTTCCAGTCACCACCGCCAAAAGCGCCACGCTCATCTGCGCGTTGCAGAGCACCGGGCGCATCGGCAAATCCACCTCGCTCCAGGTCATCACCTCCTGGCTGGATTACGCGGGCATTCGTTGGAGCGGAGCCGACGCGGACCCGGAACACACCAACTTTTCCGACTACTTCATGCGGGTGGACCGCCTGCCGATCACTGCTCCTAGTTCGCTCGACACCATCTTCCGCAACGCCGGGCAAAACGCTCCCATCACCCTCGTGGACTTCCCCGCCGGTTCCACGCGGACCGTGCTGGACCACCTCGAAGCCCGACAGACGCTCAACGCCCTCGACGCCCGCAGGGTGGGCATGGTCGTCCTGCTGTTTGGCAGCCCCGATCCCACCGCCGAAAGTTCCCTGCGCGACGTGGTCACAACCCTGCGCGACCGCGTCAAATATGTGCTCATCCGCAACGACGCGCGGTTTTCGAGCGCGAAGTTCGACGCCTCGCCCGTGGGGGAGCGCCTGCGCGCCCGGGGCACGCCGACGGTCGCGCTGCCCATGCTCTCGCCGCTGACGCTCAAGGAGGTGGCCGGGTTTGAGACGCAGTTCAAGCGCCGACTCACCTGGGCCGAGGCGCGCGAGTACGTCGGCACGGATTCGCGCTTCGACCTGGATAACGTCTTCCGCCGGGTGGCCGCGCAGTGCGAGGATGCCGCGTCGGTTCTGCTGCCCGACGAAGGCTTGGTGCAGAGGCGTATCGAGCGCAAGCCCGAGAGCCAGCGCGAAGCGCTCGACAAGTTTTCAGATCCGCTGGACTTCGAGTTCTAGGAGCCGTTCCGTGCGCCATCCGCAAAGGTCTGCGTGCGCCGGAACCGCAGGAAAACGCCTTCTCCGGGGCGAAAGGCAGCTCCATCCTGCTGTCCGCCGGGGAGCGCGACCTCCAGTGGTTCGGCGCTGCCGTCCAGCAACACGCCCAGCCGAACCGCCGCCCCGACCGCCCGCACGGATTTCACCACGCCCGCCTTCGACTCCGCTCCGTCAGGGGCCTTCAGCACGTCGATGTCGTGCGGGCGGATGAACGCGGAGACCGACCCGGTGGTGGGCAGGACGTTCACGTCGCCCAGGAAGCCGCATACGAACGCGCTCGCCGGATGGTTGTAGACCTCCGCGGGCGTGCCAATCTGCTCGATGCGCGCCTTGTTCATCACGACGACGCGATCCGCGATTTCCAGCGCCTCCTCCTGGTCGTGGGTCACGAACACCGTCGTGATGCCCAGATCGTCGTGGAGCTTGCGAATCCAGCGGCGCAGTTCCTTGCGGACCTTGGCGTCCAGCGCGCCGAAGGGCTCGTCGAGCAGCAGCACGCGCGGCTCGATGGCCAGCGCCCGGGCCAGCGCCACCCGCTGCCGCTGGCCGCCGGAAATCTGGGCGGGATAGCGGTCCTCCAGACCTTCGAGCTGCACCAGGCGCAGCAACTCACGCACCTTGTCGCGGATGGCGGCCTTGTCCGGCCGCGTGCCGCGCGGGCGCACCTGGAGGCCGAACGCGACGTTGTGGAAAATCGTCATGTGCCGGAACAGGGCGTAGTGCTGGAACACGAAGCCGACCTGTCGGTCGCGGATCGCCAGGCGCGTGGCGTCCTGCCCGAAGAAGTCGAGCGTGCCCGCGTCCGCGCCTTCCAGACCCGCGATGATCCGCAACAGGGTCGTTTTACCCGAGCCCGAGGGCCCAAGCAGCGCCATCAACTCGCCGGTCTCGATGCGGACGCTCACGCCGTCCAACGCGGTAAAGCCGCCGAACCGCTTGACGATCTGCTTTGCTTCGATGCTCATGGATGAACGGGCTCAAGCGGCGGCGGTGTCGCGCTGCGTCCGCCACTCGATGAAGGACTTGATACCCAGGGTGGCCAGCGCCAGGAGCGCGAGCAGCGAGGCGGTGGCGAAGGCCCCGACAAAGTTGTACTCGTTGTAGAGAATCTCGACTTGCAGCGGCACGGTGTTGGTCATCCCGCGCACGTGGCCGGACACCACTGACACCGCGCCGAACTCGCCCATGGCGCGCGCGTTGCACAGGATCACGCCGTAGAGCAGACCCCACTTCACGTTGGGTAACGTCACGCGCCGGAAGGTCTGCCAGCCGCTCGCGCCGAGCATGATCGCGGCCTGCTCCTCGTCGCTGCCCTGCGCCTGCATGAGCGGGATCAGTTCGCGCGCGACGAACGGGAACGTGACGAAGATCGTCGCCAGCACGATGCCCGGCACGGCGAAGATAATTTTGACGTGGTGCTCGCTCAGCCACGGGCCGAACCAGCCCTGCGCGCCGAACAGCAGCACGTAGATCAGCCCCGACACCACGGGTGACACGGCGAAGGGCAGGTCGATGAGTGTTGTCAGCACGCTCTTGCCGGGAAACTCGAACTTGGCGATGGCCCACGCCGCCGCGACGCCGAACACCACGTTGAGCGGGACCGCGATGGCCGCTGTCAGCAGCGTCAGACGGATGGCGGCGAGCGTATCACTTTGCAGGAAGGTCGCCAGGTAGACGGACACGCCCTTCCGCAGCGCCTCCACGAACACCGCCGCGAGCGGCAGGAACAAAAACAGCACGAGGAACCCGAGCGTGACTGAAACCAGGACCCGGCGAATCCACGCGGGTTCCAAGTCGGCCGCGTCGGCCGGGGCGGTCGCGCGCGGCTTGGCGAGGCGGAATGTGACGGTCGAAGCCATGGGCGGGCGGAGGAGCGCGTCAGACGAGGACGTGGCGCGAGGAGGTCCAGCGTTGCAGCAGGTTGATGAGCAGCAGCAGCGAGAACGACGCCGCGAGCATGACTACGGCGATGGCGGTCGCGCCCGCGTAGTCGTATTGCTCCAGCTTCGTGATGATGAGCAGCGGCGTGATCTCCGTCCGCATGGGCATGTTGCCCGAGATAAAAACCACCGAGCCGTACTCACCCAGTCCCCGCGCGAAGGCCAGGGCGAAGCCCGTGAGCAGCGCGGGCCAGATTTCTGGGAACACGACACGCCGGAACGTCTGCCAGCGGCTCGCGCCCAGGCTGCGCGCGGCCTGCTCGAACTGCGTGTCCAGGTCCTCCAGAATGGGCTGCACCGTCCGCACGACGAAGGGCAGGCCGATGAACGTCAGCGCGATGGTAACCCCGAGAGGGGTATAGGCCGCGCGGATGCCCAACGGCTCCAGCCACTGGCCGATCCAGCCGTTGGACGCGTAGAGGCTGGTGAGCGCGATGCCCGCGACCGCTGTGGGCAGCGCGAAGGGCAGGTCCACCAGCGAATCCACGAGGCGGCGTCCGGGGAAGCGGCAGCGCACGAGCGTCCACGCCACGACCAGCCCGAACACCGCGTTGATGAGCGCCCCGCACAGCGACGCGCCGAAGCTCAGGCGGTACGACGCGAGCACCCGCGCCGACGTGACCGCCGACCAGAAGCGCGGCCAGCTCAGCGTGGCCGTCTTGGCCAGCGTCGCCGAGAGCGGCACGAGCACGATCAGCACGAGGTAGAACACGGTATAACCCAGAGACAATCCAAACCCCGGCAGGACGCGCCGCGGCGCGGACGCGGCTCCCGGCACCGCGGGAGGGATGATGCTGTCGATGGCCATGTGTCGCTGCCCTTCACCCCGCGCGCGGCGGGGGATGCTTAAGGTTTGTAAATCTGGTCGAACACGCCGCCGTCGTCGAAGTGCGTCTTCTGGCACTTCGCCCAGCCACCGAACAACTCGTCCACGGTGAACAACTTGAGCGCCGGGAACTGCGCGGCGTACTTTTCCGCCGCTTTGGGGTTGCGCGGACGGTAGAAGTTGCGTCCGGCGATGTCCTGGCCCTCGGGCGAGTAGAGGTATTCGAGGTAGGCCTGCGCGACCGCGCGCGTGCCGTGCTTGTCGGCGACCTTGTCCACGACGGACACCGGCGGCTCGGCGAGCACGCTGACCGGCGGCGTCACGATCTCGAACTTGTCCGCGCCAAACTCCTTCTGGGCGAGATGCGCCTCGTTCTCCCAGGCGAGCAGCACGTCGCCGATGTTGCGTTGGGCGAACGTGGTCGTCGAACCGCGTGCGCCGGAGTCGAGCACCGGCACGTTCTTGTACATCGCGGTGACGAACGCCTGCGCCTTGCCCGCGTCGTTGCCGTTGGCCTGCAAAGCGTAGCCCCACGCCGCGAGGTACGCCCAGCGCGCGCCGCCGGAGGTCTTCGGGTTAGGCACGATCACCTGCACGCCGGGCCGGACCACGTCGGGCCAGTCCTTGATCTTCTTGGGGTTGCCCTTGCGGACCAGGAACACGATGGTCGAGGTGTAGGGCGTGCTGTTGTCGGGCAGGCGCTTCTGCCAATCCTTCGGCACCAACCCGCCATGCTCGGCCAGCGCGTCGATGTCGTAAGCCAACCCGAGCGTCACCACGTCGGCTTCCAGGCCGTCGATGACCGCCCGCGCCTGTTTGCCCGAGCCGCCATGCGATTGGTTGAACGTCACGTCCTGCCCCTGGGTGGCCTTCCAGTGTTTCGCGAAGGCCGCGTTATAATCCTGATACAGCTCGCGCGTCGGGTCGTACGAAACGTTGAGCAGGGTGACGGGCTGGGGTGCGGCGTGGGCCGTCCAAGTGGAGACCGCGACCAGGGCCGCGAGCAGGCAGAAGCGCAGGGATGTTTTCATGTGGGTTGGCTGGGTTAGAGGTCCTGCCCGTAGGCGATGAAGGGACGGTAGGCGCTCAGGATGGCATGCAAAGCCGCCACGGCCGCAGCGCTCTGGAGCGGGGCAGGCAACGTCTGCGGTGTCTCGAAGATAATCTCGAAGGGCATGGGCCGCAGTTCCGCCGGAGGGCAGAGGATGCCTTCGTAGCAGCGCAGGATCAGGCTCTCGCGCGCCGGGAACCCGTCGATGGTCGCCCCCGTGGCGAGCGGCAGGAACCGCGCCGCCGCCGCGAGCGCGGGCTTGGCCAGCGCCTCGGTCAGCGTGGCCCCGCGCACGAAGGCGTAGGCCCCGTCCGCCGTGTCGTCGCCGTGCAGCGACACGAGGCCGTCGAAGCGCCGGATAGCCAGTTCGCGTTCCAGCAGGCGGACCTCCGGCTGGGCGCTCCCGCGCCAGAACTCGCGGTTGAGGTCGCAACCGGCAGGAGAATGGCGGGTCCCGCGCGCGAGCCCGCCCGGGTTGCAGACCGGGTAGGCGTGGATTTCGTAACCCTGCGCCGGGGCGGGGTCGTCGTCCAGCGCGAGCAGGAAATCGCGAAGCGCCGCCGCCCCTTCGGGTTCGTCCCCGTGGATGGCCGCGAACAATCCCAGCCGGACGGGCGCGTCCTGACCGCGGGTCCCGCGCAAGACGAAGTGCGGCAGTTCACACCGGTCGCTGCCATGATGGAACATCCCCAGGGAAGTTTGACGCAGGCGCGTGCCCGGACGCGCGCAACGCTCCCGCAATGGGGCGAGCAACGTTTCCGCCGTCCACGCCTGGATCGCGGAGCGGGCAACGTTCGGGCTCGGGGAGCGGGTCGGCATGGTGAGGTGGCTCACGGCTGGCCTTGCGGCACCACGGGGTGGACGCGGGCGCGACGGGTGGGACGCGCCGGTCCGGGCGCGTCGAACAACGCGGCCAGTTCCGCGGGAGGCACGAAAGGCGAGGGGACCTTGTCGCGCCGGAGCTTGCGGAGCGTCACGTCGGCCACGTCGGCCAGCGTGTATTTGTCCAGGATGCCCGCGACGGCGTTGCGCACGTCGAGCATCAACATCCGCAAGCCGCAGTGCGCCTCGTCCGGGCAGGTGCAGCGCGCGTAGGCCACCTGGCTGACGCAACGGATCGGCGCGAGCGGCCCGTCGATGAGCCGGATGATCTCGCCGAAGCGGATCTGGTCGGTCGGCTTCGCCAAGCAGTAGCCGCCGTGCTTGCCCCGGACGCTCGCCACAATCCCCGCGCTGCGAAGCTGGAAGAGGATTTGCTCCAGGAACGCGGCAGGAATCTGCTCCTTTTCCGACAATTCGCTGAGCGGGAGCAGGGCGCGGCCGAGCGCCTGCGCGATGGCCAGGTCGATCAAGGCCCGCATCGCGTACTCGCCGCGCTTGGAAAGTTTCATGGGTGAAACCTGACTTGAACGGTCAGGTTAACGCGGATACTACCCTGCCCGCATCGGTTGGCAACCGTTTTTCTGCGCCGCTTCCGGCGCTTGGCGGGAGCTTACCAACCACCGAGCGCTTTGAGCCGCTGTGCCGAAACCGGCTGCGCCGTGCCGAGTTCCTGCGCGAACACGGACACCCGGTATTCTTCCAAGAGGGTGCGGAACGCTTCGCGGTTTTCGGGAGCGACGTGGGTCTCCCAATCCGCGAATGGCGCAAGCAGCCGCGCCTTTTCGGCGTCCTTGGCCGGACTGACCGCCGCGCGTTCGGCCCGTACCGCGACGGCGCGCAGGTAGCGGGGCAGTCGCGCCAGCAACGCGGGCGGGGTTCGCGCGGGGAAATCCTCGGGCAGCAGCCGTCGCAGATCGTCCTCCATGCCGGGATACCGCTTGCCCGAGCCGACGATTTGCCGCCGTTGCTCGCGCGCCGCGACCACTGCCTCGCCCGTCCGGCGTGCCAGGAGCGGCAACTCCCGGCGGGCTCGTTCGGTCGCCGCCTGGAAGCGTTTTTCCTGGAGCGGCAGCACCGGGTCCAATCCTAGCGCCACGCCGACGATGTGCTGATAAGCCGCGTCCACCTGCGCTTCGAGCATGGCGGCAGGGCTGGCCGCCGGTGCCTGGGCTTTCTTCACGGCTGGCACGGACCATGTCTCCAGCGTCGAGCGGAAATCGACTGCGCCGCCGGGTTTCCTGGTGGCGGGCGGCGTTGTGGCGAGCAGGCCCGTCAGTTCCTTCCGCACCCAGGCGAGATCGCGCGCGAGTGCGCGCTCCATCAACCGCCCCACGGCCGGGTGGGATGCGGCCTCGGCTTCCTCGCGCCGCCGGAACAGGCGCACGTCCACGTCCGCGCCACGGGTCGTCAATCCCGGGTAGGCCAGCAGCGGCGCGCCGCCGACCTCCTCCACCACGACGGATTCCGGCAGGTCGCCGAACGTCCAGCCTGCCAGCGCCGGGCGCTCCCAGCGTCTGGCCGCGCGTTCCCAGGCGTCGGAGCGCACGTTCCGGCCCGCCAGCGTCGTTTGCACCGCGGCGAGGTCGCGCCCGGCGGCGACCGTCCTGTCGTCGCGGTCCACGACCTCCACGCGCGGGGTCAAGTGCGCGGGCAAGCTGCCTGCTGGCCAGTCGGAGGCGTGCACCTCCACCCCGTAACTGCGCGCGAGGTAAGCGGCCAGCGCGGAGAGAAAATCGCCGCTGCCCGGGGAGAACCTGGTGGCCGTCTCGCGCACCTTGGGTTCCAGCGGCATCAGGCCCTTGCGGATCGTCTTGGGCAAGGCGCGCAGCAACTCGCCGACGACCTCCTCGCGCAGACCCGGCACGAGCCATTGCAGTTGGCTCGTCGTCAGTCCCTCGGCCACGGGTAACGGCACGCGCACGGTCACGCCGTCGCGCTCCTCGCCAGGCGCGTAGGCGTAGGAGATCGGCAGCACCGCCTTGCCGAGTGGCACCGCCTCGGGGAACAGCGTGCGGTCGAAGCCGAAATCTTCCTCGGCGGCACCGAGCAGGGTTTCCTCGTCCGCGCACAGGAACTCGGGTTCGCGGCCGATGCGCGCGCGGATCAGCCGGTTGAGGTCGTGCAGGGAGGATACCCCTTCGATCCGCGCAGCGTAGAAGCGGTAGAACGCCTCGTCGAGCGCGTCTACGCGGCGGTCGCGCACGCGGGTCAGGGCGGCCTCGATCCGCTCGCGCAACTGCTGGTTGTGCTTGTAGAAATGGTGCTCCACGTGCGCCTCGCCCGCGACCAGCGCGCCCCGGATGAAGAGTTCCGTGGCCTTGGCGGCGTCGATCTTGCCGTAGTCGATCCGCCGCCGCACGACCTCCAACCCGTAGATGAGCACCCGCTCCCATGCGAGCACGCGGCCGGACTTCTCATTCCAGTGCGGATCGGCGTAGGAGAACTTGCAGAGGTGCACGCCCAGGTCCACGACCCATTCCGGCGCGATGCGCGCGGCGGTGCGCGCGAAGAGCTGCGAGGTTTGCACGATCTCGCCCGCGACGATCCACGGTGGCTGCGTCAGCTTTTCGGCGGACACGGGCGCGCCGTTCGCGGCCGGGGTAGGTTTGCGCTTCTTCTCCCCGCGCTGGTACATCCCGGAACCGGGAAAAATCGTCACCTGCCGGTTGCCGGACGCCAGGTAGAGGTTGCGTTCCTTGCGCTGCGCGATCTGGCCCAGCAGCCCCGCCAGGATCGAGCGATGCACCGACTCGTAGCTGCCCGGCGGGAACGGGGGCGCGGTTTCCCCGGCAGGCAGGGCGCGCCGAGCGTCGCCGCCGTCCTCCATCACGTCGGCGAGCTGGCGGTGCACGTCGCGCCACTCGCGCAGGCGCGAGGCGGAAAGATAGTTGGCCTTGGCGAACCGCCGCAGTGCGCTGCGCCCGTTGCCCTCGGGCAGCGCGCGCCAGAGGTTGAGCAGCGTCAGGAAATCCGACTCCGGGTCGGTGAACTGCTTGTGCGCGGCGGCGGCGGCTTCCTTCTCGTCCTCGGGCCGCTCGCGCGGGTCGGGCACGCTCAGGCCCGCCGCGATGGCCAGCACCTCCGGCAGCGAACGCTCGCGCCGCGCCTGGATGAGCATTCGGCCCAACGTTGGGTCGAGTGGCAGGCGGGCGAGTTCGTGGCCGAGCGCGGTCAAGTCGTGCGCGTCGTCGAGCGCGCCGAGTTCGTGCAGCAGCGCGTAGCCGGCGTGGATCGCGGCGGGCAGAGGAGGGTTCAGGAAGGGGAACGTTTCGATCTCGCCCAGCCGGAACGCCTTCATCCGCAGGATGACCTCCGCGAGGTTCGCGCGCTGGATTTCCGGCTGCGTGAAGCGCGGGCGCTTCTCGAAGTCCTCCTCGTCGTAGAGCCGGATGCAGACGCCCTCGCGCACCCGGCCCGCCCGGCCCGCGCGCTGGTTGGCGCTGCTCTGCGAGACGGGCTCGACCGGCAGGCGCTTGGTGCGGGTGCGCGGATTGTAGCGGCTCAGGCGCGAGAGGCCCGTGTCCACGACGTAGCGCACGCGCGGGATCGTCAGCGACGTTTCCGCGATGTTCGTCGCCACGATGACGCGGCGCTGCGGTCCGGCGGAGAAGATGCGCGTCTGTTCGGCGGCGGGCATCCGGCCGTAGAGCCCGAGCACTTCGGTGCCGCGTCCGAGCGAGCCTTCGAGCAGGTCGCGCGTCTCGCGGATGTCGCGCTCGGTGGGCATGAACACGAGCACGTCGCCGTCGTGCGATTCGAGCAGCGCGTCCTCCACGGCGCGGACGGCGGCCGTGATGTGGCTCAGGTGCGCCGCGTCGTCGTCCTCCGAGACGAAAGAGGCCGTCGGCTGGTAGCGGATTTCGACCGGGAATAATCGTCCCGACACCTCCACCACGGGCGCGCCGCCGAACGCCTCGGAGAACGCCGCCGTGTCGATGGTGGCCGAGGTGATGACGAGCCGCAGGTCCGGCCGCCGGGGCAGCAGGCCCTTGAGGTAGCCAAGCAGGAAGTCGATGTTGAGCGAGCGTTCGTGTGCCTCGTCGATGATGAGCACCGCGTAGGCGCGCAGCAGCGGGTCGGACTGAATTTCCGCCAGCAGGATGCCGTCCGTCATGAACTTGACGCGCGTGTCGCGGCCCGTGTCGTCGCCGAAACGGATCTTGCAGCCGACCTCCCGGCCCCAGGTGACGCCGAGTTCCTCCGCGACGCGCCGGGACACGCTCAGGGCGGCGACGCGGCGCGGCTGGGTGCAGCCGATCTGCCGCCGCTCTCCGGGCGTGCCCCGAAGGGTTTCCAGGCAGAGCTTGGGCAACTGGGTCGTCTTGCCCGAGCCCGTCTCGCCCGCGACGATGACCACCTGCGACGAGCGCAAAGCCGCGAGGATCGCCTCGCGATGCGCGCTGACGGGCAATTCTTCGGGATAGCGAATCGGGAACATCGGCGGCGGGAATTCGGACGCCCAATCTACACGCAAAACCCCGCCGCGCTTGACGCCCCCACGCGGGAGGCAACAATGCCCCGCGCGTGAAACTGGTTTCCTGGAACGTCAACGGCCTGCGCGCGATCCTGAAAAAGGGCTTTCTCGACTTCGTGGAGGAGGAGCGCCCGGACGTGATCTGCCTCCAGGAGACACGCTGCCCCTCGGTCATCTGGGAACCGCTCTGGCTGATGGACTATCAGCCGTTCTTCAACGTGGCGGACAAGGCGGGCTACTCGGGCACGGCGATCTTCACGAAGGTGCGCCCGCACGGCGTCGCGCTGGGCATCGACCTGGAGGAACACGGGCGTGAGGGCCGGACGGTCACGGCGGAGTTCGACGGCTTCTTTCTCGTCTGCGTCTACGTGCCTAACGCGCGGCGCGAACTCACCCGCCTGGACTACCGCCAGCGGTGGGACCGCGATTTTCTGGCCTACCTGCAAGGGCTCCAGGCGCGCAAGCCGGTGATCTTCTGCGGCGACCTGAACGTGGCGCACCGGGACATCGACCTCGCGCGGCCCAGAGCGAACCTCGGCCTCGCGGGTTGCACCGTGGAGGAGCGCCGGGGCTTCGAGGCGTACCTGGCCGCCGGGTTCCTGGACACGTTCCGCGAATTGGAGCCCGCCACCGCCCGCTACACCTGGTGGAGCAACATGCCAGGCGTGCGCGCGAAGAACGTGGGGTGGCGCATCGACTACTTTCTCCTGTCGGCGGCGCTGCGCCCGCGGCTCAGGTCCGCGTTCATCCGCGACGGCGTCACGGGGAGCGACCATTGCCCGGTCGGCATCGAAATCGACGCGTGAAGGGGCTTGCGTATCCGCGCGCGGGCGGATAGAAGACGGGCTGTCATCCAGCGGGCGGGTGGAACTCGACCTGCCTCCTGTCATTGATTCTCTATGAGCACCCTTGCGCCCACCGCCCCGGACACCGGCTACCGTACCTCGCCATCACAGACGGATACCGAACTGCCTGCCGGCGTGCCGTATATTATCGGCAACGAGGCGGCCGAGCGGTTCTCGTTCTACGGGATGAAGTCCATCCTCGCGCTGTTCATGGTCAAGTACCTGATGACGAAAAACGGGCTCCACGACAACATGAGCGAAAACGAAGCGGAGGGGAACACGCACCTTTTTGTCATGGGCGTGTACTTCCTGCCGGTGGCCGGGGCCCTGCTGGCGGACGGCGTGCTGGGCAAGTACCGCACAATTCTCTGGCTGTCCATCGTCTACTGCTTCGGACACTTTGCCCTAGCACTCAACGATACCCGGCTCGGCTTGTTCATCGGGTTGACGCTGATCTGTTTTGGCGCGGGCGGCATCAAGCCCTGTGTTTCCGCCAACGTGGGCGACCAGTTTGGCGAGGGCAACAAGCACCTGCTTTCGAAGATCTTCGGCTGGTTCTATTTTTCCATCAACGCGGGCAGCTTCATCTCCACGTTGCTTTGCCCCTTCCTGCTGGAGGACCCACGCTTCGGGCCGAAGTGGGCATTCGGCATCCCGGGCGTGGCCATGGTTGTCGCCACCATTTTTTTCTGGTTGGGGCGCAGGAAATTCGTCCACGTCCCGCCCGCCGGTTTGGGGTTCGTGCGCACGGCGTTCAGTGCGGAGGGCCGGGGTGTCCTGCTGCGGCTGACCTCGGTCTACGTGTTCATTGCCATCTGGTGGGCGCTCTGGGACCAGAGTAGCGGCGTGGAATGGACCATTCAGGCCACGAAGATGGATCTGCACTTCATGGGCATCAATCTCCTGGCCGGGCAGGTGCAGACAGCCAACGCCGTGCTCATCCTGCTCTTTATCCCCCTGGTCAATTACGTCGTCTATCCCGCCATCAACTTGGTTTTCACGCTGACGCCTCTACGCAAGATCGGCATCGGCCTATTCCTGATGACGCTGGCGTTCGTGACGATCAGCCACGCGCAGAAACTCATCGTCGCGGGCCAGCACCCGACGATCTGGTGGCAGATGCTCGCCTACGTGATCCTGACGCTGTCCGAGGCCATGGTGTCCATCACCGGGCTGGAATTTTCCTACACCCAAGCACCCAACAGCATGAAGAGCGTGTTGATGGCCCTCTGGCTCCTCGCTGTGTCGGCGGGCAACGGTTTGCTCGTGTGGTTCCATGGTTGGAACGCCCTGCCGGGCAGCAAGACGAAAATCACCGATCTGCAATTTTTCGAGTATTGCACGGGGATCATGTTCGGGGCTGCCTGCCTTTTCGTGATCGTCGCCCGCTTCTACAAGGGCCGAACCTACCTCCAGGGCGCGGCCGAGGTGGCCGAGGCGGACATTGCCGCCGTCGTCACCCGGATGCCCGCCTAATCCACCGCGCACCCATCGCCCGGTTCCGGTGCATGCTCCCCTGAAACCGGCCACGGGCAATGCCTGGCGCTCCCGGTGGACGCTGGCGCTGCTCCTGGGCGCGTTCGTCGTCGGCATGGCCGTGCAGTTCCGCACGGGACTGGCGGACAACGGGGACTTCACGCGCTCCATCAAGTTCTTCAGCAGCGGGCCGGTGGGCATCCAGCCTAATTTCCCGCCGCGCCAGAGCGAGCTCTGGCACCAGCGGTTCTACGAATACTGGCTGCCAACGTGGACGCTGCGCCGCCACCATGAGAAGATCGTCACCTCGGCTGTTCTGCTCTGGCTGCCGGGCGTGTTGCTGGGCGCGGCGGCCTCGTCGTCCGCGGTGTCGCTGCCGTGGCTCTCGCTCGTGCCCCGGGCGCTTCTGCTGGGGGAATTGTCCCTGCTGCTGCGCTGGGCGGCGCGCCAGCCTTCGGGCCGGTGGCTGCCGTGGACGCTCGGCGGGCCGCTGGTCCTGCTCCTGACCACCACCGACAACGCCGCCTACCTCAACAGTTTCTACCAGGAGGCCGCCTCGCAGGTTTTCGTCCTGCCCGTGCTGTTCTCGCTCGTGTACCTCAAGCACCGGCCCACGGTCGCGCGGTTGGCGCTGGCCGTGGGCTGCCTCGGGCTGCTGACGATGGCCAAAGCGAGCACGATCTACTGGCCGCTGCTGGCGCTGCCCTTCGGCCTCCACGCCTGGACCGCCGGGCGGCCCGAACGCTGGCGCACGCACCGGGCGGCGATCCTCGCCGGGGGCATCGGACTGGTCTGCCTGCTGACGGTTGCCGCCCGGCAGTTCACCGCGATCCGCGAGGCGAACGTCAACCCCTACCACAGCCTGTTCTACGGGGCTCTGATGTTCAGCCGCCATCCGGCCGACCACCTGCGGCGGCTCGGCCTGGCGGACGGCGAGGATTGCATCGGCGTCTCCGCCTACCGGGAGCGCGGCAAGGCGTACTTCGACGCGCACCGCCCGCAGATGACCTTCGCCAACACCCTGTCCACGCTGGCGCACGAGCCCGCCATCGCCGGGCGCATGGCGGCTTTCGGCCTGGCTTCCATGCAGGACATCTCCCTGGATTACCTCGGCAAGTATGCGCCCGGCGATCCCCGGGGGGTCAACGGGCCGCCTTGGCACGACATCGGCGACGGCTCCGAGCGGCGGCTCTGGAACGCCGCCGAATCGACCCTGGCCAACCTCTGGGCCACCGTGAAGTTCCATGCCTTCCCGACCGGGGGCTGGCTGGCCCTGACGCTCGGGGCGTTCGCGGCGGGCTCGCTCGTGCGGCTGCGTGCCCCCGGCGTGGCCGGGAACCTCGCCATGGTCGGCCTCCTCGCCACCCTAGCGGTCGTGGCCGATGGGGCCGTGGCGTTGCTGGGCGAAGGGCGGCACGAACTCATCAAGCACCTGTACTTCGCCAACCTGCTCTTCGACCTGGCGCTGATCGCCAGCGTCAACGGTGCCGCCCTGTGGTGGCGGGAGCGGCGCGCCGCGCGGCAGGGGGCGCGCCCGGCTCAGATCACGTCCGCGAAGGCGTGCTTGACGCGCATGAACACCGCGTAGCCCACGCACATGCAGATCAACCCACCGAGCACCTGCCAGCCGTAGTCGGCCAGGTCCAGCGGCGCGCCGACGACCGACACCTGACGGCTCTGCTCGATGATGTGGGCGAGCGGGTTGAGCCGGATCCACGGCTCGAACTGCGGCGCCTGCTTGGCCACGGTGCTGATCGAGTAAAACACGGCGCTCGCGTACATGAGGATGGTCGTCGCCGCGAGGACGACCTCGTTGAGGTCGCGCAGGAACACGCCCGCCGCCGAGAGCAGCCACGCCGTCCCCAGGCCGTAGAACAGCAGCGGGATCAAAATGAGCGGCCACTCCACCACCGTCCAGGCGATTTGCCCCTTGAGGACCAGGACCGCGAGCAACAGCGGCACGAAGCTCATCAACAGATGGAACAGGCTGGAAAGCACGATGGTGACGGGCAGGATCTCCAGCGGAAACACCACCCGGTTGACGTAGTTGGCGTTGGCCAGGATCAGGCCGGGGGCGCGGGCGATGCACTCCGCAAACACGTTGAAGACGATCAAGCCCGAGAACAGCAGGAGCGCGAAGTCCGTCCGGCTCTCGCCGAAGCGGCTGCCCGCGTTGAAGCGGGCGTTGAAGATGTACTTGAAGACGACCGTGTAGATGACCAGCAGGAAGATCGGGTTCAGGAACGGCCAGAGCAGCCCGAGGTACGAGCCGCGGTAACGGCCCAGGACCTCGCGCCGGGTGAGCTGGCCGACGAGGTGGCGGTGCTTGAGGAAGCCCGCGATCATCTCCTGCGGCCCCGCCAGCCGGCGGCGGCGGCTGCTCGCAGGCCGACGTCGCGATCAAGGACACCGTGGTGCTGCACCGCGCGCTGCTGTATGCGTCGACTTTCGGCTACACGAGCTGGCTCCGGCCGAACGACCCGTGGCTGGGCAACGGCACCGCCGCGAAG
>CALMAQ010000125.1 GCA_937859745.1 uncultured Verrucomicrobiota bacterium | reverse complement strand
TCCTGACGCTGCTCGGCTCCTGGCGCGAGGCGCTGGCCGTCGTCGGGGGCATCGACGGGCTCGCCGCGCTCGGCTTCCTCGCCCTGCTGCCGCCCTCGCGCCGCTTCGTGCGCCGGCCCGGCTTCGACCTGGGCTTCCACGGCCGCGCCTGGGCGGGCCACCTCCGCCACGGCCAACTGCCGCTGCTCTTCCTGGTCGGTTTCCTGGCGCTGGGCTGCATCGTGACGGTCTACAACTACGCGGGCTTCCGGCTGCGGGCCGCGCCGTACGGCCTCAGCGAGACCCAGATCGGGCTGATTTTCACCGTCTACCTCTTCGGCGTCGCCGCTTCCTCCGCCGCTGGCGCGCTGGCCGACCGCCTCGGACGCGGCCCGGTGCTGCTCTGCGGGCTGGGGCTCATGGCCCTGGGCGCGGGGATCAGCCTCGCGGCGGCACTGCCCGCGATCATCGCGGGCGTGGCGACCCTGACGGCGGGCTTCTTCGCCGCCCACGCCATCGCCAGCGGCTGGGTGGGGCGCCTGGCGCACACGGCCAAGGGTCATGCCGCCTCGCTCTACCTGCTGGCCTACTACCTGGGCTCCAGCTTCCTCGGCTCGGCCGGTGGCTGGTGCTGGGCACGGGACGGCTGGCCGGGAGTCGTCGCCTACGTCGGCGCGCTGGTGGCGCTGGCATTCGCCGCCACGCTGGTGGCGATGCGCTCCGCCCCGGCGCGCTGAAAAAGGGGCCCATTTGCCGCGTGCAAACGCAAATTCGAGACAAACAATCGGACGGTTCCTACGATTTAGAGCCGATGTCCTCCCTGCTGCCGACCAAGATTGTTCCCTTGCACCCACTGAGGGTCTTCGTGGTCGAGCACCACGCCGACACGCGGCGCTGCCTGCAGCTGTACCTGGAGACGGTCGGACACACCGTCCGCTCCGCGGCCACGGCCGCCGCCGCCCTGTCCGCCCTGCCGGGCGCGGACTACGACGTGCTCATCTGCGACGTCGGCCTCCCGGATGGCACGGGCTGGGACCTGCTGCACCGCCTGCCGGCGCCCCGCCCCGCCTACGCCATCGCCATGAGCGCCTGCGGCACGCATGCGGACCAGGTCCGGGCCCGCGCCGCGGGCTATCGCCATCATTTGCTGAAGCCTTTTCCGTTGCCGGAATTAGACGCCATGCTGGAGGAAGCAGCGCACGAACTCCTCCTGGCCCGGTAATCGCTACGATCATCCGCACCCCCTTCGGTTTTCAAAGCGTTTACCTTTCTATGAGCCAGGAACTTAGCGACATCCACCAGCAGGGGACCGGCCAGCGGTCCGCGGTGCCGGAATCCTTGCGGAACCTGGCCCCCGAGCACCTGCCCAACCGCCGGGCCGCGCGCTACCAGGGCGACAGCCTCTGCGTCCCGCTCGCGCGGCTGGCCCCGCGCGACCAGACGCTGCTGCGCGACCTCTACGACGTGCTGAACGAATTACTCTACGCTATCGCGGACACCGCCACCGACGACGCCGGGAAGTGGCGCGACGTGGCGCGCTGGTCGGAGCGCCACCCCGTGGAAAGGGTGATCACCGAGGTGCGCGAACTGGGGCGCGCCTCCCATGAGCAGATGCCTGGCGAGGAACTGTCCAAGGCCGTGCACGACGTGCGCGGGGGTGCGCTCACCTCGCTGCTGGGCCGCCTGCAACTGCTCGACCGCCGGCCGCAAGACGAGCGGGAGTTGCAGACGATCTTCGTGCTCGCACGCGACCACCTCAAGATCATGCGCAACGCGATCACCGGCCTGGACGAGCCGCGCCGCGACGCCGACCGCAAGCCCAAGACCCACGACATGCGCCTCATGCTGGAGAAGTGGCACGACTCGGTCGTGGGGCCGAAGTGGGACGAGCAACCCGTGCGTTTCGTGATGAACTGCCGCCACGAGGGTCCGCTGACGGAGTGTTGCCTGGAAAGCGCCGCGCTCGACCGCATCTTCTACAACCTGGCCAACAACGCCGCGCGCCACTGCGCGGGCGACCGGGTGGAAATGGACATTTTCCCGGTGCCGCCGCCGCCGGCCGCGGGCGAGGCCCTGCGTTTCGTGCTCTCCAACGAGGTTGGTGAGCGGGACGTGGCCTACCTCGGGACGTTGATCCGGGACGGCGGCGCGGACGGCCGGGACAAGGACGGCCACGCGAGCATCCTCGCGCTGTTCGACGCGGAAGTGTCCTCCACCGGCTCGGGCTTCGGCCTGACGGTGGTGGCCGAGTTCGTCGCCGAGGCGTTCGGCCTGCGGGACAGCCAGACCGCCCTGCGGGAGCGGTACGTGGGCGCGCTCCTGGACGGCCGGACGTTCCGGGTGTGGTTCCACTGGCCGGTGACGCGGGGCGGACACCCGGCGAAGCTCGACGACTACCATCATCCCGAGCAAAGCCTGAGCGAAGCCTGATGCGAAGGCGGAAGGCGGAAGGCGGAAGGCGGAAGGCGGATGACAGATAACGGATATCGGATGACAGATGGCGGAGGTGAGTGGCAGCTCCGTTCCAGAGCGCCGGAGGTGTGGGGATGAGACAGCCCGGGGCACCGCCTTGGGAACCAACCGCTCACGCACCAAGCCCTGTCAGGGCGTCACGGCCGGGAGCGTTGGGTGTTTCGCCCTTGTAGGGCTGGGTCGTTGGGAAATGGACCTGGGGCGCCGCCTTGGGCTATGTCATCGCCGCACCTCCGGCGCTCCGAAAGGGACATCCGTCGTCCGTCATCCGCCTTCGCCCGAATCTCCGGTTGAACCTCGCCCGGACCGACCGGAAGCTGGTCCATGGACCTCCAACTCTCGGGCAAGACCGCCCTCGTCACCGGCTCCACCGCCGGGATCGGCTTCGCCATCGCCGCCGCCCTCGCCCGCGAGGGCGCGCACGTCACCGTCAACGGCCGCACGCAGGCCCGCGTGGACGAGGCCGTCGGCCGCCTGCAAACCTCCGGGGGCCACACCGTCTCCGGCTTCGCCGCCGACCTGGGCACGGCCGACGGCATCGCGGCCCTCACCCAGGCGCATCCCGCCTTCGACATCCTGGTCAACAACCTGGGCATCTTCGAGCCGAAACCCTTCGCCGACATCACCGACGCCGATTGGCAGAAGTTTTTTGAGGTCAACGTGCTGAGCGGCATCCGCCTGAGCCGCTTCTACTTGCCCGGGATGACCGCCAAAAAGTGGGGCCGCATCGTCTTCATCTCCAGCGAGTCGGCGGTGAACATCCCGACCGAGATGGTCCACTACGGTTGGACGAAAACCTCGCAACTGGCCGTGTCGCGCGGGCTGGCCCAGACCGCCGCGGGCACGGGCGTGACGGTCAACAGCGTGCTGCCCGGCCCGACGAGGTCCGAGGGCGTCGGCACGTTCGTCGGGCAGATGGCCAGGGACAAAGGCATCAGCCCCGAGCAGATGGAGACCGAGTTCTTCGAGCACGCGCGGCCGAGTTCGCTGCTCAAGCGTTTCGAGACGGTCGAGGAGATCGCGGATGTCGTGGCGTTCGTGTGCAGCCCCCTGGCCTCCGCCATCACGGGCGCGGCGTGGCGCGCGGACGGCGGGGTGGTGTCGAGTTTGGTCTAGACAAAGGTAAAAGGCGCGTGCCCTCCGCCTTCCGCCTTCCCTCACGCGCTCCAGCCGCCATCCACGGTGAGGCTTTCCCCGTTGATGAAACCCGCTTTCGGGCTGGCCAGGAACGCCACCGCCTCGGCGATCTCCTCGGGCTTGCCGAATCGTCCCACGCTGGTGAACCGCTTCATCGCCTCGAACGTCGGTCCGTCGGTCGGCTGCGGTTCCTTCTGGATCACCGCGGGCTGCACGTTGTTGACCGTCACGCCCTTGGGTCCCAGGTCGCGCGACCAGCCCCGCGTCAGCCCCTGCACGGCGAACTTGGTGCCGCAATAGATGCTCAGCCCGGGCGCGTAGGCCCCCTCGCCGAAGATCGAGCCCATGTTGATGATGCGCCCCCAACCCGCTTTTGTCATGCGCCGGGCCGCCTCGCGCGAGAGCTGGAACATCGCGCGCACGTTGAGGTTGAAGAGGCGGTCGAAGTCCTCGTCCGTCGCGTCCGGGAGCAGGTCCATGGCGATGCCGCCCGCGTTGTTGACGAGCACGTCCAGCCGCCCGGCGAACCGTCCGCCGAACGCCCCGTCGAGTTGCGCCACCAGCGCCGCCGGGCCATCGGGGCGGGCCAGGTCCGCGCCCGCCGTTTCGGCGTCGCCACCGGCCTGCCGGATTTCACGCACGACCGTCTCCGCCCCCTCGCGGCCGGAACCGTAGTGGACCAGTACGCTCGCGCCGTCCCCGGCGAGGCGTTTGGCGACGGCGCTGCCGATGCTGCCGGAGGCCCCGGTGACGAGCGCGAACTTTCCGGCGAGCGGTTGGGAGGACATGGTGCTTTTTCGGGTTGCCGCGTGGTTCAGGCTTTGATCCGGTCGCGCATTCCGCCGAAGACGATGGCCTTGACCGGGTCGAGCGCCAGGAAATCGTGCGGGAAGCCCAGGGAGACGGCGCTGGCCTTCTCCAGCCGCGCGAGCTGTGCCGGGGAAAGCCGCACGTTCACGCTGGCGAGGTTGTCCTCGACTTGAGCCAGCTTGCGCGCGCCGATGATGGGGATCACCGGCACCGGGCGATGACGCAGCCACGCCAGCGCCACCTGCGCCGCCGACACGCCCGCCTCCTGGCCCACCGCCGTGATCTCCCGGACCGTCGCGTGGACGCTTTCCTCCACCGAGCCGAAGCCCTTCATCATCTCCGTGTGCATCCGCGCACCCTCCGCCTCGGACTGCTTCACGTTTTCGGGCAGGTACTTGCCCGTGAGCAGTCCGTTCCGCAGCGGCGACCACGCCAGCACGGTCATCCCCTGGTCCCCGGCCATCGGCACGAGTTCGCGCTCCACCGTCCTTTCCAGCAGGCTGTACTCGATCTGCAAGCCGACGTAGCGCGTCCAGCCGCGCAGTTCCGCCAGCGTGTTGGACTTCGCCACGACCCACGCCGGGGCGTCCGAGATCCCCACGTAGAGCACCTTGCCCGCGCGCACGAGGTCGTCGAAGGCGCGCATGACCTCCTCCGCGGGCGTCATCGTGTCCCAGATGTGCAGCCAATACAGGTCGATGTAGTCCGTGCCCAGGCGCTTGAGGCTGGCCTCGACGGCCTGGACCATGTTCTTGCGCTGGTTGCCGCCCGCGTTGGCGTCCGTGCCCGGCTGGCCGGTGAAGCCCGCCGCCGCGTTGGTGTACTTGGTGGCCACGACGACCTCCTCGCGGTGCCCGGCGATGAACTCGCCCACCAGCTTTTCGCTGGAGCCGTTGGTGTAGATGTTGGCCGTGTCGATGAAGTTGCCGCCCGCCGTGCGGTAGGCGTCGTAGATTTTACGCGCCTCGTCCTTCGCCGCGCCCCAGCCCCATTCCTCGCCGAAGGTCATCGTGCCCAGGCAGAGGTCGGACACGCGCAGGCCGCTGCGGCCCAGCAGTTGGTAGTTCATGGAAACATTGCTCATGCCCCCAACCTGGACCGGCCGCGGCGCGGCGGGTAGACCATTCCTGCCAAGTTCTTGCCTGATCCTGCCAGGGCGTTTGACCCGGGGGCCGGGAGGCCGGATGGGTGAGAGGAGCCCCATGACCGAACTCTGCGCCCTCATCACCCGGCATTGCCACCGCGACCTGACGCCCACCGCCGTGCCGGGCTTGACCCTGTCGCGGATGAACACCCGCACGGAATTGTCCGCTGCCATCTATTATCCGCTGCTGTGCGTGGTCGCCCGGGGCCGCAAGCGCATCTGCCTGGGCGACGAGGAGTTCTTCTACGACCCGGATTGCTACCTGATCGCCTCCGTCGATCTGCCGGTCAGCGGGCAGGTGATCGAAGCGCCCTGCCTGGGGATGACGCTGGCGCTCGGTCCCGCCACGCTCGCCGCGCTGGCGCTGGAGATGCCGCCCGCCGACGGCGGACGCCCCCCGGCCAAGGCGATGGCCGTCAACCCGCTGGAGGACGACTTGCGCGATCCGCTCCTGCGCCTGCTCCGGCTGCTGGACCGGCCCGCCGACATCCCGCTCCTCGCGCCGCTCGTCGAGCGGGAAATCCTCTACCGCCTCCTGTGCGGCCCGCGCGGCGGGATGCTCCGGCAGATGGCGCTGCCCAGCAGCCAGCTCTCGCAGATCAGCCGCGCCATCGCCGTGATCCGCCAGCGCTACGACCAGAAGCTCCGCACCGACGAACTGGCCCGCACCGCGGGCATGAGCCCCACGTCCTTCCACCGGCATTTCCGCGCCGTGACGGCCATGAGCCCGCTCCAGTTCCAGAAGCGCATCCGCCTCCAGGAAGCGCGCCGCCTGCTCCTGAGCCGGGACGTGGACGCCGCGCGCGTGAGCTTCGACGTGGGCTACGAGAGCGCCTCGCAGTTCAGCCGCGAGTACCGCCGCCTCTTCGGCGCGCCGCCCCGGCGGGATATCGCCAGGGCGCGGGAGGTCTTGGAAGCACGTTCCTAGGACGCAGGCGGCCCGGTCAAGGCTGGGGCACGCCCACCGGCAC
>CALMAQ010000124.1 GCA_937859745.1 uncultured Verrucomicrobiota bacterium | reverse complement strand
TAGATCCGCCGGGCACCACTGCTGAAACCGAGGCCGCCCGGGCCGCTCGCCGCCGCGGGCGGGTGCCAGGTTGCCCCGCCGGGGGTGGCATCCGGCGAGACGGCCGGCGGCGCGGCTGGTCCATTACCCGCCGCGAACAACAAGCCGGGTTCGGCAGCGGTTGCCTCCGCCGCCTTGCCGTCTGTCACGAGCACGGTAGTTCCTTTGCCGGTGACCTCGTAGAGTTTCTTGGCGAAATCCTTCGGCACGTGGATGCAGCCGTGGCTTTCCGGGTAGCCGGGCAGGTTGCCCGCGTGGATGGCCACGCCGCCCCAGGTCAGCCGTTCCATGTAGGGCATGCTCGCCTCGTGGTAGGCGCTGGAATGATGCACCACGTTCTTTTCCAAGATTGTGAATACTCCCGTGGGTGTCTTGTGCCCCTCCTTACCCGAGGAAACCGTCGAGCGGCCGATACGCACGCCGTTGCGGTAGACGTAGAGCGTCTGTTCGCCAAGACTCACGATAATCGCCACGGGACCGGCGGGAGAGACCTCCGGCTGCCACACGTAATCGCCCGGCTTGAGGTCGGGAGTGAGCGCCTTTTGTTCCTTGCCTGCTTCGATGTTCTGGGCCGTGCCGATGCCCGCCCCGGCAAAAAGGCCGAACAGGAAAACGAGCGGAAGGGTGACGTTGCAAAGTCGACGGGCGGCGGTCAGAATTTTCACGGGTTTTTTATTTGGACAAAATCAGCGAAATGCACGGTTCGACTCCATCGCAGAATTGATGTAACGGTCGTTCGGCAGGAAGGCAGGTCAGTCGATTTGCGGAGCGTTCCTGACCAACCCACCCATCCGACCCGAAAATCGAAGCCACGTCAATGGATGCCCCTATACTCGTTGCGTCTTGAATCTGTGACCGAGAAAGTATTTCTTGCGTCGCTCGATGAGCGATAAGATCAGTGCGGTTCGTCCATGCGCGAGAACGACGCTGATCTCATTCCCGGACCCGTCGGCTCGCCTTTCATTGAGAACCAACAGGACGATCCGGTGTTGAGGTGACCCCATTGAGCTTATGAGCAAAACCGTTGGAGACTTTCTCATCCGCCGCCTCACCGAGTGGGGCGTCAAACGCATCTTCGGTTTTCCCGGCGACGGCATCAACGGCATCCTCGGGGCGATGAACCGCGCGAAGATCGGCACCCCTGAGGGCAAGATCGAGTACGTCCAGGTGCGCCACGAGGAGATGAGCGCCTTCATGGCGTGCGCGCACAGCAAGTTCACGGGCGAGGTGGGCGTGTGCCTGGCCACCAGCGGGCCGGGTGCCGTCCACCTGCTCAACGGCCTGTACGACGCCAAGATGGACCACCAGGCCGTGGTTGCCATCATTGGACAGCAGGCGCGGCGCTCGCTGGGCAGCCACTACCAGCAGGAGATCGACCTGACCGGCCTCTTCAAGGACGTGGCGGCGGAGTACGTCATCCAGGCCAGCGTGCCCGAGCAGGTCCGCACGATGGTGGACCGCGCCATCCGCATCGCCAGGGCCGAGCGCACGGTGACGTGCATCGTCATCCCCAACGACCTGCAGGAAGTGGACATGGTCGAGGAAGGCCCCCGCGCCCACGGCACGGTCTACACGGGCGTGGGCTACAGCGCCCCGCGCGTCGTCCCTTATGAAGCGGACCTGCGGCGCGCGGCGGAAGTGCTCAACGCGGGCAAGAAAGTGGCCATGCTCGTGGGGGCCGGGGGGGGGGGGGCCGCCGACGAGGTACAGCAGGTCGCCGACGTGCTCGGCGCGGGGGTGGCCAAGGCGCTGCTGGGCAAAACCGTGCTGCCCGACGACGCGCCGGGCTGCACGGGAGCGATTGGCCTGCTGGGCACCAAGCCCTCTTGGGATTTGATGATGGGCTGCGACACGCTGCTGATGGTCGGCTCGTCGTTTCCGTACTCCGAGTTTTTGCCCAAGCCGGGCGACGCGCGCGGCGTACAGATCGACCTCGACCCGAAGATGCTCTCCATCCGCTACCCGGTGGAAGTGCCGCTCTGCGGCGACGCGGCGGAAACCCTCCGCGCGCTGCTGCCGCTGTTGAAACCGAAAACCGATGGCTCCTGGCGCGAGAAAGTGACGAAGGACATGGCCGCCTGGCGCACTCTGATCAAGGCGCGGGCCATGAACGAGAACAATCCCGCCAACGGCATCAACCCCGAGCGGGTGTTCTACGAGCTTTCTCCCCGATTGCCGGATCGCTGCATTCTTTCCGCCGACAGCGGCTCGTCGGCGAACTGGTACGCGCGTTACGTCAACATCCGCCGAGGCATGATGGGCAGCCTCTCGGGCACGCTGGCGACGATGGGGCCGGGCGTGCCGTATGCCATCGGCGCGAAGTTCGCGTGGCCCGACCGCGTGCCCATCGCGCTGGTAGGCGACGGCGCGATGCTCATGAACGGCATCAACGAACTCGTCACCATCGCCAAGTATTGGAAGGACTGGAGCGACCCGCGCCTGGTGATCCTGGTGCTCAACAACCGGGACCTCAACCAGGTGACGTGGGAACAGCGCGTGATGGAAGGAGACCCGAAGTTCGAGGCCAGCCAAGAGGTGCCCGATTTCCCTTATGCGCGCTACGCCGAGATGCTCGGGCTGCACGGCATCCGCGTGGACAAGGCCGAGAACGTCGGCGCGGCTTGGGACGAGGCCTTCGCCACGCGCAAGCCCGTCGTGTTGGAAGCCTACACGGACCCCGAAGTGCCCTGTTTGCCACCGCACATCGGTTTCGGGCAGGCGATGGGCTTCGCCACTTCCACCCCGCGCGACTCGGCGGCGGTAGGCATCATCAAAGGGGCGGTCGGCGATCTCGTGGAAAACTTCCTGCCGCACAAGAAATGACGCGTCGCCGCGCCAACACGATGCTGGGTAAGCCAGCCGTCACCTGCTACAAAGTTCCAACTGACGCGCGGGAGGGCGACGGTACCTTCGACTGGGATGCAACGACGCTGGTGTTGGTAGAAATCGCGGCGGGCGGAAAAATCGGCCTCGGCTACACGTACGCCGACGCGGCGGCGGGCGGGGTCGTCCACGGCGCGTTGTCGAAGATTATCGAAGGACGCGACGCGTTCGACGTTCCCGGTGCGCACGCCGCCATGCTGCGGCAGGTGCGCAACCTGGGGCGGTCCGGGATCTGCGCGAGCGCGATTGCGGCGGTGGACAGCGCGCTGTGGGATTTGAAGGCGCGACTGCTCGGGGTTTCGTTGCTGGACCTGCTAGGTGCCGCACGCGAGGAGGTGCCGGTGTACGGCAGCGGCGGGTTCACCTCGTATTCCGACGAACAACTGCGCGATCAGTTTGGCGGTTGGGCGGCGCAGGGTTTCTCCATGGTCAAGATGAAGCTCGGTCGTGCGCCGACGGTCACGGCGGAGCTGGCCCGGGTACGGGTCGTGCGAGATGCCGTCGGGCCGGATGTGGCGCTGTTCGTCGATGCCAACGGAGCCTACGACCGCAAGACCGCGCTCGGCATGGCGGAGCGTTTCGCGGAGTTCGACGTGAAGTGGTTCGAGGAACCCGTGTCCTCCGACGACTTGGAGGGCTTGCGGTTGTTGCGCGACCGCGGCCCGGCGGGCATGGCGATCACGGCGGGCGAGTACGGTTACGACACGTGGTACTTTCGCCAGATGCTCGCGGCGGGCGCGGTGGATGTTTTGCAGGCGGACGCGACGCGCTGCCTGGGGATCAGCGGTTTCCTGGCCACGGGTGCCCTGGCGCAGGCGTTCCATGTGCCGCTCTCGTTTCATTGCGCACCGACGTTGCACGCGGCGGTGGCTTGCGCGCTGCCCGCCGTGATCCACGGTGAATATTTCCACGATCACGCCCGGATCGAGCGCATGTTCTTTGAAGGCGTGCCCATGCCTGTCAACGGCGCGCTCGCGCCCGACCGCGAGCTTCCGGGGCTGGGCCTGGAGTTCCGGCGCTCCGATGCAGAGCCTTTCTGCGTCTCGTGAAACAAGGCGTATGCTCCGACGCAAACCGCTTTTACCCATTCTCGGCCTGCTGCTGGTCGGCGCACTGCTGTACCGGCCACGTCGGCGGCCCACGGCGCGGCGCGTTTTCGTCGAAGGCATGGAGGCCGTGGCGGCGCACATCCGCGAGGGGCGTTTCCAGCGCGGATTGTCGCTGGTGGCGGGATTATCGAGCATCTTGGCCGGGGCGGACGTGGCCTCGGAACATTACCGGGGCAGCTACAACCAGAAGATCATGTGGTCGCCCGTGGTCCTGAGCGGGGCTATGACCGTGGCGGGCGTGTGGGGCGCGTTCAGCACGTGGGCGGCGCGGACGGTGTTGCGCTGGACCTCGCTGGCCACGCTGATCGACGGCGTGGTGGGTTTCGGGTTCCACATTCGCGGCATCGCGCGCAAACCCGGCGGCTGGCGGCTGCCGGTGGCGAACATCATCATGGGGCCGCCGATCTTCGCGCCGCTGCTCTTCGGGGTGGCGGCTTACCTCGGATTGGTCGCGTCGTACCTGCGGCCGGAGGAATCGCCCGTGATTGATCCGCGCACGAAGGCGGCACGGTTGCGAGATTTTCTGTTGCGCCGTCCGCCGCCCGCGTGGCGCGTGGAGTTGCGCGAGGGCCGGTTCCAGAAACACCTCGCCGCCGTGACGATGCTCAGCACGTTTTTCAGCGGGTTCGAGGCGCTGTATTCGCACTATAAAACGAACTTTAAGTACAAGGCGCAGTGGACGCCCGTCATCATGACCCCGCTGCTCATGGGCGCGGCCGGGGCGTCGATGAAGAGCGCACGCGTGGCCCGGACGTGGCTGCCGGGATTGTCGCTGCTGGCGATGCTCAACGGCGGCGTCGGATTCTTCTACCATATGCGCGGCGTACTGCGGCGGCCGGGCGGGCTGAAGCAGCTTCCCTACAACCTGATCTATGGTCCGCCCGCGTTCGCGCCGCTGCTCTTTGCGGCCTGCGGCTTCTACGGGGTGCTCGCCAGTTTGATGCGACGCGAAACGGATTGACCTTGCCGAACATGGAGTCAGACCCCGCACGCCTGCCCGTCGATGCCGAAGGCAAGCCCCTGGTGCCTCGCCCGCAGCCGGGTTACTACCCGAAGTTTTCCACACTCAGCCAGCAGGCGTTCTGGGACGCGGCCACGCGCACGGTCGTGCTCCAGCGCGTGACGGCACCGCCGCCCGTGCGCTTTTTTACCGCGCCGGAAGCGGAGATCATACAGCGGGTCATCGAGCACGTTTTGCCGCAGGATGACCGCGTGCCGGAACGGCAAATCCCAATTCTGCCCTTCATCGACGAGCGCTTGTTCGCGGGGCGTACGCCGGGCTACCGCTTCGAGGACATGCCGCCCGACGGCGAGGCGTACCGGCTGTTCCTGCGCGCCGTGGACCTGATGGCCCTGGAAGCGCACGGCGCGCAATTCTTGCGGTTGCCCTGGCACGAGGCCGACGTGCTGCTCCAGAGCGTGCACGATGGAAAGCCGTCCGGCGCGCAGGACATCTGGAAGAAGCTGCCTGTCAAACATTTCTGGACGATCATGATGGGCGACTGCGTAGAGGCGTACTACGCGCACCCGTGGGCGTGGGACGAGATCGGCTTCGGCGGCCCGGCTTACCCGCGCGCGTATTTCCGGCTGGAGGGTGGCGCGCCGGAACCGTGGGAAAGCCACGAACGCCACTACGCGTGGGACCTGCCGCCGGGGTGCGTCTCCGGCGAGCACGAGGCCGAAGCCGCCCATACCGACACGCCCACGCACGGCGAAACCGGTTCGCACTAACGCTTATGAGTTTTCTGGACACTCCCGTCGGCGGTGCGTTCCGCGCGTTGCAGGACGACGACCATCATCTCGGCCCGATGCAGCGCATCACCGGGACCATGCGTTGTTTTCGGGACGACGAGGAGGTGGACTATCTCGTGGTCGGCGTCGGCTCGGCGGGCGGTGTGCTCTGTCAGCGGCTCGCGCGCGGAGGTTTCAAGGTCGTGGGCATGGAGGCGGGCAGGTTCTGGGACAGCGAGCGCGATTGGGTCAGCGACGAGGCCGGCTCGCACGGGCTGTACTGGGAAGACCCGCGCGTCATCGGCGGCACCGATCCGCTCACCCTCGGCGCGAACAACTGCGGCAAGGGAGTCGGCGGTGGTTCGGTGCACTGGGCGGCTTTCGCCCCGCGCTTCCACCCGTCGGACTTCGAGGTGTACACCCGCGATGGGGTCGGGGCGGACTGGCCGATCTCCTATCAGGACCTGAAGCCCTACTACGAACTGCTGGAACTCGAAATGCCAGTGGCGGGTCCGGCGTGGTATCCGTGGGGCGATCCGCACGGCTACGCGTACGGTCCGCACCCGATGGGTGAGGTCGGCAACACGCTCATCCGCGGCTGCACCAAGCTGGGCATCGGGGTGAGCGTGGGCGGGCCGGTGGCCATCTTGAGCGGCTCGCGCGGCGACCGGGCGCACTGCATCTACCGGGGCTTCTGCATCCAGGCCTGCAAGGTGGGGGCCAAGGCCAGCACGCTGATTACCCACGTGCCCGACGCGCTCGTCCACGGTGCGGAGGTGCGCGACCGCTGCATGGCCGCGCGCATCGAACTGGGCAAGAACAACCGCGTCGCCGGCGTCCATTATTTCGACCGCGAAGGTAAAGCCAGGTTCCAGCGCGCGAAAGCGGTCATCGTCAGCGGCTACGCCATCGAGACGCCGCGTCTGCTGCTCAACAGCGCGTGCCCCGAGTACCCGCAGGGACTCGCCAACTCCAGCGGTACCGTCGGCAAATACCTGATGGCGCAGGCGGGCAACGTCATCGCAGGCCGCTTCGACGAGTTGATCCGCATGTACAAGGCCCCGCCCGCGCACTGCCTGACGGAGGAGTTCTACGAGACGGACCCGAAGCGCGACTTCGCGCGGGGCTTTGCCATCCAGACGGTGGGCCCTTTGCCCATCGCCTTCGCCAAGCAAATGATGGCGGCCAAGGGCGTGTGGGGCTGGGGACTGCGCCGCACAATGATGGACTACAACCACTGGTGCGCGCTCGGGCTGCTGGGCGAAATCCTGCCGTGGGAGGACAACGCCGTGACGATCAGCGCGACGGACAAGGACCAGTTCGGGTTGCCTGTGGCGCACGTCACCTTCAACCTGCACGACAACGACAAAAAACTCATCGCGTACGGCAAAAACGTGGTCATGGACGTGATGTGCGCCGCCGGGGCGGAGGAAGTCGTGCAGGAGAGTCGCTGCGCGCACCTGGTCGGCGCGGCGCGCATGGGGAGTGATCCGGCGACGAGCGTGGTGGACGGCTTCGGGCGCACGCACGACATTGCCAACCTGTTCGTGTGCGACGGCAGCGTCATGCCCACGCAAGGGTCGGCCAACCCGGGCCTGACCATCCAGGCGCTCGCCGCGCGCACAGCGGATTATCTCATCAGCCAGGGCACGGCGATCTTCAACACCGACCGGCGCGACATGACCCCGCCGCCCGTGCGCCGCGAACTCTCGCCTCCCGGCACCCACGGCGATGGCGTGCCAAGGTTGAAATAATCCTCCTCATTCATGTCGATCAACATCGGACGAAAAACTTGGGCGATCCCTGAAGGCTACATTCCGGCCTGGAGCCATGGTCCTGAACCGGAGTTTACCAGCCACGAAGCGTTCTGCATCCTCAATGCCACGGACCAGGACGCCCGCATCGAACTGACCATTTATTACGATAACCGCGATCCGGTTGGCCCATACAAGATCGAAGTTGCCGCCAGACGCGTCCGGCACGTGCGTTTTAACGAACTGACCGATCCGGCGTCGATCCCTCGTGGCATCACTTACGCGAGCGTGTTTGAGTCGGACGTGCCGGTGATCATTCAGCACACCCGACTCGACTCACGCCAGGCAGAGAACGGCCTCATGACCACCATGGCGTTTCCCGGGGATGAGTAAGCGGTTTTCACTTCGGGATCGCCTCCTATGAGCCAATCATCCAGACCCAGAGTCGTCGTCACGGGAGCTTCCGCCGGAGTGGGCCGGGCGACGGCGCAGATTTTCGCCCGGAGTGAACAGGCACGCATCGGTCTGATCGCCCGAGGTCAAAAGGGATTAGAAGGTGCCGCGCGAGAGGTCGAAGTCTGCGGCGGCAAGGCAATCATCCTGCCGTGCGACGTAGCGGACGCTGACGCCGTGGAAGCCGCTGCCGAACGGGTCGAGCGTGAACTGGGACCCATCGACGTATGGGTGAATGTCGCCATGGTCAGCGTCTTCTCGCCGATCAAGGAAATGACCGCCGCCGAATTCAAACGCGTCACGGAAGTCACGTACCTCGGTTACGTCCACGGAACTCTCTCCGCTTTAAAACGCATGTTACCGCGCGATCAGGGGCACATCATACAAGTAGGAAGTGCGCTGGCCTACCGGGGCATCCCTCTCCAAGCGGCGTACTGCGCGAGCAAGCACGCCATCCAGGGGTTCATGGACAGCCTGCGGGCGGAATTGATTCATGACCAGAGCAACGTGGTTGCCACCATGGTGCAGATGCCTGCGCTCAACACCCCGCAGTTTGATTGGAGCAAGAGTCGCCTGCCCAACCGGGCACAACCCGTGCCGCCCATCTACCAGCCGGAAGTCGCTGCGCGAGCAGTGCTGTTTGCCTCCAAGCACAAACGGCGGGAAGTCTACGTGGGCCTGCCGACGGTGGTCGCCATCGTCGGCAACAAACTCCTGCCTGGGTTGGGCGACTGGTATTTGGGCAAAACAGGTTACGACGGCCAGCAGACCCAGGAGAGGGCGGACCCCGAGCGTCCCCATAACCTCTACGAACCTGTGGATACCAATCCAGGTGCGCATGGACCATTCGACGCCCGGGCGTACCGGTCCTGCCCTCAGCTTTGGACCAGCATGCACCGCCACTGGCTCTTTGCCGTTGGTCTCCTCGTAGCTGGATTTAGCCTGACCAATGCCGCGATCAAGTTTGGACGAACGTCTTACAAATGAAATTGGTATTAGACTCTAAAGAGGTGACAAATTTCACAGCGCAACTCATCGCTTTTTTCGTGGGCGGCCGTTCGGCGGAGAGCGTGCGTGTTCCGGGTGGGTGCAGCACGTCTGACGGCCAGTGTTGCGCCAGTTGCAACGATGTTTTAGTTGGCCGACGAAGAAGCCACGCCAAGGCATGCGCCTCCGGCTGCGTGACAAAGCCGAAGGGAAACTATACGCGCCGGAGACTGAGTTTAGACCTCGCGTCGCCGATCGGGTCATTTTGCGCGGAAGGTTCTTCTCTTTTCCAGACATGATTGAATACCCATAATGGGATGGGCCTATTTATTCATCAGTACAATTGGCAATCCGTCATCTAATCGGAATCCTCTGCCAACTCTAATATTATGCCATTCTATCCGGTGACGAAATCACTCTTGTTGCTCGTTGTTCTACTCTGTCTCGGTTGTTGCTTGCTCTGCATTGAGTTCACTATTCGCCGTCGCACCAAGAACTCATGTCAGAACAGTTTCCGAAACGATCAACATCTTCAAGATCACGAGATAACAAGACCTATCTCCTCAAACTGGCGGTCGGACACGGTGAGACGGTTAGGAACGGCTACTTCCAGAAAGTCGGCAAGTCGTTCTTCGGAACGACTCCTTGTGAGATGAATGGCTTCAAAATTCATGTTTAACAATCTCTGACGCCTGAAAGGCTGCATGAAAAGGAGGTGGTGATTAGTTGAGTGTTGCAAACGGGCGGATCGTGCGATGATGGCGGATGCTTTCCACCACGCTGGTTCATCGCTGCCCCCACTGCCAAGGCGAGCGCCTCTACAAGAACGGTCACACGGTACGCGGGGCGCAACGGGCCAAGTGCAAAGATTGTCGACGCACGTTCACGCTCGCTCCGAAAGGACCGCGTCACAGTCCGGCGTTAAAGAAGCGGGTGCTTTCGGCCTACCAGGATCGCATGAGCATCCGGGGCATCCACCGCACCTTCGGCGTCTGCTACCAGACGGTCATGAAGTGGCTGGGGGAAAAAAGCGGACGAGCTTCCCGCCTTCGCGGACACGCTCCTACCCAGTCAGCGCGGCGACGTGCTTGAACTCGATGAACTCTGGAGCTTTGTGGGCAGCAAAGCCAACGCCTTGTGGCTGTGGGTGGCCCTTTGTCGTCGTACTCGCCAGGTCGTCGCTTGGACACTCGGTGACCGCAGCCTACAAAGCGCGTGCGACCTGCGGGCGGACCTGCCCAAAGGCTACCGACGATGTGCCACTCGCAGCGACTACTGGGACGCCTACGCCACGGCGTTTCCCAAACGCACTCACCGTTGCTGTGGCAAGGAAGAGGGCGAGACTTGCCATGTGGAGCGTTGGTTTGGCACCCTGCGAGCCAGAACCAGTCGCTTGGTGCGCCGGGCTTACCCCTTCTCCAAATGCGCCGAGAACCACCTCGACGCCCTCCACTTCTTCATCGCCAACTACAATCTCGCCATCCAACAGGCTGCAACACTCAACTAATCACCCCCGCCGAGACCTATCCTTCCGCTCTCTGATCCATCATGGTTTCCACTCCGCCCGGATGATGTCCGACTCCCGGGCCAGAGCGCGCACGAAGTCCGGCGGAAAGTCCGTGGTGGGCCGCGCGCGCCAGCGCACCTCGCAACGCAGGATGCACCGTTGCGCCTGATCCGAGTAGTCCACCATCCAGCGGCGCGCCGAGAATCCCGCGTCCAATCGGCGTGCAATCGTTTCCGGGCTCCATTCGTTTCCCGACGCCTCCACGGTGAGCCACGCACGGTATTCTTGTCGGCAGCGTTGCTCGAAGAGTTTGAGGCCCCAGAGCACTAGCAGCCCCAGTCCCAGCGCGGCGAACCCCAGGTAGATTTGCCCGCCGCCGAAGCAGAGGCCCATCACCGTGACGTACCACAGGGTCGCCGCGGTGGTGACTCCGTGCACGAACTCGCCCTTGCGGCGCAGGATGGCCCCCGCGCCGATGAACCCGACACCCGAAAGGATACCCAGCGGCAGACGCATCACGTCCATGCCGGTGAACGCATCGGGCGGCCGGCCCCGGGTGAACAACAGCAGATTGGCCTGGACCATCGTGATGGCCGCCGCCAGACAAACGAGCATCGTCGTGCGCAGCCCGGCGGGGCGGCCGTGTTCGCCGCGGTCGAAACCGATGGCCGCCCCGCTCAGCGCGGCGAGCGCCAGGCGCAGGGCAGCGTCTTGCCAAGTGATCTCGGACATGGATGCAACGACCATCCCAACCTCGCAAAAAGGAACCCGGATGAACCAATGGTTCCATTCGTATCCGCAGGGTTGTTCTCGGCCGGTTTTATCTTACGTCCCTGCCAGGATGTCCAGAGGCTCTTTGCTGCCCCCCAGGAAAAACGCAGGCGACGCCGCATCCGGGCAAACCGGCCCGCGCACGGAAATCGACTTGGGAACAGGTCCCTATGTCGAATAATCCAGACGTTGCACCCGGCGCGCCGGGAGCTGAACCACGCTGGAGCGCCAGCAACAAACAGGCGGTGGGTACCGCTTACCACACCAGTTGCCGCGCGTGGTTTACCTTGGGCGACGGCGTGCTCAACGAGATTTATTTTCCCACCGCCGACTGCCCCAACACGCGCGACCTGCAACTGCTCGTCACCGATGGCGAGACCTGTTGCCACGGCCGGGGGCCGAGAAGGCACGAAGTTGCCATCCGTTATTAATGACTGCCCAGAGCGAATTTCTCTCATCCAAGACGCCCGGTAAATGATGCCCCCCGCGCATCTTTCTGAGTTGCGCCATTTTCAGACAGATTTCCAAAATGAACAAACCTTCCTTCTGCTGGGTCGCCATCCTCGGCTCTCTTGCGATCATTTCCGGGCCGCTCGGTCTGACCTACGTGCGTGCCGCCGCTGACGACCCCGCCCAAAACGCGGCGGTCGCTGCCCCTTCGAAGACCTCTGCCATCGTCGGGTGTGCCAACGCGTTTCTGGCGACCCTCGACGAGAAACAAAAAGCGAGGGTGTCCTTCGCCTTCGACGACAAGGAACAGCGCGCCCGCTGGTCCAACTTCCCGACGATGGTCGTGCCGCGCGGCGGTCTGGGTTTATTTGAATTGAGTGAGGCCCAGCAAAACGCCGCGATGGCTCTGGTGGCATCCGTTCTCAGTCAGAGAGGACTCGAAAAGGTCGAGCAAATCCGGCAGGCCGACGAAGTTTTCAAGACCACCAACCACGGCCCCGGCGGTCCCGGAGGTCCGGGCCGTGGCAACGACCGGGATCATCGCCCGGGTAGTCCGCCGAACGGCAACGATCAGGACCACGGCCCCGGCGGCGACAGGGGCCCCGGTCGCGGCGGCTCACGGCCCGGCGGCTTCGATCTCGCCGCGCAGGGTGGCTCGCCTTTCGGGCGGAATCTCTACTACATTTCGATCCTCGGAACGCCGTCCGAAATCGCGCCCTGGATGTTGCAGTTCGGCGGGCACCATCTGGCGCTCAACATCACGATGGCAGCCGGGCGCGGCGTGCTCACGCCGACCCTGACGGGTTCGCAACCTGCCACCTACACCACGGCGGACGGCAAGACCGTGCGTCCGCTCGGGGCCGAGAACGACAAGGGGTTCGCGCTGCTCAAGGCGCTGGACGATGGCCAACGCGCGCAAGCTGTCCTCAAGTACCGCGTGGCCGATCTCGTGCTCGGCCCCGGCCACGACGGACAGACGATCCAGCCGGAGGGGTTGAAAGCCTCGGCCATGAACGAGACCCAGCGCGCTCTGCTGCTCGACCTGATCTCGGAATGGTCGGGCATCGTCAATGACCAGTTCGCCGCCGCCCGGACCGAAGAGATCAAAGCCGGCCTCGACGAGACGTGGTTTGCTGGAGCGGTCCGACAACCCCGGAGCCGGGCAAGAAAAACGGCACGGCCTACTACCGCATTTAGGGGCCGAAGCTGATCATCGAGTTTGCTCCGCAGCACGAGGAGGATCACGTGCACACGATGTACCGCGACCCGACCAACGATTATGGCCGGGCGCTTACCACGACGAAATGAGGCGAGGCTGACGACCGCTCGCCACGATGGCAAACGAACGATCCATGAAAAATCTGCTCCTCCTCGCCGGCGTCTCCACCGCGATGTTTTCTGCGCTCTACATCCGCGTCAGTGCAGCAGGAGATACCACGCCGGAAATGACACCTGCCGCTGCCAATCTACAAACACAGGCCATCGTGACCGCAGCGGCGGCTTTTCTGGATGCTCTCGGTCCCGAGCAACGCGGCCAAGTGCAATTTCCCTTCGCGCCGCAGAAAACGGCCACGCTCGCCCGCTTCCGCCGGACGGGCGGAGGACCGGGAGGTCAGCCGGGAGAGCAGGGGCCACCACCCGGACCACATCGTGACCCGGATGATCGCCCGGGTGATGGCCCGAGGCCAGGCCCGCGCGGTGAACGCGCCGAAGGCCCGGGCGGCGGTCCGGGCAAAGGCCCGGGCTTCGGTCCGCCCGGCGGCTTCGTCGGGGAGCAGTACGGTCAGGCCGTCTGGTCGAACTACCCGGTGAGCGACGTGCCGCGTCCCGGCTTGCAACTCGGCAGCCTGAGCGACGCGCAACGCGATGCGGCCCTGCATCTGCTGCAAGTGTTGCTCAGTCCGAAAGGCTACCAGAAGGTGCTCGACACGATGGGCTCCGACCAGGTGCTCTCGGAAGGCGAGACCCACTACGCCGCCGGCACGAAGGTTTACACTCTCGGCATCTTCGGCACGCCGAGCGCCACGGCACCCTGGATGGTGGAGTTCGGCGGCCATCACCTCGGCCTCAACGTCGTCATTGCGGGCGAGCACGGCGTGATGACGCCCACTCTGACCGGCGCGCAACCCGCCGTCTACACGGCCAACGGCAAGATGGTGCGCGTCCTTGCCCAGGAGAACGACAAAGCTTTCGATCTGCTGCATGCGCTTGATGACAACCAGCGCAAACAGGCGATCCTCAACTACCGGGTAGGCGACCTGGTATTGGGTCCTGGCGAGGCAGGTAAGACGATCCTGCCCGAGGGATTGAAGGCATCCGCCATGAACGAGCAACAACGCGCGATACTGCTCGACCTCGTCGCGGAGTGGGCCGGTATCATCAACGACGCCCACGCCGCCGCCCGTTTGAGCGAGATCAAGGATGGCTTGGACGACACCTACTTTGCCTGGAGTGGGCCGACCACGCACGAAGACGGCAAGAACGGGAGTGCCTACTACCGCATCCAGGGACCGAAGCTGGTCATCGAGTTCTCGCCTCAAGGCGTGGGCGGCGACCCGACGATGCACGTGCACACGATGTACCGCGATCCGACCAATGACTACGCGCGCGCGTTCCTTGGTGACACCAAATGAAAGCGCGACTGACACTCGTTGCGCTCGTGTGGTGTTGGCTGGCCACACCCGCCTTCGCGCATCGGCTCGACGAGTATCTCCAGGCCACGACGATGGCGGTGGAGAAAGACCGTCTCGTGCTGCAACTGCGTCTGACGCCCGGTGTCGCCGTGGCCGCGCAGGTGCTCGCCAGCATCGATGCCAACGCGGACGGCACGATCTCAGACGCAGAGCAACGCGCCTACGCGGAGCGAGTGCGCCGTGACCTGTCGCTTGGCGTCGATGGCAGCACCGTGCCGCTGCGGCTGGTTTCCTCCGCCTTCCCGCGAGCCGAGGAGATCACCGGCGGCGTGGGCGACATCCTGCTCACCTTCGCGGCGGACCTGCCAGCGGGCGGCGCGGCCACCCATCGGCTGACGTTCGAGAACCATCACAAGAGCGCCATCGCCGTTTACCTCGTCAATTGCCTGGTGCCGCAAGACCCCGGCATCCGTGTCCTCGCCCAGGATCGCAGCTACGAGCAGGCGCGTTACCAACTCGATTTTTCTTCCGGGGACGCGCAGGTGGTCCCGCCGACAATCAGCGCATCCGCCAGCATACCATCCCAGCCACCGACAACCGACCCGCCGGTCTTCCAAACCTTTTTCTGGCATGGCGTCCACCATATCCTCACCGGCTACGACCACCTGCTTTTCATCAGTGCCCTGGTGCTCGCGGCGGTCAGCTTGTGGGACCTAATCAAGGTAGTCACCGCCTTCACGCTGGCGCACTCGCTCACCCTGACGCTGGCGGCCTTGAACCTCGTCCACGTGTCCAGCCGCGTGGTGGAACCGCTCATCTCGGCCAGCATCGTTTGTGTGGCGCTGCAAAACATCTTCTGGCCGGAACGCTCCCGGGGCTGGAGCCGGCTCGCCGTGGCCTTTTTCTTCGGCCTGTTCCACGGGCTGGGCTCCGCTGGCGGGCTGCTCGATGTCATGCACCAGATGCAGACCGGCACGGTGCTCCTGGCCCTGCTCGGTTTCAGCCTCGGTGTGGAGGCGGGCCACCAGGCCGTGCTCTTGCCACTGTTTGCTTCGCTGAAGGCGGCGCGCCGGACCCAGGCAGAAGCGGCTGGCCGCATTTGGCTGGCGACGATGCTCCGGCGTCTCGGTTCGGCGGGAATCGCGACGGCTGGTGTTTACTATTTGTGCGTGGCGCTCACCGGCGATCCGTAGACCTCGGCGAGCCGATTTGAAACCCTCTTTCCCAAACCATCAACCCCACAGAAATTCGATCCCATGACCCGTATTGCCTTCCTCTCCCTGATCGTCGCCGCGCTGCTGGCGTGCGGTGCTTCCACCTCGGCCGCGCAGGACTGGGCCAAAGCCCGGCTCGAACAAAGCACGCGGCACCGCGAGTACGAGCCGGTCAGGCACGACGGCCGCACGGTCAACACGCTCGTGATCTATCCGGAAGCCAAGGACAGGACGCCCGTGGTGGTGCTCATCCGATGAAAGTGGATGCAACTCATCGTCGAGCTTCCCGTCGACGCCGAAGAATACATCTCACAAAAGTTTCAGCGCAGCATCACCGCGCCCGCTGCCTGCCCCCACTGTCGTGCCTGTGCATCGCTGCAAGCGCTGGGTTACTATTTTCGGAGTATCACCGGCAGAAAAGCGGTTGTTTTAACGATTTCTGTGCGGCGTTTTCGCTGCAAGGTGTGCAAAAAGACGGTGAGCATCCTGCCCGCCTTCGCGCAGCCCTACCGGCTCGTTCGCAACCATGCTATCCACCGGTACTTCTGTGGTCACCGCAACGACGCGGACACCAAACCCTGGCGGGTGCTCCTGCGAAGATATTGGAAGAAGTTTTGCTGGTGGGTTGCGCGGCCTGATGCCGTTTGGCACAGCCGCCTCAACCACGCCCCGCCACCCCGCTCCGCCGCCACGTGGTGGGAGTTGGTCGTGGACACCTTCGGCAGCATGATCGTCGCCACACAGGTTTTGGTCAGTGATTCTCAAGTGACCCTGTTTGGCCGCTATCGATGCCACCGTCCAAACGCTCCGGCGGGATAGGGGCTTGGCTGACTTTGGGGGTGGTCCACACACCTTGGTTGTTTCGCTGGCGTCGGGGTTATGAAAAAGGTCCAGCCAAGCCGATGCAACCCGCCTCGCAACCATGCTCAGGTCCAGAGCGTGACCGCTATTTGCCCCCGACCCGGGTGGAGGAGCCCAACAAGAGCCGCCTTTGGACGCGCAACGCCGCGAGACGCGGCTGCGAGCACGCGGCTGCGACCACCGGAGCGGCGTGGTATCCCGGCTCGATTTTTTGATTTCCAGCGCACATGAACGGACCGGAACCTTCCTCAAAATCAACGCTGCGCGCCGCCGCTTACGTGCGCATGTCCACGGAGCACCAGCAGTATTCCACGAGCAACCAGATGGACGTGGTCCGTGAGTATGCCGCGCAGCGCGGCATGGAGATCGTGCGGACCTACTCGGACGAAGGAAAAAGCGGACTCCGCATCCAAGGCCGTGACTCGCTCCGGCAGATGATCGGTGACGTGGAAGGCGGCAGCGTGGATTTTGCCTGCATCCTGGTCTACGACGTGAGCCGCTGGGGGCGTTTCCAGGACGCGGACGAAAGCGCCTACTACGAATACATCTGCCGCCGCGCCGGCATCGCCGTCCACTATTGCGCGGAACAATTTGAGAATGATGGCAGCCCGGTTTCCACCATCGTCAAGGGCGTCAAACGCGCGATGGCCGGCGAGTACAGCCGGGAGCTTTCCTCCAAGGTTTTCCAAGGGGCATGCCGCTTGATCCAACTCGGCTATAAGCAGGGCGGGACGGCAGGGTACGGTCTTCGCCGGATGCTGGTCGACCAGAGCGGCCAACACAAAGGCGTGCTCAATCTGGGCCAGCAAAAGAGCATCCAAACCGACCGCGTGATCCTGGTGCCGGGACCGGCCGAGGAAGTCGAGACCGTGCACTGGATCTACGAGCAGTTCGTCCACGAACAGAAAAACGAGGCGGAGATCGCCCGGTTGCTCAACGAGCGCGGCGTGCCCACGGATCTCGGGCGGCCATGGACGCGGGGCACCGTGCACGAGGTACTCACCAACGAGAAATACATCGGCAACAACGTCTACCACCGCACGTCCTTCAAGTTAAAGCGCAAGCATGTGGAAAACCCGCCGGAAATGTGGGTGCGCGCGGAAGGAGCGTTTGCGCCCATCGTGGAGCCTAACGTTTTTTTCATGGCGCACGGGATCATCCTGGCGCGCAGCCGCAAACTCACCGATGACGAGATGCTCGCCAAGTTGCGCGACGTACTCAAAGCGCACGGGAAAATCTCCGGCATCCTCATCGACGAAGCGGAAGGTCTTCCGTCCAGCGCCGCGTTCCGACACCGCTTCGGCAGTTTGGTGGCTGCCTACCGCTTGATCGGCCACGACCCGAAGGTCGATTACCGTTTCATCGAGATCAACCGCAAGCTGCGGCAGCAGCACCCTGAATTGGTCGCCAGCGTGATCGCGCAAATTCGGGCCCTCGGCGCGACGGCGGTGCAGGACGAGCAAACCGGGCTGCTTTCCATCAACGACGAATTGTACGTGTCCATCGTGCTCTGCCGCCACCAAAGCACGGCCGCCGGTTCCTCGCGCTGGGTGGTCCGGCTCGACGAAGGACTCAAACCCGACCTGACCATCGCCGTGCGGATGGACGCAGCCAACGAGCGCATCCGCGACTTCTACCTGCTGCCCGCCTTGGACATGACGTGGGAAAATCTGCGGGTTGCAGAAACCAACGGTGTTTACCTCGACGCCTATCGTTTCGACACGCTGGAGTATTTCTTCGCCATGGCGGAGCGCGTGTTCGTGGAGGACCTCCTATGAAGAAAGAAGAAATCGTACTCATTCCCATCGACCAAATCCGCATCCTCAACCCGCGGCACCGCGACCGCCGGAAGTTCGAGTTGGTCATCGAAAGCATCAAAACCGTGGGTTTGAAAAAACCCATCAAGGTCAGCGTGCGCTCGAACCGCAAGGAGGGTGAACCACCGTATGACCTAGTCTGCGGCCAGGGGCGGATCGAAGCTTACCAATCGCTCGGCCACACCGAGATCCCCGCCATCGTGGCCGACCTGCCCAAAGAGGAGCGGCTCTTGATGAGCCTGATCGAGAACATCGCCCGCCGCTTCGCCTCTCCCTTGGATCTGCTCGGCGAAATCGAGCGCCTCCATGGGCTGGGCTACAGCAACAAAGCCATCAGCAAAAAGCTGGGCATCACCGACACGACCATCGGCGGGCTGTTGGCGCTCAAGAACGCCGGCGAACAGCGGCTTTTGGAGGCAGCGCTTCGCGGGACGATCCCGCTGGGCGTGGCGATGGACATCGCCAAAGCCGACGACGTGGATTCGCAGCGCGAACTGCTCAAAGCGTACGAGAACAAGCAGCTCACCCAAAACGGCATCCGCGCGGTCAAGCGCCTGATCGAACAAAGGCGCGTGCTGGGCAAGGGCCGTAATACGTCCTCGGCCGCCACGAAATCGCAGAAAAGCGCCGACGGGTTTGTCAGCGCGGTCCGCCGCGAGAGCCAGCGGCAAAAAGACCTCATCAAAAAGGCCAAACTGTGCGACGCGAAACTGGTCGTCTTGGTCACCGCTTTCACGCAGGTCTTGCGTGACGAGAATTTCCTCAACCTGTTGCGGGCGGAGAAGCTCGCTTCCATCCCCAAATTTCTGGCCAACAAACTACACGGTACCTTTAAGGAGGCAGCATGAGCACATCGTCCATCGGTTTCGAATTAAAGCAGATCACTCTCGACCTCGACGCCATCCTCCCAAGTCGGCCGCTCGACGGTGCCGGGAAAAACACCCGGCGCTACGAGACGATCCTCGCTTCGGTCAAGGAAGTCGGCTTGGTCGAGCCGCTCATGGTTTATCGGCGCAAGGACACCTACATTTTGGTGGACGGACACCTGCGCTACAAGGTCCTCAAGCACATCGGTGCCAAGGAGGCGGCGTGCATCGTCTCGACCGACGACGAGGCGTTTACCTACAACGCCCGCATCAGCCGCTTGGCCCCCATCCAGGAACACCAGATGATCGTCAAAGCGGTCAAAAATGGCGTTTCGCCCGAACGCATCGCTGCGGCGCTGCACATGAGCGTGGAGGACATCCGCGCCCGGCTCGATCTGCTCAATGGCATCCACCCGCGGGCGGTCGAACTGCTCAAAGACAAACCCATCGCGGTCGGCGGCATGGCCGTGCTCAAGAAGGTGTCCGGCGTGCGGCAGATCGAGATCGCCGAACTGATGGTCAGCGTGAACAATTTCAGCAGCAGCTACGCGCACGCGCTGCTCATCGGCACGACTCCCGACCACCTGCTCCAACCCGCCAAGCCAAAGGCGGCCAAGGGACTCTCAGCGGGAGAGATCGTGCGGATGGAAAGCGAAATGGAATCGCTGGAACGTGACTTCAAAGCGGCGGAAGCGGCCTACGGCGAGAACATGCTCAACCTCACCTCGCTTGGACGTTACGTAAAGAAGCTGTTGGCCAACGCGAAGGTCGCCCGGTTCTTGAGCACGCACTACGCCGATCTTTTCGAGGAACTGGAGGCGGTGGCAAAAATTGAATCGTTGAGCTAAACCGACGAAGCGGGCAGCCGCGTGGTTTGCGGGCGCTTGAACAAACGGCAACCCTTTTGACGCCAAAGCAGGCGAGCAGGCAAAACTAGGACTTCGCTCGCTTGGCGGTGGGAAGCCTTTGCTTTAGAGTTCCAACTCACGGCCACGATCTTGACTGCGGTCTTTCCCCCGCGTGGCTTGTCGTTCCCGGCGCTGTTCTTCCTGTTGGCCGCGTTGCGCCCGCCGGGCGGCATCCCGACTCCTGGTGAGTTCGAGCTCTTGGTCGCGCATCTTTTCTTCGGCCAGTTCGGCGGACTGCTCGCGCAGTTCTTCGACACGGGCCAGGCGGCCTTGCAAAACTTGGAGCCGGTCCCGTGACGCTTCGCGGTCGGCAGCCCAGGTCGCTTTGGTGACGCCGGAGGAAAAGAAACCGGGGCGTTGCGCCTCCAGTTCGCCCAACGCAGCCTGTTGGTTCTCGATCAAGGTTTCCAGTCGGTCTTCGATCCGTTCGATCCGTTGCGAGTTGGCCTGCAAATATGTTTGGAGGGACACTTGATAGCGTTCACCGACCGATTGGTCACGCAGCCGTGCCTGCTCGGCCTCGATGGCGCGCGCCTGCGCGCTTTCGGAGCGTGCCCCATCGTCCGCAAGCCCCGTCAAGGAGTTTGCTTGAGCCTGCCCTTCGGAGCCTCGGGATCGTGGGTGTTGAGGTTGTCCACCATCCGGCGCAGCAAGCCCCGAGTCGCGGGTGCGAGTGGGCGCGAGCCCCCGGGCTTGGGCGATGGCGTCGGCGGAGAACCCTCCGGCGATTTCGTGTTGGTCGAGGGCGGCGTGGAGCCGGGCTTTGAGTTGCTCATAGGTTCCTTCGGATTGTAGCTCGCTGGCGTGAAGCCAGCCTTCTTTTTGTTCGGTTGCTCCCAGTCCCTGGCGGCGGTCAAAGAGTTGGAATTGCACCGCGTCGCCAAACCGTGCGTGGATCGCGGCCAGTCCGTCGGGCAAATTTCCCTGGATGGACGCCATCGCCTCGACGCTGGCCCCACGTCCGTGCCGCTCGAAGCGTCGGAGCGTGTTGGAGAGCGCCACCTCCGCCGGGGTGTGCACGGCGACGATCACCGGCCGGAGCCCCGCGTCTAGCACCTGCGCGATCTTGGGGATCACGCTGTCGGGCCGCGCGAGCTGCCCCTCGTAGACCAGGCGCACGTTCGCCTCCAAATCGTTCTCGCTCAGAATCGCCGTGGTTTTGCCGGCTCCCGGCACCCCGGTCAAAAAGATCACCGTGTCCTGCTCGGGCCGGGAGGCGTCCTGCACCCGGCGGCGGAACTGCTCGCTCGCCAGCACGGCGGCGCTGTTGTGCAGCGGGTTGTTGTAACGGCCCCGCGCCTCGTTGGACGCGCTGAAGTCCGGGAACGTCTCCTTGAAAAGATCGGAGCAGACGTAGCGGCCGTCGAAGGACTGAGACAGAGCCTGGTACCGCGCAAAGAATTGTTCCGGGTCGGCTTCGATGGCCCGGGCAACCCGCTCTTGAACCTCGTTGCGGTCGGCTTCGGGGTAGGTCTGGCGGCGGATGCTTTCGAGGGCCATGGCGGCTTTGGCGAGGGAAAGAGGACGGGGTCGACCTGCACCCTTATCCCGCCACCAGCAAAGCTCAGACCTTACGAGAGAGAAATCAGCTTAATTTTATCGATTTTGACCTCTTTTTCCGTGTTGTGGAGGCGCACCCACGCATAGCCGCTTTTCGTGGGGCGGCGGGTGTAGAGCAGAGTCCCCTTCTTTTGTTCGCACTCCACGCCGATCAGCGGTTTGCGCAGGGTGCCGGCCGGGGCCGCTTCGTCCGGATTGGGATGACGGCCGTCTGCCTTGCTGAACTTGGTCGGCGCGCCGCGCGTCTTTTCGCGGGTGGCGATGTATTCCTTGAGCTGCTTGACCGTGCCGCGTGAAATTTCCTGCGCCGCCATCCAGGACTCCGTGCCTTCGGGATCTTCCTTGTGGCAATTGACCAACTCGTAGATGGCCGTCACGTCGGTTGCCCGGCCCTCGCTGAACGCCGCGGCAATTGGCCCGGGCAAATCCAGGAGCACCGCGTGCTGCGACACCCAGCCCTTCGACTTGCCTAATCCTTTGGCGATGTCCTTCTGTGCTTTACCCTGCGCGAGTTTGCGGCCGATGTAGTCAGCGATTTCGCGCGGCCGGAGTGCGTCGCGGTGGATGTTTTCAATGATTTGGTCCTCGTCGGTATAGTCGTCGTCCACGTAGGCCGGGATGCTTTCCAGGCCCGCCAGCCGGGAGGCGCGGAAGCGTCGTGCACCGTGGTTGATCATGTAGCCCGCGCCGCCTTTCTTGACGGGGCGCACCGAAATCGGCGTCTTGACCCCGCGCTCGCGGATAGACTCGGCCAGTTCCGCCAAACTTTCCTCGTCGAACTCGACGCGCGGCTGGTGGGGATCTTCGGTGATCTCCTCCAGTTTCAATTCCAGGGGCCGACCGTTGGCGACCGGCGTTTCTAGGAGCGCCGACAGGTCGCCCAAGCCATCCAGGCCCAAGGTGGAGGACGCGGCGGAAGAGGAACGGGAAGAAGCTTTGCTCATGGTTTACTTAGGATTGAGGGATGGTGCCGTTCAATTTCATGGCGTCGTGCAGGTGCGCGGCCACCCCGCGCATCTCGCGCACCGCCTTGCGAGCGGCGGTCTTGCGGATGGTCCAAACAGGCTCCCCGAGGGCAAGCGCATCGGCCACGCTGCTGCGCAGGCCCACGGCGGTCGGAATGAGCAGGCCTTTGTAGGTAGATTCCAGTTCGGCCAAATGCGCCTGATGACGCGGGTTACGGCTGTCTACCTTGCTCGGCAAAATGCCCAGGAACTTGAGCGCCGGGTTGCCCTTGCGCACATTTTGGATCGTTGAAACCATCATGCGGATGCCCTGGAGCGAGTAGGCTTCCAGTTCGATGGGCGAGAGCACGAAGTCGGCGGATACGAGCGCGGCGACCAGGCGCACGCCCAGCGCCGGAGCGGTGTCGACCACGCACACGTCGAACTGGGAACCCAGCGCACGGAAATTGGCGCGCAGGCGTGACGCCGATTCCTGGAGGTTCTTGGATTCCAGGTTGGCTAGGGGCGCATCCGCGCGGAAGAGATTGATGCCGGGCTTGCCCGCCACCTTGGGCGGCTTGTCGGCGAAGAGGGTCGAGGCGTCGCCCAAGAGCGTGTGGTTTCGCAAGGTAAAGCTCGCATTGGCCTGGGTGTCCAGGTCCACGACCAGCACCCGCAAACCCCGCTCGGCGAAGTCAAACGCCAAGTGGGCGACCAGCGCGGTTTTGCCGACCCCACCTTTCTGGTTGGCGATGACGAGAGATTTCATGGCAAAAGAGAGACGGTCCTTCAGAGCTTGCGGTTGATCTCGTCCACCGCTTCCTTGCCCCAGCCCTCCGCGATAAACGCGCGCGCGTCCGGCAGCACGACCGCGACCTCGCGGTAGCCCTTGCTGCGCAGAAAACCGAGCCACACGCGCTTGGACGCCTGGGAAACGGAGCCCTTGGTGATGTGGTACTCCTTGGCGATCTCGGCCTGCTTGACCCCGCGCACGAGGTCGGCGTGGGCGATTTCGAGCACGCGGGCGGGCGGCGGGCGCATAAACTGGATGGCGCTGGCAAACTCCGCCTCGGTCATCTTGCGCTTTAACCTCATGTCGAAGCCTAGAATTACAGGATTTATGACGAGCTTAAACATTTTTCTTCCACGCCCGAAAAGTTGACGACTTGACCTCAGTTTAGCCGCTAAACCGCCCACATACACTAAAGTTATCCTAAACTTTTTGCTCCTTTCTGGCCCCTCGCAAAGAACAACCCAGTCAGAGGGGACGGGATGTTGGCACGTTGGTAGGTCCAACGGGACGACTGCCGCTGCGGCGCTATCGCTTCCGGCCTTTGGGCAGACCCACAAGCGCCAGGATTTTCTCGGTGTTCCCGCCGCCGGGGTTGCGGTTGCCGCACTCGTAACCGCGCAGCGTGTTGAGCGGGATGTCCAAATGCTCCGCCGTTCGTTCTTGGGTCCAACCTTTGGCTTTGCGCCATTCGACCAGCCGGACAACCAGGGGATGCACGCTCAAGCCTTCGTCCGGCTCGGACACCGGCACCGGTGCAGCCGCGCTGCCGCCGCTGCCCTCGGCTGGCTCGTCGGGTCGGGGCGCATCGGGGTGGCGGCTCATCGGAGGCAAAGCGAAGAAATCGGCGGGCAAGATAGCATCTTCCCAACGCCGCTCCGCCAGCATTTTGCGACGCCAAAGCCACGGACAGGCCGTTCGTCATTCGCCCCGGTGCCCGAGGGTGAAGGTTTCGCGGGCCGCACCCGCCGCGTCGTCGCGCTCCCAGCGCAGGACCAGGGTCTTCATGTGCTCGCGGCTGCGCTCGGGCGCATCGGTTGTGCGCAGGACGACGTTGATCTCCACCGACGCCCTGTTTTCCCGGCGGGCCTGGGCGGCGGCGGTGGCCGTCAAAACGAAGAGGTGCCGCCAGCGCGCCGGGACCGTCTCAGTGCGCCGGTAGGCAGCGGGAACGGTTTCCACGTCCTCCCACAACGCCCGAGACACCGCCACGGGCCAGCGAAAGCCCCCCGCCTTGGCGCTGGCCGACACGTCGCGCAGGTCTCCGGACGCCAGCCGCTCGGCCAATGAGCGCCGGTAGGTAAAGAGCATCTGTCCGGCGTCGGCGTCGGCGTCGGTTGGAAGGATGTTTCGCTTCATGCGGCGGCCTCCAGGTGAGTGGGGGTGAGGGTGTCCGCGCCGCTGGACCGTCCGCGCCGTTGCGCGATCAACAGCCAGACCGGGGGCCAGACATCCGTCAGGTCCAGGCGCAGGCGCTGGCCGTTGTACCGGTCTTGGCACCAGCCCGGACGGTCGTACTCCACGACGGCGATGACCGTCAGGCCGTCGGCGCTGACGCTCTCGATGCGGCAGGGGGCCATGTAGTGGTAGCGGGTTTCGCCGTGGGTGAGGTTGTGGACGCCGCAGGAATGAACCTCGCAAAATCCGCTCGTGCCGCCGCCCCCGCCACGGGGCCGGTCCATTCAGGCCAGCACGTTTTCATGCTCGCGCGGTGGTCGGCGAGATGGCGCTCGCGCAGGTCGGCGCGCCGCCGTTCGCCTTGTTCGGCTTCTGCTCGCGCAAACGCCGGAAACAACGCGGTGTCGTCGTGGGTTGCCTTCATGTGCAGAAAAAGGTGGAAAAGGGGCTGGATGAAGGAAGGGGGAGGGGATCGGACCTTCCTTTTGCTCCTCCAAAACCCCTCTGAAACTTTTTGTCAGTTCACGAGCGACACCTCGGCGCGGTCGCGCATGTGGCCAGTGGTCAGCGGTTCGCTCGTGCGCAGGCTCTCGGCCAGGTGCCAGAGGGCCTTGTTGAGCCGCACGTTTTCGTCCAGGCCTTTGACGGGCCGGGTCTTGCCGAAGAAACGGTGGGAGCGGTCGGGGCGGCGGCGGCGGTAGTCGCGCTGCCCGCCGTCCATCATGTTTTCCTGCACGACGTTGAGCGTGTTCCAGAGCGTGGGCGGGGCGTCCTCGCTGCGGCGGTGCGCCAGGAGCTTCTCCGCGCCGACCGGGGCTTTTTCCAGGGAGTCGTACTTGAGGATCAGAGCCGCTTCCCCGAAGGCCGTCCGCTCGACCGTGGTCAGTTGGCGCGCCTTGTAGCCTTCCAACAGGTCGGCGATGGCGGGCATCTCGCGCACGATCTGGAAGCTCGCCTCGATCACCTTGGACGGCTCGAAGTGGACGTGCATGATGGAGATGCGCGCGAACACAGAATCGGCGAGGATCATCCCGTTGGAGCACACGAAGCGGAAGATGCCCGCGTGAAGCTGGTAGGCGCTGGAACGGTCGTGGCTGTTGACGAGGACCAATTCGGGCCGCTCGGCCTGGGTGCGGCGCAGGTCGTCCGTCCGTGCCAGCCGGATCATGTGTTTTTGGAAGCCCTGCCGGTCGGAGGAGCGGATGCGCTGCTCACCCGCCCAGACGGGTGCCCAACCTTCCGCGCGCAACCCCTCGACCACCGTGGCGGTGGGCAAAAAGGAATAGCGCCCGGAAACTTTCGCGTGGGCGTTCCCAGCGAAAACACTCGGGGCCAAGGCGCGGAGCTGGTGATTGTCGATCTCGTGGTGGCCTGCTAATCTGGCGTTGAACATGGCTTTGGTTTTAAGGAGCTGAAGGTTCGTGTTCGTTACGGGCCGGGGAGGGCTGCAACCTTCCTCGGCCTCTTTCTTTTCATGGGCTTGGCCTCGGTGCCAGCCTCACGAAAAAAACTAATCCAATTGGATTAGTTAAGCAAGCGAATATTTCCTCTTTTTTCCGCAGTTCTCAGAGGCATAGAGCCGCCGATAAAATACTCTTATATATCAGGATGAAGTCGTTTCCTTTGGCGTTGAAACGGACTCCCGCCCCCGGCGGGCAATCGTCCAAAAAGGGGGCGTAGCGGGGGAACGCTTTCCCCCGCGTTGAATGGGGTGCGCCGGAGACGCCTTGGGCTCCGGCCAGGGGAAAAGCTTTTCCCCTTCTGCTCCCAAGCCGCCGTGGGGAAAGGGTTGCCTCTCCTCGGGCTTTGGTGTCTTCTAGGTCCCGTGCCGCTGGATCACTACACCTCCGCGCTGGAACAGGTCCGGCCCATGATCGCCGAATATGCCCCCGCCGCGTGGTCGGAGGCGTTGGAGGGTACGCCCGCCGCACGATCCCAACCCGCGTCAGAATTATCGGCGCTGCTCTTGGCGGTCAACTACGAACTGCTGGGCTACTCGCCTGAGCACGCTTGGCTCCTGGCGCAACGTGGCGAGGGAGCCGCACCCGACCACCTGGACGGCTGAGCCGCAGCCTTTTCAAGCGTGGTGCGCCGGATTGAACCGGCCCTCGAACACGCCTTGAATGCGCGCGTCCTCGTTCCACGGGATCGGCGCGTAGGCCGCGTTCAAGCTCTCCAGCCGGGCCTTGCCGTTGCGAGGACGGGCAAAGCGTTTGAGCAACATCTGCCCGTCGAGCACCGCCGCCACAAACTGCCCGTTGCCAGCCGTTTGCGCCGCGCGGAACACGGCCACGTCGCCGTCGCTGACCATCGGCTCCATGCTGTCGCCGCGCACGATCACGGCAAAGTCGGCGTTCCCGGCCAAGTCGGCAGACAGCCGGATTTTGTCCACCGGAGCGTCGGCGCAAACGGCCGACGGGTGGCCCGCGCTGATCTCCGAATAGAGGCTCACCTCGCGCCGATCACGCAGGAGCTGGCCGCCGAGGGCGTGGGCCGGCTCGGCAAAGGTTGCCTTGTGCTCGCGCAAGACGCGCGCGGCCCGCACCAGTTGGGGAATGTGGTCCTCCCCGGTTTCGAGCATCGCCAGGATGGCGGCGGCGCTTTCCAAAAGGATCTGGCCTTCGGATTTGTCGAGGTCCTTGGCGAGCTTGAGCAAAAGCGGCCGGAGTTCTTTGGAGGGTCGGACGGTGATCGTGGGAGGCACGGGTTGTTCCATGTCTTACCTGTAACACAAATAAGACAAACGCCGCAAGATGGTTTATCATCCTGATGGCAGGGTGTGGATTGCAGCCCCAAGAACCTCCCCTCCAGCTTCCAGGCCAAACCGCTTCCCCTACAAAACGCCACGAATGAACACTCCTGCGCGGGGCCGCGGTGCCCAGAGCAACCCCGACAGCCGGTTTTCCCGGCTGCGCTACGAGACCGACGGCGATGCCGTGGACGCGGCGTTGGAAGAAGCGGGCGGGGAACTGCCGGGGCCGTTGACGCAGTTCCTGCCCGACTCGACGCAATCCATCCTCGCCCACAACGACAGCCCGGACATCGGCTTTGACACCTCGCTCAACCCCTACCGCGGCTGCGAGCACGGCTGTGTCTACTGCTACGCCCGGCCCACGCACGAGTTCTTGGGCTACAGCGCCGGACAGGATTTTGAGACGCGCATCATGGTCAAAGAACACGCGCCCGAGCTGCTGCGGCGCGAGCTGGAGAAACCCCGCTGGCAGCCGCGCGTGGTGGCTTTGAGCGGGGTGACGGATTGCTACCAGCCCGCCGAAAGGAAATTCCAGCTCACCCGCCGCTGCCTGGAAGTATTCGCGGAGTTTCGCAACCCTGTCGTCATCACGAAAAACCACCTCGTCACCCGCGACAAGGATCTCTTGGGCGACCTGGCCCGGCACCAGGCGGCAGCCGTCTATGTTTCAGTCACGACGCTGGACGCCACTTTGGCAAAGCGGCTGGAGCCGCGAGCGTCCCCTCCAACGCGCCGGCTGGCGGCGGTGCGTGAACTGGCCGAGGCCGGTGTGCCGGTGGGCGTGTTGGTAGCTCCGATCATTCCGGGACTAACCGACCACGAAGGACCGGCCATCCTAGCCGCCGCGGCCGAGGCGGGTGCCAGCTATGTGGGCTGGACCATGCTGCGGCTGCCCTACGGGGTCAGTAGCCTTTTCGAGGAATGGCTAGAACGCCTCTATCCGCTCAAAAAGGAGAAGGTGCTCGCCCACATCCGGGAGATGCGTGGCGGTAAACTCAACGACAAGGAATTCGGCTCCCGGATGCGGGGTCAGGGCCGCTACGCCGAAGGGGTTTGGACGCTGATGCACATGAGCGCCCGGCGGGCGGGGATGCCGACGGATGGCCCGGACCTTTCCACCAAGAGTTTCCGCCGCGTCGGTGGCGCGCAGTTGGATTTGTTCGGGAACTGAAACTCGCGGCGTCACCCTTTAGCCTTTGCCGAGCAGTCGCGCCACGAGCGAGGCAAGCTTCTGGGTGTGCGTGCCGGGCCAATAGATGCGCTGGCACCCCGGGCAGCGGCGGAATTCATCGTAGTAGCGCAAGGTCAGCGGCTCAGCGGCCAGCGCAGCCAGCACCTCGGATTTAGCCACCGCCTCCAGCAGTGCGTTGCAATGCAGGCACCGGCAGAAAGGGGCTAACCCCGCGCCGTTTTCTTTCAGACCGAAGCGGCGCAACACCTCCCGCGTCTGCTCTTCTGATTCGTCGGAGCGCGGACAGTAACCGTGGCACACGATCCTGTGCATGAGCTGCGGTCGGTCGCGGGTCAGCAACACGCGGTCATCCGCCACCATGATTTCGAGCAGCCGCGGGTCGTCCGCGTCGCGCTCGTACACGGTGTCCAACCCGAGCAGGCGCAGATTGCGCGCGAGCTTGCCGAGGTGCCCGTCCGCGACGAAGCGCGGCGGTGAACCTCCTTGCAGGCGTGGCGCGTGCGGCAGCACCTCAGCGGGCGCGGGCACGCCGTAGACGTGCATCCTGGTGGGTGCCTGCACCGCCCAAGCGAAATCCACCGCGCGCGGGTTTTCCCCGTGCTCTCCATCGGTCACGACGATCAGATCGACCTCCGGGTGCGGCACCCCGCAGGCCTCGATGACATCTTTGACGGCCGTTTTCTCCGCCAGCGTGCGCCGGACGATGTCGCCGTTCTCGCGCCACCCACGCCGCAAAAAGGTGGCGAGGCCGCCGGAAAATGTCAGTGCGACCGCGAACATTCCGCTCACTTTATCCCACCCCAGCGAAGGGAAGCGAAAAACCGCCGCCCTTCGCCTTCAAAAGAGCGTGCCCTGCTTCGGTCGTGTGGGCAGGCGCGTGGACGGCAGCCGCGCGGCTGCCACCTGTCCGAGCTTGCGGCGCAGCTTTTCGGCGGCCACCGGCGCGAAGTCGCGGGCATTGTTGTTGAAGACGACGTGCACGGCGTCCGCCTGGGCGGCCAAGTCGTTAGCGCGGCCGAGCACCTCGTCGAGTTCGTGGTCGCTGTAGTCGTAGTGAAAACGTTCCGCCACGGTCTTACCGGTCAGGTACGCCTTGGCGTCGCGGCCATGGAGGCGCAGGTAGGCCAGCCGCCCGTCGGTAATTTCGTCCACCGCCGGCATGATGGTGAAGTGCTTGGCGTCCGCGGGCGGCCCGTCGATGCTGGCGAGCGTCACGCGCTGCTCGCGCAAAAAGGCCGTGGTTTGCCCGCGGTGCCGGGACCCGAGCCAATCGTGGTGCCGCAGTTCAAGCACCACCTGGCGCGGCGGCGCGCCGGAACCGCGAAGCTGCTGGAGGAGCCCCTCTAGCCCGGTCAGGTCGGCGGTGCGCGGCGCAAAGCCCGGGGTCATCTGCAAGAGCAAGGCCCCGAGCTTGCCCGCCGCTTCCAACGGCGCGATGCCCTCCAGGAAACGGCCCGCGACTTCTTTCTCCAGCGTGGGCGTGAGGATCACATTGCCCCGGTCGGTCAGTTCGGCCGCGTCGCGCAGATCCGTCGGCAGCGCGTCGGCTTTGGTAGCATGGCGGGAAAGCAGCCGGTGACACTTCACGTCAAAGAGGAAGCCCGGCGGCGTTTCCTCTACCCAGCGCTCGCACATCCGCGCCGCCGGGATCGCGTAAAAGGAACTGTTGAGTTCCACCATGTCGAAGCGTTCGGCGTAGAACGGCAGCCGCCGTCCGGCGGGCAGGCCCGGCGGATACCACCCGGCTTTGACGAACTCAGGCTCGCTCCAGGAAGCGGTGCCCACGCGGATGTGGGCGGTTTTGGTGGGGGCGGCTCCGCTCATCGACGGATGATTCGAGTGACGGCCGGGCAGAGGCCGTTTGGACCGCCAAAGTCACCGCTGGTATTCCACCACCGTGACATCGGTGCCGCCCAGTTCCTCGTCGATGATGCGCTCGATGCGCGGCCAGTCGCCGCCGGCGAGGCCCGCGCCGATCTTCGGCAGGCCGATTCTGGCTTGGCGGTAATGCGCCGCCAGCCAGCGCATGCACGCGCGGATCGCCCCGTAATCGGCTTTGTCGCCGCGGCCCCGGTAGTGAAACTGCGTGTAGGCGTTGACGACCGTGAGCTTGCCGCGCGCGGTGTCAACCTCCGCGAAAGAACAGGTCCCAAGTTTCGCCCGGTCACCCTTCGGCGTCTGGCGATCCGCCTCCAGGGCCTGCGGGAACCGCGCGGCCACCGCTTTGGCGATCCCGGCTCCCATCGTGCAGAAGCAATTGCAGCCATGCGCGATCACGTCGAATTCCCCTTCCTGAGCGAGTTGCAGCAGGTCACCGCGGCGTGTTTTCATGCTTGCACACAAGACTCGAAACTATGGGAGACAATAACCGTTTTTACGGCTGCCCCTGGTCCACGTCCCGGAATCGTCCAGGGTCCGCGTCGCGTCGGCGCTGCTCCCCGATAGTCTGCATGACCTCGCGCACGATCTCCGGGTCGAGCATCTGCCGGACACGCTCCCCGCAGGCGGCTTCCACCAGCGCGCGGACAAAATCCGGCGTCAATTCGGCCAGTGGGATTTGCTCGGTGCCCACGAGGCGGTGCTCGTCGCCTTCGTACACGCCCATGTTCAAGGACCCGGTGAACTTCATGGCGACAAACCACGCCGCCGGAACAATGTGCATCGCAATGGTTTCCGGTCCGACCAATGCCTCCACGCGGCGAACCTTGAGGTCGTACTCTTGGCCCAATTTTGCGAACAACTCGCTCAATTCATCCCAAGTCATGGTCGTCGTGCTCGCACCAGTTGGCGAAATTTGGTTGGGCGGATGCCCGCCTGCATGTTACACACCCTTGAAAGGGTAACCAAGTTCAATTTCCGGTTCCCGGTCCATATTGGCACGGTTAGAAGGGTGATGGAACATGGAAATGGGCAATGCGGAGAACGGCCGGTATTGCCTTGTATACAACCGGCGATTTAGCACGTGAAGCCAGTGGGGAACCCGGCCCGGAAAAGCGAGAGCCAAAAATCTGACCGGCCCGCGCGTCGAAAATCACGCTTGTATACAAGGGAGAATCTATCTTGTGCGGCAGGCGGTCGGCGGAAACCCGTTTCGGCAAAGTTTTCCTGGGTGCACACAAAAGGCGGTGGAGTGGTCAGCATCGGATTTATTTCGACTGCTTACCGGCGTTGTGTGCCAGATCGTTCCAGCCGAGCTGGAGGGAGATAAGTCGGCAGTGGGATATCCTGCAGCGTGGATTTCGAGTGCTGGTTGGCGCGTGTTTGGTCAGCCTTTCCTATTTGGCGTTCAAAGTCTTCATCGTTCTTTATGGTTCTTGGTTGTTCTTAGTTCTTAGGCGAACTTTTTGTCGGGCAATCCTGACGTTTTTCCCGGCGAAACTGGTGCTGGACCACCGAAGTCGTGGTGTCGGGACTTTCAGAGGAGAAAACGGCTGCTTGTTCACATGATCCTGACGTTTTTCCAGGTCGTTTCCATGCGGGCGAGCTTTTAGCGCAATTCTGACGTTTTTCCGGGTCAATCCTGACATTTTCCCCGGCAAGAGGCCCTTCGATCCTGACGTTTTACCCCCGATCATCCTGACGTTTTTCCCGGTAGCATCCCGACGTTTTCCCCGGTGGGCTCTTCCAATCCTGACGTTTTCCCGTGTCCGTCGCCCGCGACTCCCGAGAACTGCGATCCTGACGTTTTTCCCGGTCAAAAACGCGTTCTTCGGCGGCTTCCGCCATGTCCTAGTGGACGCTTCCCGCCATCTATTCTGACATTTACCACGGTCGCGATCCTGACGTTTTTCCCGGTCTGA